>NZ_JBNDMK010000009.1:0-247054 GCF_050436545.1 Paraburkholderia sp. GAS41
TGCGGGTGCGGGTGCGGGTGCGGGTGCGGGTGCGGGTGCGGGTGCGGGTGCGGGTGCGGGTGCGGGTGCGGGTGCGGGTGCGGGTGCGGGTGCGGGTGCGGCACACCCGCACTGGTCCTACGCTGCTGCTTGCGGCCTATTCTCCAAAAAAAGAGCCGCGAGTTTTTACGCTCGCGGCTCTTTTGCATACATCGCCTCGCTTCAGCAGCGGGGCGGTTCCAGCGCTTACAACTGCGCTTCGACCCAGCCCTTCACGCCTGCCAGCGCCGCCGGCAGATTGGCCGGGTCGGTGCCGCCAGCCTGCGCCATGTCGGGACGGCCACCGCCTTTACCACCCACCTGCTGCGCCACGAAGTTGACCAATTCGCCGGCCTTGACCTTCTTGCTCGCGTCCGGCGTCACACCGGCGATCAGGCTGACCTTGCCGCCTTCCACCGAAGCCAGCACGATGGCCGCGCTCTTCAGCTTGTCCTTCAGCTTGTCGACGGTTTCGCGCAACGTCTTCACGTCCGCACCGTCGAGCATAGCCGCCAGCACGTGAACGCCCGCGACTTCGATCGCCTGGCCGGCCAGTTCGTCGCCCTGGCTCGAAGCCATCTTCGACTTGAGCGCGCCGAGTTCCTTCTCCAGCGCTTTTACCTGATCCTGCACCTGCACGATCCGCTGCGTGAGCTCCGACGGTTGCGCCTTCAGCGCGGCAGCCGCCGCGTTGATGCGCGAATCGAGCTCCTGCACGTAGCGCACGGCGTTGTCGCCGGTGATCGCTTCCACCCGCCGGATACCAGCCGCCACGCCGCCTTCCATCACGATCTTGAACAAGCCGATATCGCCCGTGCGGCGCACGTGCGTACCGCCGCACAACTCACGCGAGAAGCCGAGGTCCAGTACGCGTACTTCGTCGCCGTACTTTTCGCCGAACAGCGCCATTGCGCCGCCCTTCACCGCTTCGTCGAACGGCATGACGCGCACGATGCCCGGTGCGTTCGCCAGCACTTCCGCGTTCACAATGGCTTCGACCTGACGGATCTGCTCGTCGGTCATGGGCGCGTTGTGGGCGAAGTCGAAACGGGTCTTGTCCGGGTCCACGAGCGAGCCCTTCTGCTGCACGTGGCCGCCGAGGACTTCACGCAGCGCCTTGTGCATCAGGTGAGTGACCGAGTGGTTGCGCTCGGTGCGGGCACGACGCACGGCGTCGATTTCCGCCTTCACGACGTCGCCGACTTTCAGCGTGCCCTGTCCGAGCGTGCCGTGATGGCCGACTACATCGGCTTGCACCTTGAGCGTGTCTGCCACCTCGAAACGCACGCTCGCATTGGCGAGCAGGCCCGCGTCGCCAACCTGGCCACCGGATTCCGCGTAGAACGGCGTGTGATCCAGCACCACCACTGCCTGCTGGCCCGGCGTCACTTCCTTGACCGACGCGCCATCCACGTACAGGGCGATCACCTTGGCGTCGTCGAAGACGATTTCTTCGTAGCCGTGGAACGTGGTCTTCGCGCCCGAATATTCGAGGCCTTGCGCCATCTTGAACTTGCCGGCCGCGCGCGCCTGGTCGCGCTGACGCGCCATGGCTTCGTCGAAAGCGGCTTCGTCGACCGTCACTTCGCGTTCGCGGCACACGTCCGCCGTGAGATCCAGCGGGAAACCATAGGTGTCGTGCAGCTTGAACGCCAGTTCCCCGTCGAGCGTCTTGCCGCCTTTCGCGTCGAGATCCGCCAGCGCGCCTTCGAGGATCGACATGCCGTGCTCGATGGTCTCGAAAAAGCGTTCTTCTTCCTGACGCAGCACGTCGGTCACGCGTTGTTCGGCTTCCTTCAATTCCGGGTAAGCCCCGCCCATCTGCGCGACCAGGTCGGACACCAGACGATGGAAGAACGAACCCTTCTTGCCCAGCTTGTAGCCGTGACGGATCGCCCGGCGCACGATGCGGCGCAGCACGTAACCGCGGCCTTCATTGCCCGGAATCACGCCGTCGACGATCAGGAACGAGCACGCACGGATGTGGTCGGCGATCACCTTCAGCGAGTTGTTGGTCAGATCGGCCACGCCGGTTTCACGGCCAGCCGCATTGATCAGCGCCTGGAACAGGTCGATCTCGTAGTTGCTGTGCACGTGCTGCAGCACGGCTGCGATCCGCTCGAGGCCCATGCCGGTGTCGACACACTGCTTGGGCAGCGGCGTCATGTTGCCCTGCGCGTCGCGGCTGAACTGCATGAACACGAGATTCCAGATCTCGATGTAGCGGTCGCCGTCTTCCTCAGGCGATCCCGGCGGGCCGCCCCACACTTCCGGACCATGGTCGTAGAAGATTTCCGAGCACGGGCCGCACGGGCCGACGTCGGCCATCTGCCAGAAGTTGTCCGACGCGTAGCGCGCGCCTTTGTTGTCGCCAATGCGGATGATGCGCTCGACCGGCACGCCGACTTCCTTGGCCCAGATATCGTGCGCCTCGTCGTCTTCGTGATAGACCGTGACCCACAGCTTGTCTTTCGGCAACTGGTACACGCCCGTCAGTAGTTCCCAGGCGTAGTGAATCGCGTCGCGCTTGAAGTAGTCGCCGAACGAGAAATTGCCCAGCATCTCGAAGAACGTGTGGTGACGTGCCGTGTAGCCGACGTTCTCCAGATCGTTGTGCTTGCCGCCGGCACGCACGCTGCGCTGCGAGGTCGTGGCGCGCGAGTAAGGACGCGACTCCGTGCCGAGGAACACATCTTTGAACTGCACCATCCCCGAATTGGTGAAGAGCAGCGTGGGGTCGTTGCCGGGCACGAGGCTCGACGAGCGAACGATCGTGTGGCCCTTCGATTCGAAGAACTTGAGGAATTTGTCGCGGATTTCGGCGGCTTTCATAGCGTACTGGGGGACGGTGCTGACAGGATCTGGCGACATGCGGGATGAACCCGCGCTGCGCCAACCGAATAGGGCTTAAACGACTGATTATACGGGATCGGAGCCCTTCCGCGACGGTGCGCGGCACCTGGCGGGCGGGATTGGCCATCTGGCCAGGTGCAGGATGAAACTGCGGCGTTCGGCGGCATGTCATTCCGCCTATGCCGTCCGGCCGAATGGGCCGGCACGCGGGAATCGCTTAAGATTCTGCACATCGACGCTGCGACGGTATAGGCATCATCGCCAGATCACACTGCGTGGCGTGCCGGCGTCGCAGCCGGGCCAATCAGGAGACAACGAAACCATATGGGCGCTCTCAGTCATATCCGCGTGCTGGATCTCACCCGCGTGCTCGCCGGTCCGTGGTGCGCACAGACGCTCGCCGACTTCGGCGCGGACGTCATCAAGGTCGAACGCCCGGAAGTCGGCGACGACACGCGCCATTGGGGTCCTCCGTACCTGAAGACGCCGGATGGCGCAGACACGCACGAAGCGGCCTACTACCTCGCGGCGAACCGCAACAAGCGCTCGGTGACCGTGGATATCGCCACGCCCGAGGGGCAGCGCATCGTGCGCGAACTGGCCGCGCACAGCGACGTGGTGCTGGAGAACTACAAGGTTGGCCAGTTGAAGAAGTACGGGCTCGACTACGCATCGCTGAAAGAGGTCAAGCCGGACATCGTCTATTGCTCGGTGACCGGCTTCGGCCAGACCGGGCCCTACGCGCAGCGGGCGGGTTACGACTTCATCGTGCAGGGCATCGGCGGTTTCATGAGCATCACCGGCGAGCGCGACGGCCAACCGGGTGGCGGTCCGCAAAAAGCCGGCGTGGCGATCGCGGACCTGATGACCGGCATGTATTCGACGGTCGCGGTGCTCACCGCCCTCACCCACCGCGACCGCACGGGCGAAGGCCAATACATCGACATGGCGCTGCTCGACGTACAGGTCGCGATGCTGGCGAACATGAACTCCAACTTCCTCGCCAGTGGCCGGCCGCCCGTGCGTTGGGGCAATGCGCACCCCAACATCGTGCCGTATCAGACTTTCCAGACGAGTGACGGCTGGATCATCGTCGCGGTGGGCAACGACGGGCAGTTCCGTAAATTCGTCGAAGCCGGCGGGCGGCCCGAACTCGCCGACGACGAGCGCTTCGCCACCAATCCGGAGCGCGTGCGCAATCGCGACACGCTGGTGCCGATTCTTGTGGAAATGGTCCGCACGCTTGGCAAGCAGCAATGGATTGCCGCGCTCGAAGCCGCCGGCGTGCCCTGCGGCCCGATCAACGATCTGGCGGAGGTGTTCGAGAACGAGCAGGTGGTGGCGCGCGGCATGCAGGTCGATCTGCCGCATCCGTCAGGCGGCACCGTGAAGCTGGTGCGCAATCCGATCAACATGAGCGGGACGCCGCCGCAGGCGCTCGCTCATCCGCCTACCCTTGGCGAGCACACGGACAGCGTCCTGCGCGACGTGCTGGGATACGACGACGAGCGGATTGCGCAGTTGCGCGGGCAATCGGTGATCTGAAGCGGGACGCCGGGCGGTCACGCCCGGCCCGGCTCTTCGAGCCGCGCTTCGGTCTGCTTTCCGGTCCGCTTACCCCCACTCAGCGACCCGCTTATCGACCCGCTCGTCCCCGCTCGTCAGCCCGCCTACCGCTGTCCGTCAACCCGTTCGCCCCCCGCCGCCCACCGTGCCCCGCGTGAGCGACGCCAGCCACTGCTGGCCCTCGGCCCAATCGCCGAGCCCGCTGTCGGCATTGATATGCCCGCGCGCGCCGATCTCCCGCCAGCGGCTACCCCACGCGGCAGCACATTCCTGCGAAAACGGGATGCCGCCATACGGATCGTCCGTACTGGCGACCACCACGCTGGGAAATGGCAACATGGCCAACGGCACGGGCGTAAATCCGCCTGCATCCTGCGGAAACGCTGCACCGGCCGGATCGGGCAGCGCTACCAGCAGCGCGCCCGTCACTTTCGCGAGACTCTCGGCACGGGCGTACTGAGCGGCCCAAAACGCCACCGTCAGACACCCCAGGCTGTGCGCTGCAAAAGCAATCGGTCCCGCCGACGCCCGCACCGCCGCATCGAGCGTGCGGCACCACGCGTCGCGCTCCGGATGAGCCCAATCTGCCATCTGCACGCGTTCAAAGTCCGTATGCAAGGCTTCCCAGCGCGTTTGCCAATGCCCCTCGCCCGAGTTCATATAACCCGGCAATACCAACACCTTCTGCTCGATCATCGCGTTTCCCCGTCGCCCTGTGATGGCCGCTCGCCGCTTACTGAAACACGCTTCCTACGCCCACCCCGCGCGGATCGGCTGCCGGTTGCGGCGTCGTGCCGTCGACCCGGATCAACTGCACGTCGCCGTTGAACGACTGCCCCTCCAGCGTGTAGCCCCGCGCCGTCAGCTGCTCGGCAAGCTCGCCCGTTACCGGATGATACGGCTCCCAGTAGATTGTCTTCTGCGGCAGCAACTGATGATGGAAGCGCATCGCCGCCAAAGCGTCGGCCGGCGACAGGCCGAAATCGTACATATCCGTCATCACCTGGAAAATCGTCGTGAAGATGCGCGAACCGCCCGGCGTGCCGATCGCGAGCGCCACCTTGCCGTCCTTGAGCAGGAGCGTCGGCGTCATCGACGACAACGGCCGCCGGCCCGGCGCAATCGTGTTCAGCTCATCGCCCGAACCGCCGCCCGTGCCGCTCACGCCGCTGGCGCCGGCGGGATTCACGGCACGCGGCGTGGTGACGAAGTCGTCCATCGCGTCGTTGAGCAGGAAACCGCCGCCGTCCACCACCACGCCCGAACCGAACGAGCCGTCCAGCGTATAGGTGTTCGAGACTGCGTTGCCCCATTTGTCGACCACCGAGAAGTGGGTCGTCTGCGGTTTTTCAGGCGCCGCGCCAGCGTCAGCGAGGCCCGCTTTGACCGGCGCTGCGCCCGGCGCCTCGTCAGGACTTACTTCGTCGGCACGCTGCGCGAGATAGCTGTCGTCGGTCAGTTTGTCGACCGGCACGGGCGTCGCATCCGGGTCGTCGAGGTATTGCTGGCGGTCGGCGAACACGCGGTCTTCGATTTGCGCGATCAGGTGGATATAGGGCGCGGAATTCAGATCGAGGCCGCCGAACGCCTGCTTCAGATCGGCCCTCATCTTGAGCATCTGGATCAGCCCGACGCCCCCCGAACTCGGCGGTGGCGCCGTGACGAGCTGGTAGCCGTTCCAGTCGGCGCAGAGCGGCTGACGCCACACCGCCTTGTATTGTTGCAGGTCCTGTCGGGTAACCAGCCCATGGCCGTACATCTGGCTCGCAATCAGATCCGCCGTGCGGCCTTCGTAGAATTCGCGTCCGCCATCGCCGGCGATACGTGTCAGCGTCTGCGCCAGCTCGGGCTGCTGGAAATTGACGCCCGCCTTCAGGTTCGAAAAGTACGCGCCGAAGCTGGTCTTGCCGGCGAAGCCGGGCGCCGCGGCGTCGCGCGTCTTCTGCAACTGCGCATCGACCTTGAAGCCATCGCTTGCATAGTGGATGGCGGGCGCGAGCACCTGCTTCCACTTCAGCTTGCCGAAGCGTCGCTGCGCCTGCCACAGGCCGTCGACCGTGCCCGGCACGCCCACCGCGCGAGCGCCCACCTCGCTCATGCCTGGAATGACCTTGCCCTTGTCGTCGACATACATGTCGCGAGTCGCCGACTGCGGCGCGCGTTCGAGGTAGTCGAGGAAATACGGTTTGCCGTCCACGTACAGCGTCATGAAACCGCCGCCGCCGAGATTGCCTGCATCGGGACGGGTTACGGCAAGCGTAAACGCAATCGCCACCGCGGCGTCCACCGCATTGCCGCCTTCGGCAAAGATCTGCTGCGCCGTATCGGCACTGTACTGATCCGGCACGGCCACCGCCGAGCCATCCAGAACCGGCTTCGGCGCGGAGGTTTTCGCCAGCGCCGTCTGGGCCGTCACGAGTCCCGCAGCGCAAGCGGCGCACAGCATGGCGGCCGTGCTCAGTTTTCGCGCGATGGGGATGGCCTTGCTCATGATGGATTCCTTTCAGACGGGTTTTCAGGTGCGGTCAGGCGGTCAGTACGGCGCCGCGACCGTCGCATCCTACGGGGGCCGCTCATGCGTCAACAAAGCGATTTACGTCCTGTTACAGCGTGCAACGGCGCCCGAAAAACCGCCAACCGTTGGCTGGACGCCGCACTCGGTCTGCCAGAAGGGGAGTCGTCAGGTAGAATTGACGGATAAGTGAGCGCACCACGCGCCCTCGACCGACCTTCTCCTTTCGCATGAATACCGAACGCAACGACGCGCCAGCGGCATCCAATTTCATTCGCAACATCATTGACGAAGACAACCGCTCCGGGAAGTGGGGCCAGCGCGTGGAAACACGCTTCCCGCCCGAGCCGAACGGCTATCTGCACATTGGCCATGCGAAGAGTATTTGCCTGAATTTCGGCGTGGCGGACAGTTATGGCGGCATCTGCCATTTGCGTTTCGACGACACCAACCCGGAAAAGGAAAGCGTCGAATACGTCGAGTCCATCATCGACGCCGTGAAATGGCTCGGCTTCGAATGGCAGAAGGACCATAACGAACATCTTTACTACGCAAGCAACTACTACGACAAGCTGTACGAGTTCGCCGAACTGCTGATCCAGCGCGGCAAGGCTTATGTCGACAGCCAGTCGGCCGAAGAAATGCGCGCCAATCGCGGCTCGGCGACGGAAGTGGGCACGCCCTCGCCGTTCCGCGAACGTTCGGCCGAGGAAAACCTCGATCTGTTCCGCCGCATGAAAGCCGGCGAGTTCAAGGAAGGCGAGCACGTGCTGCGCGCGAAGATCGACATGGCGTCGCCGAACTTCAACATGCGCGACCCGGTTATCTACCGAATCCGCTTTGCCCATCACTATCGCACTGGCGACACGTGGTGCGTGTATCCGATGTACGACTACACGCACTGCATTTCGGACGCGCTGGAAAACATCACGCATTCGCTGTGCACGCTGGAATTCGAAGACCACCGGCCGCTGTACGACTGGATCCTCAACGAACTGGCCGACGCCGGCATCTTCACCCGCCCGCTGCCGCAGCAAATCGAGTTTTCGCGCCTGAATCTCACGTACGCGATCACCAGCAAGCGCAAGCTGCTGCAACTCGTCACCGAAGGCCATGTGGATGGCTGGGACGACCCGCGCATGCCCACCATCGTCGGCGTGCGTCGTCGTGGCTTTACGCCGGAGGCGATCCGGCTGTTCTGCGAGCGCATCGGCGTGACGAAGGTCGACTCGTGGATCGACATGAGCGTGTTCGAAGGCGCGCTGCGCGACGACCTCGACGACAAGGCGCCGCGCACGGCCGCCGTGCTCGATCCGGTCAAGCTGATCATCGACAACTTCCCGGAAGGCGTCACGGAGGAGTGCAACGCGCCGGTACATCCGCATCATCCGGAGCACGGCACGCGCCTTTTCCCGATCTCGCGCGAACTGTGGATCGAACGCGACGACTTCACCGAGACGCCGCCCAAAGGTTACTTCCGTCTGTTCCCGGGCAACAAGGTGCGTCTGCGCTATGGCTACGTCATCGAATGCATTGGTGCGGATAAGGACGAGAACGGTAACGTGACCGCCGTCCACTGCAACTACTTCCCGGACAGCAGGTCTGGCACCGAAGGCGCGAACAACTACAAGGTCAAGGGCAACATCCATTGGGTCAGCGCCGTGGGTGCCGTGCCGGCCGAAGTGCGGATCTACGACCGTCTGTTCAAGGAACCGCAGCCCGACGCAGGCGGCCGCGATTATCTCGAGGCCCTCAATCCGGATTCGAAGCGCGTGGTGCAAGCCTATCTTGAACCGGGCGCACGCGACGCGCTGCCGGAGCAACGCTATCAGTTCGAACGGCATGGTTACTTCGTCGCCGATCGCGTCGATTCCAGGCCGGGCAAGCCCGTATTCAATCGCATCGTCACTTTGCGCGACAGTTGGGGCAAGCCAGCGTAAGCTGGATCTGCCGGCGGTGCGGCTGAGGCCAGCCGTACCGCGCTTTGGCCGGACCGCTTGAGGGTCCGCGATTTCCAAGAGGCCTGGTCCGTGCGTCGCACAACGGCCCAGTCAGAGTGACGGTGTGCGCACCGCTCCGGGAGAAACGATGATGTTTGCAGCCCGCCGTCCGTCACGCATGCGCTCCGCGCTGGTCGCGCTGGCTACGGCATGGCTAGCATGCTCCGCCCACGCGCAGGAACTGACCGGCACACTCAAGAAAGTCCACGACGACGGGATCGTACTCATCGGCGTGCGCGAAGCCTCCATTCCGTTCTCTTATTTCGACGGCCACTCCACGGTGGGCTATTCGCAAACGATCGCCCTCGCGATCGTCGACCAACTCAGGAAGACGCTCGGCCTGCCGGAACTCAAGGTACGCGAAGTTGCCGTGACGTCGTCGAATCGCATCCCGATGCTGCAGAACAGCCAGATCGATCTGGAATGCGGCTCGACTACCCATACCCATGAACGCGAAAGCGAAGCGGCGTTCTCCGACAGCTTCTTCCAGTACGCGGTACGAATGATCGTACGCCGCACCAGCGGTATCAGCGATTTTCCGGATTTGGCCGGCAAGGCCGTGGTGACCACAGCAGGCACATCCGATGAGCGGCTGCTGCGTGAGCTGAATGTGGACAAGCATCTCAACATGCGCATTACCAGCGTGCGCGATCACTCAGACGCATTTGCCGCGCTCAAGGACGATCGCGCGGTGGCCTTCGTGATGGACGAGCCGATCATCTACGGCTTCAAGGCCACCGATCCGCACCCGGACGACTTCCTGATCACGGGGACACCGCTCGGCTACGAGGTCTACGCCTGCATGTTCCGCAAAGGCGATGCGCCGATGCGCGAGCTGGTGAATGGCGTGATTGAGCGGATGCAGACGTCCGGCGACGCGGAGCGTCTCTACGGCGTATGGTTTACGCAACCCATTCCGCCTCACGGGATCAATCTCAATTTCCCGCTGTCGGCGGCGATGCGCGCGTTGTTCGCCCATCCGAACGATCGCGCGCTCGACTGAGTGCACGTCACGCCTTCGCCCGGCTTCCCGCCGCGCCCGCACTCACATGTTGCGATGCAGTTCAGCTAGCGACAACGTGGTCTGGAACAGCCGCGTCAGACTGCGACTCGCATAGCGTTCGACCTCCTCCGGCGCGACCCAGCGATACCCATCCATTTCGGGAATCAGCGTGCCGTCCGAGCGACGCGGAAACATCGACGTGCAGACGCAATCCTTCAGATCCAGCTCGTCGTCATGCGCACGTGCGGCGAACAGATGCAGGTCCTTGTCACGCCGGTAGACGAACAGGCCGAGGTCCTTGAGACGCTCGGCCGCGATCACGATGCCGGTCTCCTCGACCATCTCGCGCAGCGCCGTGACGTGCGGCGCCTCGCCCTCCTCGCCATGTCCTTTCGGAATATCCCAATGCGACGTCTCAGTGGCGTGCGCGAGCAACACGCGGCCGTGCGGATCGAGCAGCACCACACCGCAGGAGACGACGCGCGCGCTCAATTCTTCTTCTGAAGTTGCCACACGCCGCTGCCTGCGCGGCAGAATTGCGGGCGCAATGTCATTGACTGCCCTTTGGCGTTCAACACCACGGTCGTGTCGCGACAGGTACGATCGCCGTCCTTCGCGGTGCTAAGCGGGGTGATGGTTGCGTCGATGTGCACGCTGTTGCCCGTGCCGTCGTTGACCCAGGTGGCGGCCTCGCCGTCCTGTTTGGAATCGAGCGCGCTGAACACCGCTTTCTTCACCGACGCAATGTCGCGCTCTTTCATGTAAGCGATAGGCGTGTCGCTGAGAAAGCCGAGGTTCGCTGCCTCAGCGCCAACCGTTGCAGCCAGCAGCAATCCGCCTAGGGTGACTTGGAACAGGACACGGGTTCGCGTCGACATTGAATATTCTCCTCGAGAGATCGTCCGGTCGGTCACGAAGCCGTTCGTGATCTGGGCCTGAAAAGAATAGCATGACGCCCGTGTGCGAGTGGGCCGGCGCGTCACCTTAAGGGGGTTTTCAGACTCGTCTCATATTCATGGCCGGCAGGGATTCATAAGATTGACGGTCAGCGCAAATCCTTTGCGCGCCTTACTGTCAGCCGCTCCCATGGAATTCTCGTTCGCTCTCAAATTCTTCTCGTTCATGCTTGCGCTCTTTTGCATCGCGCTCGTGCCTTTCTTCGTGCGGCGCGACCCGGCGCCGGTACCGAGCATCATCAGCCTCGAGGCGCTACCGCGCCCAAATTGGCCGAGCCTCTTCACTCGTGCGGGTACCGTCACTCTGCTCGCCTCGTTTGTGCTGCTGATCGGCGGTTGCTATCTGCTGATCAGCGGCTGATTGCCGAAGCAACCTGGCAGCACGCTGGATCCCACCCAGGCGGCTCGCTGCACCGCCTCTCCGTTCCCGAACTGTATCTTTCCGCTGTTGCACGTCTCCCCTAGAATCACGCATGCCGCCACTCACTGGACTGCGCATGCTGCAACTACTTGGGAAAATCACGTCGATCAACGTCCGCAAGGTGCTTTGGACCTGCGCGGAGCTGCAACTGCCGTTTGAACAGGAAGACTGGGGATCCGGCTTCAGACCCACGAATACCCCCGACTTTCTCGCGCTCAACCCCAATGCCATGGTGCCCGTTATCAAGGACGGCGACTTCGTGCTGTGGGAATCCAATTCGATCATTCGCTATCTGGCGTCCCGCTACGACGGCGCGCGGCTTTATCCTGCCGATCCTCAAGCGCGAGCGCGCGTCGATCAGTGGATTGACTGGCAAGCCTCCGAACTGAACCGCGCGTGGAGCTACGCTTTCCTCGCGCTCGTCAGAAAGTTGCCGGATCATCAGGATGCCGAATCGATCCGCCTGTCCTCCGTCAATTGGGCGAGGCATATTGCAATTCTGGACAAACAGCTCGAAGCAACCGGGGCGTTTATCGCAGGACGCGATTTCTCGCTTGCGGATATCCCGATCGGCCTCTCGCTCAACCGCTGGTTCAGTACACCGCTCGCCCATCCGCACTTTCCCGCAGTTGCCGAGTATTTCGAGCGGCTGGTGGATCGGCCAGGCTTTCTTGCCCATTGCCGGAACGGCACGCCATAAAGACATCGCGCCGTGCCCGGGACGCTGCCTCGTCGGGCGCCAGAAACTGCGCGCTGGGCTCGTGAATTGCTATGCTCTGCGATTGTATCCTCGAGGTGCTGAGGAGCCTGAACGCGTCCTGCCAACCAGATTGTCGCCAAAATGAAACTTTCGTTGCCGCCTCACGGACGGCCCAACCGCGTGTATCCACCCGGGTCGCCCAGCATGCACGGCCTCGCGTCGGTGATTACCGGTGTCGTCGTGGTGTGCGGGCTCTATTTCGGCCGCGCCGTGCTGATCCCGATCACGCTGTCGGTGTTGCTCAGCTTTCTGCTCGCGCCGCTGGTGGCGGCGCTGCGGCGCCTGCGCATGGGGCAGTTGCCGTCGATCTTCATTGCGGTGTTCTTTGCGCTCGCCATCGTGCTGGGCGCGGGCGCGCTCATCACGGCGCAAATCGTCCAGCTGGCGGCCGATCTGCCGCAATATCAGGTCGCCATCGAACGTAAGATCGAGACCGTGCAGGAAAAGACCGTCGGCCGTGCCGATGTCCTGCTCGGCCGGGCCGCGCTGACGCTGCAGCGGGTCGCGCCGTCGCGCCCGGCGGCGCCGCGCAGTTTCGGCAAAGCGAGCCGCAACGCCCCGCCGGCACCCATGCCCGTCGAGGTGCATGAACCGGCGCTTACGCCGATGCAACTGGCGCAACGGGCGTTTTCGCCGGTCGTCGCACCGCTCGAGACGACCTTTATCGTGCTGGTGGTGACCATTTTTATCCTGCTGCAACGTGAGGATCTGCGCGACCGCCTGATCAGCCTGTTCGGCTCCCGCGATCTGCACCGCACCACCACGGCCATCAACGACGCCGCCAGCCGTCTGAGCCGCTACTTCGTCGCGCAACTGGGTCTAAACCTCAGCGTGGGCGCGGTGATCGCCGTCGGCCTCGCCGGCATCGGCGTGCCGGGCGCCCTGCTATTTGGTGTCGTCGCCGCGTTGTTGCGCTTCGTGCCGTACATCGGCATCTGGATTGCCGCGTTGCTCGCAACCTGCCTTGGCGCTGCCATTCAGCCGCAATGGACCATGGCCGTGTGGACGCTGGTCCTGTTCGTGGTCGTCGATCTGGTGGCCGGCCAGGTGGCCGAGCCGTACCTGTACGGCCGCCGCTCGGGCCTCTCCCCGCTTGCCGTCGTGGTGGCCGCCATTTTCTGGAGCTGGCTGTGGGGCCCGGTCGGGCTCGTGCTGTCGACTCCGCTGACGCTGTGCCTCGTCACGCTCGGCCGCTATGCGGACCGGCTCAACTTCCTCACCATCCTGCTCGGCGACCAGCCGGCCCTCACGCCCGCGCAGACGTTCTATCAACGGTTGCTGGCCGACGATCCACATGAAGCCATCGTGCAGGCGGACCGGCTGCTCGGTGAAATCTCGGTGGTCGATTACTACGATCAGGTGGCGCTCGAAGGCTTGCGACTCGCACGCAACGACGCGCTGCGCGGTGTGCTGACCTCCGAGCAACTACTGCGCTTCAACGAGTCGGTGGTCGATATCATCGAAAACCTCGAAACGGTGGAAGGTCTGCCGGACGGGATCGCGACGCCAGAGGCCGCCGAAGCCGCGCGTACCGACGGTCGCACCGAGCCGCATTACGACGGCGGCGACGCAAGCACGGACGCAAGCACTGACGCAAGCACTGACGCGAACGCGGACACGCAGCCGCACGCCGCGAGCGCCACCACGGTGCTGTGCATCTCCGGACGCGGCGCTTTCGACGAGGTCGCCGCGGCGATTGCCGTGCAGTTGCTGGGCCGGCAAAACATCACGACTGTCGCGACGACCTACGAGCAATTCCGCAGCACGCGCAGCGAAGCGCGAGAAGCCGGCAATGCGACGATCCTCTGCGTGGTCTCGCTGGATGCCGCCGAGTCGCCGCCGTATTTGCGCAACCTGCTCAGACGAATCCGCAATCAACCCAACCCGACGACGGTGATCGTCGGCTTCGGCGGCCAGTCGGAAGGCGTGATGGATGAGGCGACAGCGGGCAACGTGCGCAACGCCACGACGTTTCGTGACCTGGTGGAAGAGTGTCTGGCGGCTACCTTCGTGACTTCGCGTCCCGAACCGTCGCGGCAGGAGCACGTTCAAGGGGTGGCGCAAGGATCCGCGTGAGCGGTCCCTCACGCCGTTTTGCCGCCCCGGTACGGCGTGAGCGTTGCGCGGACGCCGCCGAACAACAGCCGAATAGCCGCCAAAGTCGCCGCCAAACAGCCGCTGAACAGCCACCAGACTGGCGCCGGTACAATACGCTTTGCACGTCCACTGAATCCGCAACCCTGCCATGCAGCATCTGAAATACCTCAGCGCGTATCCCGCCGCGCTACAGGACAAGGTTCGCCGGCTGATCGCCGAGGAGCAACTGGGCGCCTATCTGGCCGACAAATATCCGCGCAGCCATAGCGTGCAAACCGATCGCGCGCTCTATGCGTACGTCGCCGATCTCAAACGGAAGTTCCTGCGCAGCGCCCCCGCCATCGACAAGGTCATTTACGACAGCAAGCTCGACGTGCTGCGACATGCCTTGGGCCTCCACACGACCATCTCGCGGGTGCAGGGCGGCAAGCTGAAAACGAAGAAGGAGATCCGCATCGCCTCGCTGTTCAAGGAGGGCGCGCCCGAATTTCTGCAGATGATCGTCGTGCACGAGCTCGCGCATCTGAAGGAAAGCGATCACAACAAGGCGTTCTACCGGCTTTGCGAGTTCATGCAGCCCGGCTACCACCAGACCGAGTTCGACTTGCGGCTTTACCTGACGCATCGCGAGCTGACGCCGAAGGTGCGGGAAGCTTGAGCTTGGGGAAGCGCCCGAACGGCAGCGTCGATCGACGCCGTGCACGACCGGAGTTCGCAGCCGTTCAGTCTGCGGCGCGGAGTGGGTGGCCCGCCCTACACGATTCGAACGTGTGACCTACGGCTTAGAAGGCCGTTGCTCTATCCGTCTGAGCTAAGGGCGGAACAAAGGAAGTGATACCGAAATCTTAACCGACCGGGCAAGAAACGCCTCGGCCGATCAATAAGCGATCTAGGTCGACATGACCGCTGCGGGGCTGCCCGCTCGCGATTGCCATTGCCTCGTGACAGCAGGTAATGCGCCACTCAACGAGGCTCGGCGGCCATCCAGGCGCCGGATTATAACCGAACCGGCCAGGCAGATCACCGCAGCCAGCCCGACTGCAGCACACCTGCCGGCCGTATCGTCACGGCCCGCTCAAGCCGGCTGCGCGTGCAGCATGAACCAGCCGAGACACACGATACCGGCGATCACGCAGTACACGCCGAAGCTCGCCAGTCGCCCGCGCCCTTCAAAGTAACGCATCAGGAAGCGCACGCTGAGATACGCGGCAATCGCCGTCAGCACGCCGCCGAGCAGCGCGTCGCCAAGCTGACCCGGCGCATGAAACAGCTTCGGCAATTCGAGGATGCCGGCCGCAAAAATGATCGGCGTGCCGAGCAGGAACGAAAACTCCGCCGCCTTCTCCGCGCTCAGACCGGCCGCGTTGCCGGCGATCATGGTCAAACCGCTGCGCGAAAAGCCCGGAATCAGTGCGCCGATTTGCGCCAGTCCGACAAAGAACGCCTGGCGAAACGTCAGCTTTTCCGGCCCGTAATGGGAGCGCGAGCGCTGCAGACGGTCGCCGAACCACAACAGCACCCCATTGACGATCAGCGCAATCGCCACGATGCGCAGATCGTGGAACAGCAGCTCAAGTCGCTTTTCGAGCACGAGGCCCACCAGACCGGCCGGAATCGTGCCGATGATTAACGCCCACATCATGTGGCCGTCGTCGTTGCGGCGCCCGCCAAGCGAGGCGAAGAAGCCGCCGATCAGCGCGACCCAGCGCTTGCGGAAGTACCACAGGAGCGCGAGCGCCGTGCCCAGATGCAGCGCGACGAGGAACGGCAGCAACTGCGGCGCATGCTCGTCGATATGCATGCCGAACAGCGCGGGCACGAGCAGCGTATGACCGAGACTGCTCACGGGGAATAATTCGGTGACGCCCTGCAGCACGCTCAGAAAAATCAGAAACGACAAGCTCACGCGGCGGTCCTTTTAGTGAGTGAAAAATCAAGGAGCAGCACGCCGGCCTGTTGGAACCGACGCCTGGAAGCGCACCGATTATGCCTGGCCGCTATGGCACCGCCAAGCATTTGAACCGCGTTTCAAGAAATTTTGATGCATTGCGCCACAACTCGAAACGGTTGTTACGCCGCGGCAAGCCCTCTGCTGCGCCCAGGGGCGGCAAACCGGTGGAAGTGACCGACAGGGAGAAACCGCGTCGCAGAATAGCGGCGCGGCGAGTATCGAAAGGAAAGGAAAGAGGGACGCTTAACGTCCGAGCAGGTAGAAAAAGTACACCGTGCTGACGGCAAACGTGCCGAACAGCGCGACGCCCATTGCCATTGCAAGATCCATGACGCCTCCAGAAGCAGGTCAGGCCCGACGTCTGGAACGACCGGGCGGCCAGACGGATTATCGTTACGCGGACCCATGGCGCGAACCCGTAATTGCCCGAAAGGGTTTCCCCGTAGGCCAAAGCGGCGCAAAATCCACCTCGTGCCGCCCTATTGGGGCTCGGCGCATCGTCCATCGCTCCCACTGCTTCCACACCGCTTCCAACCAGACCGCCCAACATGGCCCAATTCCAGCATCAGGACATCATTGAGATCGCGCAAGGCGCTTCGCTGCTGCGCGTCGCGCCGCAAGCCGGCGGCCGGCTACTGTCGTGGCATATCGACGGCCAGCAGGTGATTCACTGGCCCGACGTGGCCGACTGGAGCCAGCCCGCGAGAATCCGCGGCGGCAATCCGCTGCTGTTTCCGTTTCTCGGGCGCCATCGCGTCGACGGTCAGATCGGCCGCTGGCGCGATGCCTCCGGCACGGTGCGCGATTTGCCCATGCACGGCTTCGCGCGCGATCTGCCGTTCGTGGCCACGGTCGAACCCGCCGCAACGACGGCGGGCGCCGGCGCCGATGCAAGCGCCACCTTGCGCATGACCCTCACGGACAGCGACGCCACCCACGCCGGCTATCCGTTCGGGTTCCGCTTCGAAGCGCTGTACCGGCTCGCCGACGCTCACACGCTCGACGTCGAACTGACGACCGTCAACACCGGCACCGCCGCACTGCCCTACTACGCCGGCCATCATTTCTACTTTTCGCTGCCGCACGCACAGCGCAGCGAGACGGTGCTGGAGTTGCCGCGTACCCAGCGCCGCTATCAACAGCCCGACGGCTCGATCAGCGCTCCCGAAACCGGCGAGCCGCGCTACACGCTCGACGAAGCTCGCATTCTCGATCGTTTCCACTGTCTCGAGGGCGTGCCCGACCAACCGGTCCGGCTCGTGGCACCCGGTCTGAATCGCACGATCACTCTCGACCTGCAACGACCCGGCTCGTTAACGTGGTACGCGGTCACCACGTGGACCGAAGCGGCCGATTCGGACTTCTACTGCATCGAGCCGTGGCTCGGCCTGCCCGACGCAATCCACAACGGCCTCGGCCTGCGCTGGCTCGAACCGGGCCAGACGGAGACAGCGGCACTGCGCATCAGCGTCGGCGCCCTGCGCTGATTCGTCACACAAGACCGTCCGCGCACCGCGGCACGGTCTTGACGCGCCCGCCGCAGCGCCTGCCCGGCGCCCTCCCGTTTCGCGTGCTGCGCTGCAAAACCGTTAGAATCCAACGTTTTTGCCCTTCTGTCGCGTGGTTGGGATCGGCGCGCGGCAGCGCTCTGCGAGGTCCAATGTTGGGAACAAGAAGAATGAAACGGCTCGCGTGCGTGTCGTTGCTCGGCATGCTCGCCGCATGCGGGTCTGCGCCAGTCGGTCCGGGGTTTTATCGCGTCGAGCGCGGCGATACCGTGTCGAAGATCGCCCGCAACAACCGGCAGTCGGTGCAGAGCATCGTGCGCTGGAACAATCTGTCGAATCCGGACGGCATCGAGGTCGGCCAGGTGCTGCGCGTCGCGCCGCCGGGCGGTTCCGCGCCGGTGACGGCCGCCACGGCAGGCGGTAGCGCCCGTAGCGGCAGCCGCGGCAGCGCCTCCGCTTCACCGGCCCCGCGCGGCGCCCAGGATGATGTGTCGCCGTCCGCCGCGCCGGCCAGCTCGATTCCGCTGATCTGGCCGGTCAACGGCACGGTGATCCGGCGCTTCGACGGTTCGAACTCGAAAGGTATCGATATTGCCGCCAGTGCGGGCACGCCTGTCGTCGCGGCGGCCGGCGGCACGGTCGTGTACGCCGGCAATGGCTTGCGCGGCTACGGTAACCTGCTGATCCTCAAGCACAATGCGGACTATCTGACCGCGTATGCGCATAACCGCGTGCTGCTCGTGAAAGAAGGCCAGAGCGTTACGCAAGGCGAGAAAATCGCCGAGATGGGCGACACTGACTCGGATCGCGTGATGCTCCATTTCGAATTGCGCTATGAAGGCCGCTCGATCGATCCATCCCGCGCGCTACCGGCACGCTAATTGCGACTGCGCTGGGTTGACGACTGCATCGCACGGGAACCTCGGCGTCCGCGCATGCTCCATCTGATATCGGACTTGGCGAGCCGCCGGGTCCGCCCCCAATCTGTAAGGAGCCTCCCATGAAATCTGGCTGGACCGCAACGGCCGTTGCCGTGGTGGCAAGCTGCGCCGCGCTGACGCTCGCGAGCCTCGGCGGCTGCGCCAGTTCCACCAAAATGACCTACCTGCCGAGTGGCGACACCGGCTTTGCCATCAATTGCAGCGGCAGCGATGCCAGCGAAAGCTGGGCCGAATGCTACAAACGCGCGGGCGAAGTGTGCGGTTCGTACGGCTACGACGTGATCTCGAAAGACGTCGACAATGGCGCCACTTCCGGCGGGACAGTAGGCGGCATTTTCGGCGCTAACGTGAAAAACCGCTCAATGGTCGTTCGCTGCAAGCAATAGCGCGGAAGGCAAGACGTAAGCCAGATGTAACTTCGCGTTTAATGTGAATTAACGCGGAATTATCCGCATCAAATGCAATATTCATAATCAAGAAAAAAAGCCCGGCTCGAGGGCCGGGCTAACGGGGGTTCGGCGCATATCGGCAAAGGACCGGTTCACCATGCGCCAGTACGGAATCTATCAACGCACCCAGACCCGCGCAATCGGTTAATTACCGGAATAATGTGAGTCTGCGCACGGAATACGCAATTCGTGAACCTAAAATAGGGAAATAACCCGAATAAATCGCGTTAAATGAAGCAAACCAGTGACTGTTCGCAGACGGCAGAAGGTGCCGCTCAAATACGCTCAAATCGTTACTACGCCTGCCTTATATGACAATGGTGCAGCACGGCAATTTCGACAGAAGCCGCTGATAACTGTCAAATCTTAATACACATTTCCGGTGATTATTGTGATTCGCGAAACTTGGTGCGAAAGCGCACTCTTCCGCATAGTTAATCACAAAACCGCTTCACTGCCGCGCCATGCTTTCATCATATCTTTATATTCATTCGCGCCGTGCGGAGCATTTTATCTGTTAGCTATTTCACAATAAAAACGTTGAATGATCGGTTCCGCACATTCGAAAACGGCATGACCTGACACGGCGGGCTCAGACGAATGACACCGGCAGCAAGGTGTCATTTGCCTTGCCCGGAATCACGGGATCAGAGCACACGCAACCCCAGTTCGGTCACCAGCACAGCGGCCTGCTGATGCGAGATCGTTGCGCCCTTGAATAGCCCCGCGTCGACCAGACGCACGCCGCTCAGATCGACGAGGCGCAGGTCGGCGCCATCGAAGCGCGCGCCCTTGAGATTGGCATCCTTGAGGCTGCCGCCTTCGAAGATCGCCTCGCGGAAATCGGTACCGGCCAGATCGGCATCGGAGAAATCGAGTTCCTGCAGCGTGGCTTTGCGAAACGACAAGCCTCGCAGATACGCGCCGATCAGCAATGTTTCGACAAAGCTCAAACCCAGCGCACCGCAATCCTCGAAGTTCGCGCCGGTCAGCTTGCAGCCGTTGTAGCTCACCGAGGCAAGCTTGGCGCGACGCCAGTTCGTATTGTTGAGGTCACTGGATTGAAACACTGCGTCGACGAGGTCCGCAGAAGCGAAATCCGCCTGCCTTGCGCGGCAGCGCAGCCAGCGGCTTTGCGTCAATGCTGCGCCGAAAAACGAAGTTTCGACGATCGTGCAACGATGAAACTCGGCACCGCGCAGATCGAGCCGCGACAGATCCGCGCCCTCGAAATCGCAGTCTTCGAAACGTAACGGCTGCTGGTGGGCGCCGAGCAACTGCTGCACGTCTTCGCGTGCGAGCGTCGCCTCGGCGACGGTGTGAACGCCGCTGGCCGGCGTCGTGGAATTGAGCGACATGAAAAAGCTGATCCTGTTCGAACCGGGGTGAACCGGAGCCGTGGACCGTGACAGTCCGATGGAATAATAGAAAGCGAGCGCCAATCAGGCGCAAAATGCCAGGCATGCCGGAACCGGCCGCAGCCGCAGCGGACCTGCTCCGATGGTTTATAGTAACGCCCGCCGATCAGCAACCCCTCTATTCCGATGACCTCGAACGAAGCCGCCCACAGTCCGCTCTACCTCTCGCTGCTTGCGGAAACCGCGCAGATCGGCTGGCCGGAGCTCGAGCGCTTCTTCGCCCGCGGAATTCTGCTGCATGTCGCACGCGATCTCGATCTGGTGAGCGTCGCCGAAGCCATCGCCAGCGACGATACAACGCAGGTCACCCAGTGGCTCTCATCCGGCCTGGTCGAACGGATTCAGGCCGAAACTGCCGCAGATTTCGCCGCACGCGATCCAGATCTCTGGGCGGTGGTCGTATCGCCCTGGGTCTGCGTGCAGGAACGCGGCTGAGCGAGCCCCTGAGCTAGGCCGGCAAGCGCTGCGGATTTCAGTTACGGGTTGAAACAAGCGCATACATATCGCGCGGGCCGCGCATCCTAGAATGGAGTCAGCCCGTGCTCTCCGCGCGAACAGTCTGCGCGGGTCAGAAGTGCCGGCGTGCCCGCGCCGGCGCTTCGCCACTCCCCCATCGCCCACAGGTCACTGCGGCGCAGCTTGCTTCGACGCAGGTTGCGGCATAACCGATGTGTCGGGTGTATCCAGCATGGACGGCGGACGGTCGTCGGTCGGCACGCCGTGATAGTCAGGCGGGTCTTTTGGGGGCGCATGGTGGCCGGTGGCGGGATCGTTCGAGCAACCCGCGAGGGCCGCCGCAGCAAGGACAATCAGAAGGACGCGATTCATAGACTCTCAAAATGGTACGTAACAACGCATACGCGAACGCAGACGCGCCAAGAGTCTACCTGCAAAGCCCGCAGCACCGCAGCGGCGCTTCCCGTGCCGCCGCGTCATGCGTTCCGCACACCCCGTTTCGCGAAGTCTGACCTACTATGTACCCATGGCTGCAAACGTCGAAGGAGGCTGCCATGGACACTGAATCGATCGCGGGTTTCATCGGGCTCGGCATTGGCCTGCTCGTGCTGATAGGTTTGTCGATCTTCGAATCGCGCGCCTACCGGCATGAACACAACGGTGAAGGGATGATGCACCACTGGTTGTCCGAGCATCACGTGCTCAACCGGATAAGGCGCAGGCATTAAACCCGGATAGCATCGCGGCACCTGCGCCGCGCGCCTTGCAACGACCCTCCGGTCATTGCTCTCCGCTGCGAGGCAGCTGAACCTGCGCAGCATGGAGCAGCGTTGCTGCTTGCGGCAAGCACGCCTTGGATTCCGGGCGTGCAAATCCCCCCTTCCATTGAGCTGAATCGCTGCAATCCGCGTCCAGGCGGCTGCAGCGGATGCGCCGCGCTTACACGCCGGCCTTCGCCAGCACCACGATCGACACGCCCAACGCCTCGTTTTGCGTATCCTCATTGCGATACGAATGCGGCACATGGCCCGGAAAAGCGAGGACATCGCCCGTATCGAGTCCATGCCGTTCGCCCGCCACGAAAATCGCGACTCTTCCTCCAATGCAGGTGAAATATTCGCGCGTGCCGGGCAGATGCGGCGTACCGCGCATGTAGGCGCCCGGCGCGAAGGCCATGGTTTCGAGAATGCCGTCCGGCATTGGCTCCGGAACCAGCGGGCGGATCGTCAGGCCATTGCCGCGATTTTGCGCGGAGATGTCGTCGACAGACCATTTGCGCACCTTGGCGCGCGGCGAGGCGAGCAACTCGTCGAGCGGGGCGGCGAGTGCGCCCGCTACTTTCATCAGCACCGCGAGCGAAGGATTGCCCTCGCCCGATTCCAGATTCGCGACCGTCGAGCGCGGCACGCCCGACGCCTTGGCGAGTCCCTCCTGCGTCAGCGCGCGGGCATGCCGTAACGCCACCAGATTGCGCGCCAGATGCTGGGCCGCGTGTGCCGTGTCTGGTGCGGTCTCACGAGCGAGTTCGTAAGCGGTCTCGTCCATCGTATCGACTTTCTGACAAGGAGTTGGACATCGCACTCGGCCGTGCGGCGTGGGGTTCCTATTATCGGGCCATCGAGACAGCCCAGGTAAAGCGATCGTCTCGCCCTGAACCGGAGAACCCGCATGAAAACCCCTCACAAGAGTCTGCATGGCATCCGCGTCGCGCTCACAGGCGGCACTTCGGGACTCGGTCTCGCCTTGCTGGACGAACTGCTGGCGCGCGGGGCGAGCGTCGCCTTCGTGGCACGTCATCAGCAGCGCGTAGCGGAGGTGGCGGCGGCACGTTCACGGGTGGTGGGTATCGTTGGCGATATCGCCGACAAGCAGGACATCTATCCGCTCGCGACGCAGATCAACGGTCTGCTCGGCGGCGTCGACGTGCTGGTGAACAATGCCTCGGCGCTCGGACCTGTGCCGCTTGCACTGCTTGGCGACACCGAATGCGAGGACTTCGAGACAGCGCTCGCGACCAACCTGCTCGGACCTTTTCGCCTCACGCGCGCCTTGCTCGGGTCTCTCGCCGCCGCGGCCCGCGAACGCGGCGGCGCAGTCGTGCTGAACGTCTCGAGCGACGCGGCCGTCGAACCGTATCCGACGTGGGGCGCGTACGGCGCCAGCAAGGCCGCGCTGCGGCATCTGAGCTGCATCTGGGACAAGGAGTTGACCACGCAGCGCGTGCGCGTGCTGTCGCTCGATCCCGGGGACATGGACACGCCGCTTCACGCACTCGCCGCGCCCGGCGACGACCCCGCGCATCTGAAGCACCCGGCCGACGCAGCCCGCGAATTCGCCGATGCCATCGAAGCGGCCTTGCAGGCGCTGCGGCAATCCGTCGACGAGACCCTCGTCACCGAGGGAGGCCCAGCATGACAATGCGCGCTGCCACCTTGCCGCTTCAACGCCCACACGACGCCCGGCTGCTGGTGATCGATCCGCGTGGACACATCGCGCATCGTCCGCGTAGCGTGTTCACGGATTTGCTGCGAGCGGGCGACTGCGTCATCGCGAACGACGCGGCAACCCTGCCGGCCAGCCTGCGCGGCATCCATTGCGGCAGCGGCGCGCCCATTGAGATCCGCCTCGCGGGACGTGCGTCGCTTGCTCCCCACGACGTCCAACGCTTTACCGCGGTGGTGTTCGGTGCGGGCGACTTCCACACGCCGACCGAAGCGCGTCTCGCTCCCCCGGCCCTCGCACCGGGCGACCATCTGACGCTCGGGATTCTCACCGCCAGCATCGTGCGCATGCTGGATCATCCGCGTCTGGTCGAACTGCAGTTCGACGGCGACGCGGTCCACATCTGGCGCGCCTTGGCCGAACAGGGCAAGCCTGTTCAGTACTCGCATGTGCCCGACCCGCTCGCCCTGTGGGACGTCTGGACGCCGATCGCAGCGCAGCCGGTGGCGTTCGAACCACCGTCGGCGAGTTTCGTACTCGACTGGCATACCGTCGAGAAGCTGCATGCACGCGGCGTCCCGTTTGCGACGCTGACACATGCAGCAGGGTTGTCATCCACCGGCGATGCGGCACTCGATCGCCGCCTGCCCTTCGACGAGCCCTACCGGATTTCCGCGGCCACTGTTGCGCTGATCGCGACGACCCGCGCACGGCACGGGCGTGTCGTGGCAATCGGCACGACCGTGGTGCGGGCGCTGGAGCATGCGGCTAGCAGCGACGGTATCGTGCGCGCGGGCGAAGGCGTCGCGACGCAGCGGATCGGACCGCAGACGAAGTTGCGCGTCGTCGATGCGCTCGTGTCCGGCACGCACGAGCCGGATACGAGCCACTACAGCTTGTTGCGCGCGTTCACCGATACCGTGACGTTGACGAAGGCAAGCGAGGAACTCGAATCGCATCGCTATCGCACGCATGAATTTGGCGATTCGGTGTGGATCGAGCGACGCGCCTGCACACTGCAAGATGGGCCGAGACATTCGAACGATGCACGCGAGCGCGAGCAAGATTTCACGTGCTGAACGCGCGGCGGGCAAGCAGGGATTTTAGATTTTTCTCATTTGGAGATTGACGACCATAGGTCTGACAAGATATGATCTTTGATTCGTCGGAGCGTAGCGCAGCCTGGTAGCGCATCTGATTTGGGATCAGAGGGTCGTAGGTTCGAATCCTATCGCTCCGACCACGGAATCAAAGGGTTACACGTTTCGGCGTGTAACCCTTTTTCTTTTGTCTTTTACCTTTTGGCTTCGGCCTGCTCCAATCGCAGTCCGCCCCACGCCAACACTAACCATCGCGAAACGCCGCGTCCCAAAAGACAATCGTCCCGCTATTGCCTGACACGGCGATAGCGGGACGATTCAGAAAGCGAGGTCGCGCAGAGGATACTGCGCGCTCAGCGGGCGATGCCAGCAACTGGATAAGTCACTAGCGCCTCGCCCATCTGACTGGGTCAATGACCGGCGTAAATCGAACGCGAGCCGGTGAATGCCGCGGCCGGAGCACCCGATGCCGATGACCCGCTCACGACACCACCGACACCGCTCGTCGAGCCATTCTGAGCAGAAACACGCGCTTCAGCGGCCTGAATCTGATCAGGGTAGCTGGCATGATCACCACTCGGGCGATAGCCGGCCTGTTCGAGTTGAGCCAGTTGGCTGCGCACTTCGGCGCGCGTTACGGGCTGGTTCGACTGGGCGAACGAAGCGATCGGGGCGGAAAGAACAACAGCAATAGCAACAGCCTTGACAAGTGAGTTCATGATAACGACCTCCAGCGATTGTTTTGGACGGCGCTGCAAACGTGTTCGTGTGCAGCCACTGATGTCAGTGTAGGAAGATGAAGACCTAGGGTAAATACCTAAGTTTTGAAATCACTTTTCTGGGAAACCTCACAATCGAGCGCTCGCGGTTTGCCGCTGGAGGAGCGGGCGTTCCGTTGGGTACAAAAACTGCTGCCGTTTCGTCGGCATCTTTAACGGGTATTTTTTGCGGAGCAAACTATGAAGAAGATCTGTATCGCTGTGGTGGTTGCTGCTTCAACGCTATGTGCGGCAACATCGGCATTCGCCGACGAATACCATCATCATCATTGCCATTGGGAATGGCACCATCACCATCACGTCAAGGTCTGCCACTGAGCGATGGCGACTTGAGCCATACACGGCGATCCATACGGGTCGTCGTAGCGGGTTGCGGGTTGCGGGTTGCGGGTTGCGGGTTGCGGGTTGCGGGTTGCGGGTTGCGGGTTGCGGGTTGCTGCGAAATCGCCCAACTCGCCAATTCCTATTACGACAATCGAGACAAGCGGCGTAAAAAGACCTACACTTTTTGGGCAAGCGTTACCCTGCGGTATGCGCAAGCAAACAGTGGAGGTCAAGCATGACTGCGCCGCAAAAAGTTTATGGTTTGACGCTGAAGCCTCACGTCAAGATTCCCTCGCGCAAGTTCATCGAAACGCCCGCCTCCGAAGCACGACCTGACCTGTTGGAAGCCGTTCGCCGAGCGGTGGTCGAGCAGCGCGACCTCGCGGAGCGAGCGTCCCCGCGATAAACCCGTTCCCCATGAATTGACTGCAGCCCGCCGCGAGCGGGCTTTTGCGCATGGACGGTGTGCTGCCGAGCGGAGAGATAACGCAACTCGTCGTGTCGCGCGCGAAGATCGCCACAATGCCGTTTAGATGCAGCGCACGCCAGGGTTGGATCAGTCGCGCCGCTTCTGACGGCTGACGCTGCGAAGGGCAAGTCCGCCCATGATGGCGCCGGCAATTCCCGCAAGCGCGCCCACGATGCCCGCAATGATCGCCACGTAACCGGTCCAGTCTGTCTCCGGCGCCTTGGCGGGCGCTGCCGTTACGATAGGCGCAGCAGCGGAAGCGGCAGCGGCAGCGACAGTCGCTGCGACCGGCGCAGGCGCAGGTGCCGATGGAAGCGGTGAAGCGGTGATCGTCGGCGTGGCCACGCTCGATACCGACGCCGACGGCCCAGGCGTCGCATACAGCCCTTGCGCCAGTGCCATCGACGCGGCGGGCGTGTCCCGTGCGATATCAGCGGCCAGTGCAGCGCCGCCATGCAGCGCTGCCACGAGCGGGAGCAACCGGCACCACTGCCGTGATATGCCCGGATTCGCCGCATGCGGCGTGATGGGCGAGACATGTTTCAGGGACCGGCAGGCAATGGTCGATGTGCGGGCCATCCGGCCACTCCCGTGAAAATCTGATCGGACGATTGTAACGGCTACCCGATCTATGCGCGGTCACGTCGGTCGATGCCCTATATGCAATTGGCCCGCTATAGCGCACGTGCGCAATAGCGGGCCAATCGATTCAACAGAGAGCATGCATGCCGCGGCTCAGGGCCGCCACGACATCGCTGCACCGTCTGCTTTAGTGACCGGAGTAGATCGAACGCGAGCCACTCGACACCGAAATCGCAGGAACGCGAGCACCGGAATCCGACGAGCCGCTGACCGCACCACCCACACCGCTCGTCGCAGCGTTTTGTGCAGCAACGCGTGCTTCCGCTGCCTGGATGTCCACCGGATACGTGGCATCGTCGTTAGCGCCGGGGTTGTAGCCGGCCTTTTCAAGCTGGATCAGTTGGTTGCGCACTTCGGCGCGCGTCAACGGCTGATTCGATTGGGCGAATGAAGCAACCGGAGCAGCGATAACCACAGCGAGGACCACAGCCTTGATGAGCGAATTCATGATGACGACCTCCAGAGATTGTTTTTAACAGTGCTGCAAGCAGGTTTGTGTGCAGCCGCTAAGAACAGTCTAGAGAGCGAGAACCCCAGGGTAAATACCTAAGTTATGAAATCACTGTTCTCGTTCGTCTCACAATCGGATTCGGCGGGAATCGCTGAGATACACATGGGATAGCAATGCGCTTTGATCGCTGGGCGCAGGCGTGGGGGCGGCCCTGCCATGCCGCGGCGGCGCGTAGTCAGCCAGTGGGGTAACGCCCCGTCAAGGCGGCCTTTACAGCCCGCACGGGGGGGCGTGGCGGCGTTGGTTAACGCCAATCAGGGGCGAGTATCGCCCCTCTCATCGTGATCGGGCCCGTCAATGCCTCGGCTGACTGAACTCATACAGCCGACGACGCTGCATCTCGCCAATCACACGCTTGCGCGCAGACTCGCGTCGATAGTGGCCGACCGCGAAAATCACTGCGATCAGCAAAACCGAACATCCCACAGCGGTGCCCAATACAGTCGCGTCCATGGCGGCCTCATGTCAGTCAGATGCTGCGCCAAGCCGCAGCGGCGTTCAATTACCACTCACACCAGCAACAACCTGCCCGCCATGCGCGGGCCCACCCGGCCAGCAGCCGACAACAGTAAAGCTTGCCCAGCCGGACGAGCTTTCGAGCACGTCATCCGCACCGGTTTGCGAGCGCAGATCGCCACCGGCGCCGAATCCATGCTTACTGTTCGGTACGCTGACCCGCTTGCGACGAGCCGTTTGTGCCCACGCCGAAGCTGGTCGCCTGGGCGGCCTTTTCAGCGGCCACACGGGCTTCCGCAGCCTGAATGTTTTGCGGGTAGTGATACCAGTCGTTCGGGTTGTAGCCAGCCTTCTCGACTTGAACCAGCTCGGCGCGGACTTCGGCGCGCGTCAACGGTTGGTTCGACTGCGCGATCGCGGCGAGCGGAGCAGTGATCAGCGCGACGATAACAGCGGCTTCGATAAACGACTTCATGACTACGACCTCCGGGACTTTCTTTTCTGCGGCGCCATAACCACCCTGGTTTGCGACCGATGACGAGAGTGTAAAGACAGAGCAACATAGGGTAAATACCTAGACCGCGAAAACACTGTTGCCAAAATCGTGACAATTGCGGGATAGCCATACGCGGCGGGGTTTGCCGGCTAAATCCGACCTCTTTTTGCGAACTGTTGGCTGGGCAACGTTGCTGCGAGAAGCGAATAACTAAGATGATTGCTGGCGAAATTCCCGTGAGTCAGACCATGCGCTATCCGTTCGATATCGCTGTTACCTATGCCTTACTGCTGCTCGTCATGTGCTGTGTGGTGAATCTGACTCTTTCCTGACCGATCTCTGATCCGGGCGCGTTTTCGACGCCGCCCAGCGGTCCGTGACACGCGGCGTCGCGTGTCTCATGCTCGTCTGCCGGCGCAGGCGTCGTCGACGCCTTCTGCGCCCCCTTCAAAGCCGCGCCTCGCCTGCCCGTCCCGTGCCGCATCCCGCGTGCGCCCCTGCATGCGACAACCTCACGCCAGCCGCGTAGCCCGCCTTCTTCGCCACGCCGCCTTGCTGTCATGCGTGCCCCATGCGACAGTCGTGCAACACAACGCCGCTGCCCTTTGCGTCGGCCAGGAGACAACATGAACCTGATCCTTTGGCGTCACGCCGAAGCCGAAGACACCGCCCCGACCGACCTGAGCCGCCAGTTGACCGTACGCGGGCGTAAACAGGCGCAAGCCGTGGCGAAGTGGCTGCGCGCGCGCCTCGAAGACGACGCCGTAATCCTCGCGAGTCCGGCCGTGCGCACCATTCAGACCGTCGAAAGCCTGACCGATCAGTACCGCGTGCTGCGCGAACTCGCGCCGGGCGCCCGCGCGGCTGACGTCCTCAACGCCGTCGGTTGGCCGCAAGGGATCGCGCCGACAGTCGTGGTGGTCGGCCATCAGCCCACGCTCGGTCACGTCGCGGCCCACCTGCTCGCCCAAAGCGACGCAAGCTGGCCGCTCAAAAAGGCGGGGGTATGGTGGATGACGAGTCGCGAGCGCGACGGCGACGAGCAGGTGCTGTTGCGCGCGGCAATCAGCCCCGATCTCTTGTAACCCAACGAAACGCAACCAGCGCGACGAGCTTACGGACCGTCATCGAATGGTCACGACGCTGCCATGCGAGCGTCACCGGGCGTTACTACATTGGCGAAAAAGCGCAATCCTCCTTTTTCGACAAGGAACGCCACATGCAAGATCTGCCGACGTCTTCCCTGCCGCATGCTTCGACCCTCGAGACGCGCCGCCGTCTGCCGCGCGCCGAGGAGACCGTCACTGCGCAACACCGGTTGCAGGTGGCCTGGGCTCGCACCGACGAGGAGCTTCGTGAGGCGCAGCACCTGCGCTACCGGGTCTTCGCTGACGAAATGGGTGCCCGCCTGACCGGCCCGGCAGGCCTCGACGTCGACGCCTTCGATCATTACTGCGACCATCTGCTGGTACGCGATCTCGACACGCTGAAAGTGGTCGGCACCTATCGCGCCCTGCCGCCGCATCAGGCGGCGCGCATCGGCCGACTGTATGCCGAAAGCGAGTTCGACGTCTCGCGTCTCACGCACCTGCGCCCGAAGATGGTCGAAGTGGGCCGCTCGTGCGTGCATCCGGACTACCGCAGCGGCGCCGTCATCATGTCGCTATGGGGCGGCCTCGCGTCGTACATGTTGCACAACGGCTACGAAACGATGCTGGGCTGCGCGAGCGTGGCAATGGCCGATGGCGGTCACTACGCAGCGAATCTTTACTGCGCGCTGCGCGACAGCGCCATGACCGCGCAGGAGTACCGTGCATTTCCGCACACGCCGCTGCCGGTCGACGAATTGCAAACCGGTGCGGATGTCGCGCCGCCGCCGCTCGTCAAAGGCTATCTGCGGCTCGGCGCAAAAATCTGCGGCGCGCCGGCCTGGGATCCGGACTTCAACACAGCCGACTTCCTGACCTTGCTGCGCCTGACCGAAATCAACGCGCGCTATGCACGCCACTTCCTTGGCGATGCAGTGCCGGCATAAATCAAACACGACGGGGTGAGTGCAAATAGAACAGCCCGGCCGAGCAGACGCTCGCCGGGCTGTTTGCCGATGGCTTCGCTCGACGCGAGCGCATCGGTCAGTGCTTCGTGCCGATCGTCAGTCGTCCGTATAAACGACCCGATACGGAATGCCAACCTTCTCCCATTCCGCCGCTTCCTGAATCAGGCTGTAGTCGGTCAACGGATTGTTGGCCACCCACTCCTTCGGCAAGCGCACTTCGTAGCCGTTATTGGCGCGCGTCACGGCAATCCCCGGCAGCCCGACATCCGCACGGCGCCGGCACAGCAGCGCGGCGAGGCGCAGGCAGAACAGCAGCGGCCACTCCACTTCACGCGTTTGCGACAGCTTGCCGAGTTTGCCCGCATGACCCAGCACGAGCGCGGCGAGCCGCGCCTGGTCGGTGCGCGAAAAGCCCGGCATGTCGGCGTTGCTGGCGATATAGGCCGAGTGCTTGTGATACGCGCTATGCGAGATCGACAGCCCGATCTCATGCAACGACGCAGCCCAGCTCAGGAACATCCGGTTCTCGGCACGCCGCTCGGTATCGGGTTCGCCGAACTGATCGTAGAAGCTCACTGCCAGTTCGCCAATGCGAACCGCCTGCGCGCGATCCACGCCATAGCGGCGCATGAAGCCTTCCACCGTGACCGTGCGCATATCTTCGTGCTGCGAACGGCCCAGCAGGTCGTAAAGCACGCCCAGACGCAGCGCGCCGTCGGTGGTGTCGACGTAGTCCACGCCCAGTTCGTCGAATACGGCCAGCATGATCGACAAACCGCCCGCCAGCACCGGAATGCGATCGCCCTTCAGCGCCACCAGTTTCAGGCGATTGACGTTCTCCGCCTTGATCAGGGCCCGCTTCAGGCGTTCGAGACCGCCGCGCGAAATACCGTGGGTGACGCCTGGATCGTTGAAGCCATTCGCTTCGACCAGTTCCGCGAGGGCACGGGCCGTGCCCGATGAGCCGATTGCCTGCTCCCAGCCGGTCTTCTTGTACTCGCTGGAAATGATCTGGATTTCGCGGCCGGCCGCAAGCTCGGCCTGACGCATCGTGTACTCGTCGACGTTGCCCGCAGGAAAGAACGCACGACTATGGCTCACGCAGCCGATATACAGACTTTCCATCTTGATCGGCGTGTAGTGCGAACCAATGATGAATTCAGTGGATCCGCCGCCGATATCGACCACGAGCCGCTTGCCCGGACTTGCGGGCACCGAATGTGCCGCGCCCGCGTAAATCAGCCGGGCCTCTTCGCGCCCGGCAATCACTTCAATGGGGAAGCCCAGTGCAGCCTGCGCCTCGCCGAGGAACTCGCCGGCGTTCTTGGCAATGCGCAGCGTGTTGGTGGCAACCGCGCGCACATGATCCGGGTGAAAGTCGCGCAGCCGTTCGCCGAAGCGTTTGAGCGCGTCCCAGCCACGCACCTGCGAAGCACGGTCGAGCATCTTGTCGCTCGACAGGCCCGCGGCGAGCCGCACCGGCTCGCGTAGCGCATCGACCTGGTAGATCTGGCTGCCGGCATCGGTTTCTTCGACCCGGCCCACGATCAGACGAAAGCTGTTCGAACCCAGGTCGACGGCAGCGATAAGTTGTGGAGTGTTGACCATCGATTGTGCGGACTCCATACGCGCAAGCGCAGCCCGGTTGTTGCCGGCTACGCCGTTCAAAGCCACCATTTTAAGCGTACCGGACCTCACGTTGTAACCTTCGCGGTGAATGCCTGCGTTATGGTCCCATATGCTCCCATATTCATTGCGTCATATTTACGACATGTCACTAATCCGGGGCAATGTTTATAATCAGTCAATTGTCATAAGAGCGTCATCATACTGTGAGAATTTCCGAGCGTCTTTCGCCGTCCCTTCCTGACCTTCCAATCTCACTTCCGATGTCCACCCGCTACCCTCTGCTGAACCGCGAACTGGGCATCCTGGGTTTCAACGAGCGCGTCCTGTCGCAAGCCGCCGACCCTGCCGTGCCCCTGCTCGAACGCCTGCGTTTCATCTGCATCACCAGCAGCAATCTCGACGAATTCTTCGAAGTCCGAATGGCTGGGCTGCAGGAGCAGATGCGCGACAATCCTGGCGCGCTGTCGCCGGACGGCATGTCGCTGCAGCACGTCTACGACCTCGTGGTCGAGCGTGCGCAGAAGCTCGTGCATCGCCAGTACCGCATGCTGCACGACACAGTACTCTCTGCGCTGGAACAGGAAGGCATTTATTTTCACGGCACCGAAGCGTGGAATGAAGCGCAAACCGAGTGGGCACGAAATTATTTTTTCGACGAACTGTTGCCAGTCCTGACGCCGATCGGTCTCGACCCCGCGCATCCGTTCCCACGCGTGCTCAACAAAAGCCTGAACTTTGTCGTCGAACTCGAAGGTAAGGACGCCTTCGGACGTCAGGCGCTGATGGGCATCGTGCAGGCGCCGCGCGCGCTGCCGCGGCTCGTGCGCATGCCGCAGGAACTGTCGGGCTATCCGCACGGCTTCGTCCTGCTGAGTTCACTGCTGCAGCGCTTCGTGGGCGAGCTGTTTCCGAATCTGGTGGTGCGCGGCTGTAACCAGTTCCGCATCACGCGCAACAGCGAGCTGTTCGTCGACGAAGACGAAATCACCAATCTGCGCGTCGCGCTGCAGGGCGAATTGCCGGCGCGCCACCTGGGCAACGCCGTGCGCCTCGAAGTGTCGGCCGAAACGCCGCCGCATCTGGTGCGGCGCCTGCTCGACGAAAGCGGCCTGTCCGAGAAGGACTGCTACTTTGTCGACGGTCCCGTCAATCTGGTGCGGCTCATGCAGTTGCCGGAGATGGTGGACCGGCCCGATCTGAAGTTTGTCCCGCATATTCCGGCCATTCCGCAGCAGGTTGCCAATAGCGCGAGCCTGTTCGATGTGATCGATCAGGGCGACGTGCTGCTGCATCATCCGTACGAAAGCTTCCAGCCGGTTCTCGAACTGCTCTTGCAGGCCGCCAAAGACCCGAACGTAATGGCGATCAAGCAGACCATCTATCGCACCGGCACCGATTCGCCGCTGATGGACGCGCTGATGCAGGCCGCCCGCAACGGCAAGGAAGTGACCGTCGTAGTGGAGTTGCTGGCGCGCTTCGACGAAGAAACCAACATCAACTGGGCGGCGCAGCTCGAGGCGGTGGGCGCGCACGTCGTCTACGGCGTGGTGGGCCACAAGTGCCACGCGAAGATGATGCTGATCGTGCGGCGCGTGTCGCACAACGGCAAGATGACGCTCAAGCGCTACGCCCACCTTGGCACCGGCAACTACCATCCGCGCACCGCACGTCTTTACACCGACTTCGGCCTGATGACCGCCGACCAGAAAATCTGCGAAGACGTGCATCACGTATTCCAGCAGTTGACCGGCATCGGTGGCGAGCTGAAGCTGCATGAGCTATGGCAATCGCCGTTCACGCTGCATCCCAAGCTGGTCGAGGCGATACGTGCCGAAGCGGAACATGCGCGGGCAGGCAAGAAAGCGCGCATCGTCGCCAAGATGAATGCGCTGCTCGAACCGACTGTGATTGCCGAGTTGTACGAAGCATCGATGGCAGGCGTGAAGATCGATCTGATCGTACGCGGCGTGTGCTCATTGCAACCGGGTGTGGCGGGGCTGTCTGAGAACATCACGGTCCGCTCGATCGTCGGGCGCTTCCTCGAGCACCATCGGATCTTCTACTTCTACAACGAAGGCAAAGAAGACGTGTACCTGTCGAGCGCCGACTGGATGGACCGCAATTTCTTCCGGCGTGTCGAAGTGGCGTTTCCGATCAATAACCGCCGCCTGAAACGCCGTGTGATCGCAGAAGGTCTCTCGGCTTTCCTCGGCGACAACCAGTCCGCGTGGCTCATGCAAAGCGACGGGCACTATCGCCGCCGCCGGCCCGGCAAATCCTCGCGCAATGCGCAGATGAGTCTGCTGGGCAAGTTCTGCTCTTAAGCGCACACCTGTCGTGACCCGCGTCGTTGTAAAAAAACCGCCTGAAACAGGCGGTTTTTTTATTGAGCCGTGGCGCAGCTGCTAGATCGTCAAACCGGCGCCGGTTGCCGGCGCGCCGTGCGGAACACCGGAAAACGCACGGTGAACGTGCTGCCGCGCCCTTCTTCGCTCTTCACGTCGAGCTGCGCGTCATGCCGTTGCAGCACATGTTTGACGATCGCCAGACCAAGCCCTGTGCCACCCGTGTCGCGTGAGCGGCTGCGGTCCACGCGGTAAAACCGTTCGGTGAGCCTGGGAATGTCCGCGGCCGGAATACCGAGTCCGCTATCGGTCACGGAAAAGACCGCGCTGCCGCCGTTCGCCTGCCACGTCACATGAATCTTGCCGCCGTCCGGCGTGTAGCGGATCGCATTGGTCAAGAGGTTGCCGAGCGCGCTCAGAATTTCGGTTTCGACGCCAGTTACGGTCAGCCCTTCATCCGCGTCGAAGGTGATGTGATGATGATCGCTCGACAGATTGACTGCATCGTCGCGCAGATGCCGCAGCACCGCGCGCATATCGATCATCTGGTCGCTGGGCGACTTGTTGTCGCCTTCGAGCTTGGCGAGCACCAGCAGGTCGTTGACGATATGCCGCATGCGCCCCGCCTGCTGCTCCATCAGTTCGAGGTAGCGGGTGCGTTCGGCTTCGCCTAGCGGCAACTCGCGCATCGTCTCCAGAAAGCCCGATAGCACGGTAAGCGGCGTCTTCAGTTCGTGCGACACGTTGGCCACGAAGTCGCGCCGCATGGCGTCAGTACGTTCGAGTTCGGTAATGTCCTGCGACAACACCAGCTTGCGATTCTCGCCGTATGGAAACACCTGCACGGACAGTACGTTCTGGCGCTTCTCGCCCATCCCGCGCATGATCAGCATCTGATCGTAATGATGCGAGTTCAGGTAGCGGACAAAGTCGGGCTGGCGGACGAGATGGGTGATGTGCTGACGCAGATCGCGCTTCGCATCGAGGCCGAAATGCACCTCGGAAATCGAGTTGCACCACTCGATCTGATCGTGATCGTCGAGCATCGCCACGCCGTTCGGCGAAGCCTGGATGGCCTGAATGAAACGCGAGTGCTGCTGCTCGACCTGGCGCACCTGGGCATGCCAGCGCTTGGCCAGCTTGTGCAGCCGGTAGTAGATTTCACCCCAGACACCCGGTGCGCTCGGCACTTCGCCGTAGACCGGCGCATCGAGCAGGCGCCACAGACGCTGCTTATGGAAGGTGCTAAAAACGCTCTGTGCGACCAGCACGACGATCGCGACGATCAGTGCCGTTTTGACGCTGACGAACACGCCAAGCAACGCGCACAGAACAGCAAGCAGCACGACCGACACAATGGAACGCGCCCAGATGATGTTCATGTCCTAGCGATCGAAGAGAAGACAAAACGCGCCGCGATGAAAGCTCGCGACGCGGGAGTGCGAACGGCATGAGCCGTGGTTCATCCTTAAGCCTGTCACACCTGCTAACGCGCTTACGTAATTACGCGCTCTTGGCGAGCCGGTAACCGCTACCCCGCACCGTCTCGATCATAGCATCGCACCCGGCCGGCTTAAGGGCCGCGCGCAGGCGCTTGATATGCACGTCCACCGTGCGCTCTTCGACAAACACGTGGTCGCCCCATACCTGATCGAGCAATTGCGTGCGGCTATGCACGCGCTCCGGATGGGTCATGAAGAAGTGCAGCAGACGGAATTCGGTCGGCCCGAGGTCCAGCTTGATTTCGCTGCCTTCCGCATGCGCCGCGACGCGATGGGTCGCCGGATCGAGCTTCAGGCCGTTGATTGCCACCACGTCCTCGGTGAGCTGCGGCGCGCGACGGCGCAACACCGCCTTGATACGCGCCATCAGTTCCTTCGGCGAGAACGGCTTGGTGACGTAGTCGTCCGCACCGATCTCGAGGCCGAGCACCTTGTCCTGTTCATCGCCACGCGCGGTGAGCATGATGATAGGAATGTGCCTGGTGCGCTCGTTGTTGCGCAGATCGCGCGCGAACGCAATGCCCGACTTACCCGGCAGCATCCAGTCGAGCAGGACGAGGTCGGGCAGGACATCGCTGATCAGGTTCTGCGCCTGCTCCGCGTTATAGGCGCGGATCGGGCAATGGCCCGCGTGCTGAAGATTGACCGAAATCAGTTCGGAAATGGCGGGCTCATCTTCGATGACGAGAATGCTGCTGGGCATCGGCACCTCTTGACCTTTATACGGTGGGTTAACTAAGTGCTTCGCGTTCGAGCGCGTCGCGCGACTTGTGCCGCACGTCGGTACCCTTGACGATATAGATGATGAACTCAGCGATGTTCTTCGCGTGGTCGCCGATCCGCTCGATCGCCTTGGCGATGAAGAGGAAGTCGAGGCCCACCGAAATCGAGCGCGGATCTTCAGTCATGTACGAAATCAGCTTGCGCACGAAGGCGCGGAATTCCTCGTCGATCGCCTTGTCGTCGCGCACGATCTGCGCGGCAGCTACCGTATCGAGCCGCGCAAACGCGTCGAGCGCGCGGCGCAGGATCGACACCGCCATCTCGCCGGACAGCTTGATCTCGGCGATATTGATGGTGCGCGACGCGCCGTCTTCCATCAGACGCCGCGTGCGCTTCGCAATCTTCTCGGCTTCGTCGCCGGCGCGTTCCAGATTCGTGATGGTCTTCGAGATCGCGATCAGGAGGCGCAGGTCACGCGCGGCCGGCTGACGGCGCGCGATGATGTTGCTGCACTCTTCGTCGATATCGACTTCCATCTTGTTCAGACGCTCTTCGGCGGCGATGACCTGCTCGCACATATCCAGATCGAAGTTGTTGAGCGCGTGCATCGCGTTGACGATCTGCGATTCAACGAGGCCGCCCATTTCGAGGACCTTCGACGACACGAGGTTGAGGTCGGCGTCGAACTGGCTTGAGAGGTGTTTGTCGGACATGTCGTGCTCCCTTATGGTGCTCGCCGGGTTTAACCGAAGCGGCCGGTAATGTAGTCCTCGGTTTCCTTGCGGACCGGCTTGATAAAGATCTTTTCGGTGTCACCAAATTCGATCAGCTCGCCGAGATACATGTAGGCAGTGTAGTCCGAACACCGCGCGGCCTGTTGCATGTTGTGGGTGACGATCACCACGGTGTAATCGCTCTTCAGTTCGGCGATCAGTTCTTCGATACGTCCCGTCGAAATCGGGTCGAGCGCCGAACACGGTTCGTCGAGCAGCAGCACTTCCGGACGGATCGCAATGCCGCGCGCAATGCACAGACGCTGCTGCTGACCGCCCGAGAGGCCATAGCCGCTCTGACCGAGCTTGTCCTTCACTTCGTTCCACAGCGCCGCTTTGGTGAGCGCCCATTCGACCCGGTCGTCCATTTCCGAGCGCGGCAGCGTTTCGAACATCTTTACGCCAAACGCGATGTTGTCGTAGATCGACATCGGGAACGGCGTCGGCTTCTGGAACACCATGCCGATCCGCGCGCGCAGCAGCGAGATATCGCGCCTGGAGGTCAGCAGATTTTCGCCGTCCATCAGGATCTCGCCTTCAGCGCGCTGCTCCGGATAGAGCGCGTACATCTTGTTGAAGGTGCGCAACAGCGTGGACTTGCCGCAACCCGACGGACCGATGAACGCGGTCACCTTGCCTTCGGGAATGCGCAGGTTGATGTTCTTCAAGGCGTGGTACTTGCCGTAGAAGAAGTTCAGGTCGTTGACCTCGATCTTCGGCTGCGCCGATGCCTGGGCACTGTCGCCCTGGGCGGGGTCGAAACCGGCGGGCGCGGTCGGACGCACAAGCGGATTGAATTGAGTTTCTGCCATGTTCATCGGATATGCTCCGCCCTTACTTTTTCGAAAAGATCGTACGCGCGAGGATATTCAATCCCAGCACCCCGAGCGTGATCAGGAAGACGCCGGCCCACGCAAGCGATTGCCACTGCGGGAAGGCGCTCATCGCAAACTGATAGATCGTGACCGGCAGGTTCGCGACCGGCTGATTCATGTTTAACGAGAAGAACTGGTTCGACATGGCCGTGAACAGCAGCGGTGCCGTTTCGCCGGCAATCCGTGCCACGCCGAGCAGCACGCCCGTGATGATGCCCGCCACCGACGCTTTCAGCGTAATCGACATCACCATCTTCCACTTCGGCGTGCCGAGTGCGAAAGCGGCTTCACGCAAGGCGTTCGGCACGAGCTTCAGCATGTTTTCGGTGGTGCGGATCACGATCGGAATCTGCAGCAGCGCGAGCGCGACCACGCCGGCCCAGCCGCTGAAGTGACCCAGCTTCGAGACGAACAGCGCGTACACGAACAGGCCCACCACGATCGACGGCGCCGACAACAGGATGTCGTTGATAAAACGCGTGATGGAGGCAAACCAGCCCTTCTGGCCGTATTCGGCCAGATATACGCCGGCCAGGATACCGATCGGCGTACCGACGAAGGTCGCCAGCGAAATCAGCATCAGACTGCCGACGATGGCATTGGCGAGACCGCCGCCATCGGTGTTCGGCGGCGGCGTCGACTGCGTGAACAGTTCGATCGACAAGCCGCTGATGCCAAGGCGCAAGGTCGTATAGAGAATCCACACGAGCCAGACGAGACCGAAGGCCATCGCCGCGAGCGAGAGCGAGAGCGCAATCGCGTTCTTCACACGCCGGCGGCCTTGCAGTTTGGTGCGCATCGCCTCCAGCGCGGCGGCGTCATGCGAACCGGGAATATTCAAGGTGGACTGGCTCATTTCGCGCCCTCCCCTTTTTCGAGGCGAAGCAACATGATCTTCGAAATCGCCAGCACGATGAAAGTAATCACGAACAGGATCAGGCCGAGTTCCATCAGCGCCGAGGTGTGCAGACCCGGGTCCGCTTCCGCGAACTCGTTGGCGAGCGCCGACGTAATACTGTTGCCCGGCGAAAACAGCGAAACGTTATCCAGCAGATTGGTGTTGCCGATCACGAACGTGACCGCCATCGTTTCGCCGAGCGCGCGGCCCAGACCCAGCATGACGCCGCCGATCACGCCGCTCTTGGTGAACGGCAGGACGATCTTCCACATCACTTCCCAGGTCGTACAGCCAATGCCGTACGCCGATTCCTTCAGCAGGACCGGCGTCACTTCGAACACGTCGCGCATCACCGAGGCGATGTACGGAATGATCATGATCGCGAGAATCACACCCGCGCACAGAATGCCGATACCGATGGGCGGACCCTGGAAGAACGCGCCGATAAACGGAATGCCGCCGACTACCACGCCCAGCGGCTTTTCGAACCAGGTGGCGAAGATCGGTGCGAACACCAGCAGGCCCCACATACCGTAGACGATCGAAGGGATCGCAGCCAGCAGCTCGATTGCAACGCCGAGCGGCCGGCGCAGCCACGCGGGCGCCAGTTCAGTGAGGAACAGTGCGATGCCAAAGCTGACCGGCACCGCGATAACGAGGGCAATGATCGACGTCGCGATCGTGCCGTAGATCGGCACCAGCGCGCCGAATTTCTGGCTGGGTGGATCCCAGTCCGCGGTCCACAGAAAGCTCAGACCGAACTGCTTGATCGACGGCAGCGAGGCGACGATCAGCGAGACGATAATGCCGCCGAGCAGCAGGAGCGTGACGATAGCGGCGAGGCGAGCCAGACCGCCGAAAATAACATCGCCGGCGCGACCGGGCGCTTTCTGCTGCGCCGCGCTGCCGGACGTGCTCGACACGAGGGGGATGTCGGACATGGGAACCTATGCACCTGTGACCATTTGCAGCATGACACGACGCCATGCAACCAGTACTACAGCCGCCCAGCCTCACATGAGGCTGGGCGGCTTGTTGCTACTTCACGCTGACGCTTACTCGGCGACTGCCTTGCCCGAAGCGTCCTTCACCTTGTCTTTCCATTGCGACTTGATTTCCGACACAACCGATTGCGGCAGCGAGATGTAGTCGAGATCGTTGGCCGCCGCGCCGCCGTTCTTGAACGCCCAGTCGAAGAACTTCAGCGTTTCCGCGCCTTGCGGTGCCTTGTCCTGCGTCGTGTGCAGCAGCACGAACGTCGCGCCGACGATCGGCCATGCGTTCTGGCCCGGCTCGTTCGTCAGGATCTGGTAGAACGACTTCGACCAGTCCGCGCCTGCAGCAGCAGCCTTGAAGCTGTCCGTCTTCGGCTCGACCACGGCGCCCGACGCGTTCTTCATCGACACGTAGTCCATCTTGTTCTGCTTGGCGTACGCCCACTCGACATAACCGATTGCGCCCGGCAGACGTTGCACGAAGGCTGCGACGCCGTCGTTGCCCTTGCCGCCCGTGCCCGTCGGCCAGCTGACCGTTGCGCCTTCACCGACCTTCGACTTCCAGTCTGCGTTGACCTTCGACAGGTAGTTCGTCCAGATGAAGCTGGTGCCCGAACCGTCAGCACGGCGCACCACGGCGATATCCGTATCCGGCAGCTTTGCCTTCGGATTCAGTGCAACGATCGCCGGATCGTTCCACTTCTTGATCTTGCCCAGGTAGATGTCGCCGAGCACTTCGCCCGACAGCACCAGTTGACCCGGCGTCACGCCCGGCAGGTTGACCACCGGCACCACGCCGCCGACCACCGTCGGGAACTGGAACAGGCCGTCCTTGGCCAGTTCGTCGTCCTTCAGCGGTGCGTCCGAACCTGCGAAATCGACCGTCTTGGCGATGATCTGCTTGACGCCGCCCGACGAACCGATACCTTGATAGTTGACCTTACCGCCGCCCGACTTCTGATATGCGTCAGCCCACTTCGTGTAGATGGGTGCTGCAAAGGTGCTGCCCGCGCCGGTAATATCGGCGGCTTGCGCTGCGATCGCGAAGAGCGCGCCAGCCATGCCAGCGAACGCGGTTTGCATCAATTTCATTGAGATCTCCAAGGGTGTGAGCGGGTTACACGACACCGCGAAGGATAGGGTCTCTTTGTGACACTCGCGTGACGAACCGTGAATGAAACGTGACAGTAGGGTTACAGCGGTGAAAGGCTGGGAGGACGGGCGCAAGCGTCATGAACGGTGTCAGCGCGACCTCTGTAGAGCGTAGGCGAAAAACACGCCGCGCGATCGTTTGCACGCGGATGAGGCTCTTCTGGAAGGGATTCCAGAGAAATGAAGGAGTTTCGTAAGAACGCTGGGTCTTGGCGGCAAGACGCGAAAGAAGGGCCGCCAGCAGAAAAGCGGGCCTCTACCGCGGCAAATAGCCGCTGTAGAGGCCCGCGTCTACAAGCTGTCTAGATGCGGATCAGGCGGTTTCCTGCTTCACCACGCCCGCGATCGTCTCGGCATGATGAACCGCGTCATTCACGCGTTGCGCCTCCACCATGACACGCAACACCGGCTCGGTGCCGGAGGCGCGGATCAGCACCCGGCCGTGCCCTTCCAGCGCGGTCTCGGCGGCACTGATCGCGCGGCGGATGGCGTCGCTGCCCTTCCAGTCGGCACCCGGCTGCATGCGCACGTTGATCAGCTTTTGCGGGAACAGCGTGACGCCTTCCAGAAGCTGCGCCAGCGTCTTGCCGCTGCGTTTCATTGCGGCCAGTACCAGCAGCGACGAGACGATGCCGTCGCCGGTCGAATGGCGGTCGAGCGACAGGATGTGTCCCGAGCCCTCGGCGCCAAGCTGCCAGCCATGCTCACGCAACTGTTCGAGCACATAACGGTCGCCGACCGCCGCGCGTACGAACTGCACGCCGGCGCGTTGCAACGCCACTTCGACCGCCATATTGGTCATCAAGGTGCCCACCGCGCCTTCCACCTTGCCTTCGGTTTCGATGCGATCCTTGACCAGCACATACAACAGCTCGTCGCCGTTATACAGACGGCCTGCGGCGTCGACCACCTGCAGGCGGTCGGCATCGCCGTCGAGCGCAATGCCCAGATCCGCGTGATTGGCACGCACCGCGCGCACCAGCGCGTCCGGCGCCGTGGCGCCCACGCCGTCGTTGATGTTGAAGCCGTTCGGCGCCACGCCGATCGGGATCACGTCCGCCCCGAGTTCATGGAACACATGCGGCGCGATGTCATATGCCGCGCCGTGCGCGCAATCGACCACCAGTTTCATGCCGCGCAGATCGAAGGCGGCCGGGAACGTGCTCTTGCAGAACTCGATATAGCGGCCAGCCGCATCGTCGAGACGGCGCGCCTTGCCGAGCTGCTCTGAGGCCGCGCAAGCGAGCGGCTGGTCCAGTTGCTCCTCGATTTTCAGTTCGACCTCGTCCGGCAGCTTGTCGCCTTGCGCCGAGAAAAACTTGATGCCGTTGTCGTAATAGGCATTGTGCGACGCGCTGATCACGACGCCGGCCGCGAGCCGCAGCGCGCGCGTGAGATAGGCAATGCCGGGCGTGGGCATCGGCCCCGCCAGCATGACGTCGACGCCCGCCGCGGAAAATCCGGATTCGAGCGCGGCTTCGAGCATGTAGCCCGAGACCCGCGTGTCCTTGCCGATCAAAACGGTGGGACGCTGGCCGGTATGGACCCAGCGGTCCCCGCCGGCCAACACCTTGCCCGCGGCATAACCGAGCCGCAAAACGAAATCGGGCGTAATTGGCCCCTCGCCGACCTTGCCTCGAATGCCATCGGTACCGAAAAAGCGACGTGCCATTGTGGTGTTTTCCTCTCTCTTTTCGAAGGATCAGCCGCGAAGCGTTGCGTCGCGGGTGGCTGCCCAAACTTTTAACGCATCGACGGTTTGCGCGACATCGTGCACGCGCAGTATGGCAGCACCGCGCTCCGCAGCACAGATTGCCGCGGCGATGCTGGCGGCGAGCCGCTCCGACGCGGCGCGGCCGGTCACCGCGCCCAGCATCGATTTACGCGACATGCCTGCCAGGATTGGGAACGGCGACTCGGCGCGCGGCGCAACTTCCGGCAGGTGGGCCAGCAAGGCGTAATTATGGTCGACCACGGCCTTGCCAAAACCGAATCCGGGGTCGACGCTGATGCGCTGTTTCGCGACACCGGCGCCTGTCAGTGCCGCCACCCGTTCCTCCAGAAACGTCCGTACTTCGCTCACCACGTCCTGATAAGCCGGCTCGCCAGTTTGCATGGTCCGTGGCTCGCCGAGCATATGCATCACGCACAGGCCGCATGCGCTGTCGCGCACCGCCTCGATCGCACCAGGCATGCGAAAGCCCCAGATATCGTTGACGAGGTCGGCGCCGGCCGCCAGGGCGTGACGCATGACCTCGGGCTTGTAGGTATCCACGGAGAGCGGTATCTGCGCCCCGCGCAACTGCTCGATGAGCGGAATCACCCGTTCCAGCTCCTCGTCGAGCGGCACCGGCGGCGCGCCGGGACGCGTGGATTCTCCGCCAATGTCGACGATATCCACGCCATCGAGCATCATTCTCTCGGCCTGGCGCAGCGCGTCGCCGCGCATCGCGAACTGGCCGCCGTCGGAAAACGAATCGGGCGTCACGTTAAGAATGCCCATCACGAGCGGCCGCTCGAAAGTCAGCGTGAAGCGGCCGCATTGCAGCGGCTCGGGCACAGCGATAGCGGGCAACACGGAGTTCGACGCGTAACGGGTCATACGGACAGACAGGCAAATGGGATGAATGCAAAACGGGCCGGTGTGGAATCACACCGGCCCGTGCTTTGGATGTGGCTCCGATCAAGCCGGCGCAGTCGCGCTACCCGGCTTCACCTCGGTGCCCGTGCTGCCACCTGAAGCGTCGCTTGCCGACGGCGGCGAGCTCTTCGGGGCGCGCGGCGGACGGCCAGCCATGATGTCGTTGATCTGATCGGCATCGATCGTTTCCCACTCCATCAGGGCCGCGGTCATCGCTTCGACCTTGTCGCGGTTCTCGTCCAGCAGGCGCTTCGCGAGGTTGTACTGCTCGTCCAGCACGCGACGGATTTCCGCGTCGACCTTCTGCTGCGTCGCTTCCGAAATGGTCCGCGTGAAGCCGCGGCCAAACGGCGTAGCGTCGTTCTCGTCGTCGACGTAGACCATCGGTCCGAGCGCATCCGTCATGCCGAAGCGGGCCACCATGGCGCGGGCCGTAGCCGTTGCCTTGTTGAAGTCGTCCGACGCGCCGGTGCTGATCAGATTCAGGAACAGCTCTTCCGCCACCCGGCCACCGAACAGGATCGCCAGACGATCGAGCAGATAGTCCTTCGAATACGTTTCGTTGTCGTGTTCCGGCAACTGCCACGTCACACCCAGTGCGCGACCGCGCGGGATGATGGTGACCTTGTGCACCGGATCGGCCTTCGGCAACAGCTTGGCAATCACCGCATGGCCCGACTCGTGGTACGCCGTAGCACGCTTCGACTCTTCGCGGATCACTGCCGACTTGCGCTCCGGACCCATGAAGATCTTGTCCTTGGCATCTTCGAAGTCGATCATTTCGACGATGCGCTTGCCGCGACGAGCCGCGAACAGCGCCGCTTCGTTCACGAGGTTCGCAAGGTCGGCACCGGAGAAGCCCGGCGTGCCGCGTGCGATCACCGCTGCGTCGACGTCGTTCGAGATCGGCACCTTGCGCAGATGCACCTTCATGATGTGTTCGCGGCCGCGGATGTCCGGCAGACCGACATACACCTGACGGTCGAAACGGCCCGGACGCAGCAACGCCTTGTCCAGCACGTCCGAACGGTTCGTTGCAGCGATCACGATCACGCCCGAATTCGCTTCGAAACCGTCCATCTCGACCAGCATCTGGTTCAGAGTCTGTTCACGTTCGTCGTTACCACCGCCCATGCCGGCGCCGCGATGACGGCCGACTGCGTCGATTTCGTCAATGAACACGATGCAAGGTGCATGCTTCTTGGCCTGTTCGAACATGTCGCGCACACGAGCCGCGCCCACGCCGACGAACATTTCCACGAAGTCCGAACCCGAAATGCTGAAGAACGGCACTTTCGCTTCGCCAGCAATGGCGCGCGCAAGCAACGTCTTACCGGTACCCGGAGGCCCGACCAGCAGCACACCGCGTGGTATGCGGCCGCCCAGCTTCTGGAATTTCTGTGGATCGCGCAGGAAGTCGACCAGCTCCGAGACTTCTTCCTTGGCTTCGTCGCAACCCGCGACGTCGGTGAAATTGATGGCGTTGTTGTTCTCGTCGATCAGACGCGCACGGGACTTGCCGAACGAGAACGCACCGCCTTTCCCGCCTCCCTGCATCTGTCTCATCATGTAGAACCAGAACCCGATAATCAGGATCGTGGGTCCAAGGTAATACAGCGCGGATACCAGCGCGTTCGGTTCGTCATCGGCCTTGCCGCTCACCTGAACGCCATACTTCATCAGGTCGCCGACCATCCAGATGTCGCCGGGCGACACGATCTGGTACTTCTGGCCGTCTGCTGGAGTGACCGTGAGGTTACGCCCCTGAACGATGACGTTCTTGACCTTGCCGTTCTTTGCGTCGTCCATGAACTGCGAATAGGAAACGCCTTCCTGCACACGGGGCTTATCGAACTGCTTGAACACCGTAAACAGCACCAGTGCGATAACCAGCCACACTGCTGCCTTCGAAAACATATTGTTGTTCAAAGCACCACTCCTTCACTCATAGTCGGGCGCCTACATTTGCCTTGCGGCACCACTAAAGCATTCTAATCCAGACCGCAGACCCCTGCCATAACCATTCTCTACCACAGAAATAGCTCAGGAGGCTGTGCCAGTGCCGCTTTTCCGGCAAATATGGGACTCAAAAAGGTCGCGGAACATCCGCTGCCTATCCCATCAAGCGGGCCGTTTCAGATGCTTTCCCAAAATAAACGTTTCCGACGATTTATCCCGCGAGGCCTTCGGTTTGCGGGCTGCGACCGTCTTAAACTGCTGCTTGAACTTTTCGACAATCTGGCTGTAACCGCTGCCGTGAAAGCACTTGACTAAAAGGGCGCCATCCGGCTTCAGGTGATTCTGCGAAAACTCCAGCGCGAGATCGCAGAGATGCTCGATCCGCGCGGCATCCGCCAGCGCCACTCCCGACAGGTTGGGCGCCATATCCGAAATTACAAGGTCGACCTGACGCGGCCCGACCAATTCTTCGAGTTGATGCAGGACGCTTTCCTCGCGGAAGTCGCCCTGGATAAAGTTGACGTCGGCGATTGGCTCCATGGGCAGCACATCGAGCGCGATGATCGTACCGTCGATCCCGCCTTCCCGCGTGGCGTCGCGCTTGGCGCCCTGCGCCAGCTTGTTGCGGGTGTACTGGCTCCAGCTGCCGGGCACTGAACCCAGGTCGACGATGACCTGGCCCGGACGGATCAGCTTGTCCTGTTCGTCGATTTCCTTCAGTTTGTAGGCTGCGCGGGCGCGATAGCCCTCCCGCTGCGCCAATTTCACGTAGGGATCGTTGATGTGATCGTGCAGCCACGACGTGTTGAACTTGTTTTTTGCCATTAAACGTTGAACTCTTGGTGCGTGATGTCGCACTTTTAGCGGATAATACGCGCTTAATTCGCGCGGCCACGCTCAATGGGTCATCAACCCGGAGCCCTCAACCGCGATTCTCTGTTGTTCTGACGCGCCGCCCTGCCCGATCGACCTATGCGATCGGAATTGCAGGCGCCGCCATTTTAGTCGAGTCTCCCACTTTCCATGCCAGCCCTTAAAGTCTCTTCCGATCAACGCGCCGAGCTACGCTCCCAGGCGCATGCGCTCAAACCGGTCGTGCTCATCGGCGCCGAGGGGCTGACCGAGGCCGTCCTGGCCGAGATCAAGGTCCACCTGGGCGCGCATCAACTGATCAAGATCCGGGTGTTCGGCGACGAACGCGAAGAACGTCTGGCGATCTACGAACAGATCTGCGACACGCTCAACGCCGCGCCGATCCAGCATATCGGCAAGCTGCTGGTGATCTGGAAGCCGGAAGCAACGGCTAAGTCCACCACCCGTGCCAAACGCGGCGACGCGCCGGGCATCAAGCGTGGCGAACTGCCGAGTGCCCGTCAGGCCGCTGCCGAAGATACCAAGCCAGGTAAAGGTCGCGCCCCGCGCGTCGTGACCGTGATCAAGCCGTCTGAAATCCCGATGCGCAAGCCGAAGCCCAAGAAGCTTGTGGTACGCGGCAACGAACGCGTGACGGCGGGGGGCAATATCAAGCGGGCCAAGAAACGCCAGGCCAGCGCCAAGCGCCCCCATCAGTCGGTGAAGTAATCAGTATTGCAACTGCGGGTGCGGGTGTTGCGACTGCGGGTGCCACACCCGCAGAGCGGTAGATTGGGCACTTGACTGCGCCGCTCAACCGGCCACACGCTTGCCCGCCGCCTCCTGGCTGCGTTGCCCAGCCAATGTTGCAGTTGCCTCGCTGGGCAGCTTCCACACCAGTGCGATGGCCAGCAAACTCTCGATCAGATAAAACAGACTCGACACGCCATGCAGCACGCCGAAGCGCATCGCATCGGGCGAATGTGCGACATCCGTGCCGGCTTCTAGCGCAGCCATGCGAATGGCATTCATGAACGGCTGCAGCGCAAAGTAGCCGAGCAGCACACACACCAGCATCCCGGCAATCAGCCCGCGCAGGCGACGATAGGTATCGTAGCCGCGGCGAATCAACACGTTGGCAAGCACCAGCAGCAGCACCCCGCACACCACCCCCAGCCAACCCTCGATGCGAAACAGCTGCGCGGCAACCGCGCCGGCCGACATCCGGTCGAGCGCCGTAAACAGCACGGGCGCCACCGCATAACCGATGGTGAGCAGACTGCCGACCCACACCACGGTCAGCAGACGGAACACCCGATGCGGTACGGCGGAGACCTGACTGGACACGAGACGTCCTTCAGATGTAGCTGACGGAGATGATTTCGTACTCGCGTACGCCGCCCGGCGCCTGCACCGACGCCACATCGCCTTCCGACTTGCCGATCATGGCGCGCGCAATTGGCGAGCTGATCGAGATCAGGCCGTGCTCGAGATCCGCTTCGTCGTCGCCGACGATCTGATACTTGACGGAAGCCCCCGATTTGAGGTCTTCCAGTTCTACGGTCGCGCCGAACACGATGCGGCCGTCCGCGTCGACTGCGGCGGGGTCGATGATCTGCGCGCCGGCCAGTTTCGACTCGATTTCCGCAATGCGGCCCTCGATGAAACCCTGCTTTTCCTTCGCAGCGTCGTATTCCGCGTTTTCCGAGAGATCACCCTGGGCACGCGCTTCGGAGATCGAGTTGACGACCGCGGGACGTTCAACCGATTTCAGATGCTGCAGTTCATCGCGCAGCTGCTTGGCGCCACGCGTCGTCAATGGAATAGTGCTCATAAACAGCTCTAATGGCAAAAAACGGCCGTAAAAAAAATCACCGCGGTTAAGTGCATCCCCGCTGGTGCCTGAACCCGGGCAAAGCCCATGCTGGTACCTTGAGGGACGCCGCTTAACCGCGGCACTTACATCTTGGACAGGTATTCGAAGCCTTAGTTTAGGCGAGCGTGGAGTCCTTGTAAATCATAGACTTCCAGGTCCTTCAAATACCGCAAACCTTCGACTGCGGCCCGCGCGCCCGACATGGTCGTGTAATACGTGACCTTGTTGGCCTGCGCGCTCATGCGGATGGAACGCGAATCGGCAATCGCAGCGCGGGTTTCGTCGACGGTCGTGAAGACCAGTGCAATCTCACCGTTCTTGATCATGTCGACAATGTGCGGACGGCCGTCCTTGACCTTGTTGACCACCTTCACCGGCACGCCAGCCGCTTCGATGGCCGCAGCCGTACCCTTGGTCGCGACGATCCGATAGCCCAGTTCGTGCAGCATGCGGGCGACCTCGACCGCCTTCGGCTTGTCGGCGTCCATTACGGTCAGCAGCACGGTGCCCGACTCCGGCAAACGCGAACCCGCCGCGAGCTGCGACTTGAACAACGCTTCGCCGAACGTCTGGCCCACGCCCATCACTTCGCCGGTCGAACGCATCTCAGGTCCGAGCACCGGATCGACGGTCGGGAACTTGACGAACGGGAATACCGCTTCCTTGACGCTGAAGTACGGCGGGTCGATTTCCTTCGTGACCCTCTGCTGTGCCAGCGTCTGACCGACCATCGCCCGAGCCGCGATCTTCGCGAGCGGCAGGCTGGTCGCCTTCGACACGTACGGCACGGTGCGCGAGGCGCGCGGATTCACTTCGAGCACGTAGATCACGTCCTCTTTCGAGCCGTCCGCCTGCGGTACTTGCTGGATCGCGAACTGCACGTTCATCAGGCCGATCACGTTCAGCGCGCGAGCCATAGCGCCGGTCTGACGCTTCAATTCGGCGATCGTTTCTTTCGACAGCGAGTACGGCGGCAACGAGCACGCCGAATCGCCCGAGTGCACGCCCGCCTGTTCGATGTGTTCCATCACGCCGCCGATAAACACGGCTTCGCCATCGGAGATGCAATCCACGTCGCATTCGATCGCGTCGTTGAGGAAGCGGTCGAGCAGCACCGGCGAATCGTGCGATACCTTCACCGCTTCGCGCATGTAGCGCTCGAGGTCGCGCGGCTCGTGGACGATTTCCATGGCGCGGCCGCCCAGCACGTACGACGGACGCACCACCAGCGGATAGCCGATTTCTTCAGCCAGCTTCAACGCTTCGTCTTCAGCGCGAGCGGTGCGATTCGGCGGCTGACGCAGGCCGAGGCCCTGCAGCAGCTTCTGGAAACGTTCGCGGTCTTCGGCTGCGTCGATCATGTCGGGCGACGTGCCGATGATCGGCACACCGTTCGCTTCGAGATCGAGCGCGAGCTTCAGCGGCGTTTGCCCACCGTACTGCACGATCACGCCGACCGGCTTTTCCTTGTCGACGATTTCCAGCACGTCTTCGAGCGTCAGCGATTCGAAGTACAGACGATCGGACGTATCGTAGTCGGTCGAAACGGTCTCAGGGTTGCAGTTGACCATGATCGTTTCGTAGCCGTCTTCGCGCATGGCGAGCGCCGCGTGCACGCAGCAGTAGTCGAACTCGATGCCCTGACCGATCCGGTTCGGGCCGCCGCCCAGCACCATGATCTTCTTGTTGTTCGTCGGATTCGCTTCGCACTCTTCCTCGTAGGTCGAGTACATGTAGGCGGTTTTCGTGGCGAACTCCGCCGCGCAAGTGTCCACGCGCTTGTAAACCGGACGCACGTTCAACTCGATACGGCGCTGGCGCACTTCCGCCGGCTTCGCGCCGAGCAGTTTGGCCAGACGGCGATCCGAGAAACCGCTCTGCTTCAGATACTTCAACTCTTCTTTCGAGAGGCTCGCGAGCGTGCGGCCGGCCAGCGCCTTTTCCTTCAGCACGATCTGTTCGATCTGCGCGAGGAACCATGGGTCGATCGCCGTCTCTTCGAAAATTTCCGCGGCGCTCATGCCGATCCGGAACGCGTCGCCCACGTACCAGATGCGGTCCGGACCGGCTTCGCCGATCTCGCGGATGATCTCGTCGCGGCTCACGGTCTTTTCGTCCAGACCGTCCACGCCGACTTCGAGCCCGCGCAGCGCTTTCTGGAACGATTCCTGGAAGGTGCGACCAATCGCCATCACTTCGCCAACCGACTTCATCTGCGTCGTCAAACGCGGATCGGCTTCGCGGAATTTCTCGAACGCGAAACGCGGAATCTTGGTGACGACGTAATCGATCGTCGGTTCGAACGACGCCGGGGTCTGGCCGCCGGTGATCTCGTTCTTCAGTTCGTCCAGCGTGTAGCCGCACGCCAGCTTCGCCGCGACCTTGGCGATCGGGAAGCCGGTCGCTTTCGAAGCCAACGCCGACGAACGCGACACGCGCGGATTCATTTCGATCACGATCATCCGGCCATCTACCGGGTTGATCGAGAACTGCACGTTCGAACCGCCCGTGTCCACGCCGATTTCGCGCAGCACGGCGAGCGATGCGTTACGCAGGATCTGGTATTCCTTGTCGGTGAGCGTCTGCGCCGGTGCGACGGTGATCGAGTCGCCGGTGTGGATGCCCATCGGATCCAGGTTTTCGATCGAGCAGACGATGATGCAGTTGTCCTGCTTGTCGCGGACCACTTCCATCTCATACTCTTTCCAGCCGAGCAGTGACTCTTCGATCAGCAGTTCGCGCGTGGGCGACAGGTCCAGACCACGCTTGCAGATTTCTTCGAACTCTTCACGGTTGTACGCAATGCCGCCACCCGAGCCGCCCAGCGTGAACGACGGGCGAATCACCACCGGATAACCGCCGCTGCCAGTTTCGATGGCGATCTGCGCCTGCACCTGCAGCGCTTCTTCCATGGAATGCGCCGTGCCCGACTTGGCCGAACCGAGACCGATCTTGGTCATCGCGTCCTTGAACTTCTGACGGTCTTCCGCCTTGTCGATGGCTTCCGGCGACGCGCCGATCAGCTCGACCTTGTACTTCTCCAGCACGCCGTGCGCGTGCAGATCCAGCGCGCAGTTGAGCGCGGTCTGGCCGCCCATCGTCGGCAAAATCGCGTCCGGGCGCTCCTTGGCGATGATGCGCTCTACCACTTCCCACGTGATCGGCTCGATGTAGGTGACGTCGGCCGTGTTCGGGTCGGTCATGATCGTCGCCGGATTGCTGTTGACGAGAATGACCTTGTAGCCTTCCTCACGCAACGCCTTGCACGCCTGCGCGCCCGAGTAGTCGAATTCGCACGCCTGGCCGATGATGATCGGACCCGCGCCGATGATGAGGATGCTCTTGATGTCTGTCCGCTTGGGCATAACGCTCTCGCTAATGTATTCCTGAATTCTTTCCGTTGGCGCGCTTCGCCGCTGCTGCCGGGGCCACTTGACTGCTGCCTGGGCTCCTCGCGGCTGGCTGCGGTGGCGCGCGCTGTTCCGTGCGCCTCGCGCCTGCGCTTCGGTCCGGCGTGATGGCCGGTGTCCCGATTTGCGCGGGCTCCTTATGTGGGCACCAGAGGGGCCCACATAAGGTCGCGCTTTAAGCCGCTGCGGCCGCCGTCGTGCCGGCCTTTTTCTGATCCATCAAGCCGGTAAAGCGGTCGAACAGATAGGCAATGTCGTGCGGACCAGGCGATGCTTCCGGGTGCCCCTGGAAGCAGAATGCCGGTTTATCCGTCAGCGCAAAACCCTGCAGCGTGCCGTCGAACAACGAAACGTGCGTGGCACGTGCGTTGGCCGGCAACGTGGCGGCATCCACTGCGAAGCCGTGGTTCTGCGACGTGATCACGACGCGACCGTCGTCGAGGTCTTTCACCGGATGATTCGCGCCATGGTGACCCGTCTTCATCTTCATGGTCTTCGCGCCAACCGCGAGGCCCATGATCTGATGACCCAGGCAAATGCCGAAGGTGGGAATGCCGCGCTCGATCAGTTCCTTCGTGGCGGTAATCGCGTAGTCGCACGGTTCCGGGTCGCCCGGGCCGTTCGACAGGAACACGCCGTCCGGGTTGAGCGCCAGCGCGTCAGCGGCCGTCGCTTGTGCCGGCAGCACCGTTACGTGGCAGCCGCGTTCGGCCAGCATGCGCAGGATGTTGTACTTCACGCCGTAATCGAATGCGACCACGCGGTACTTCGGCGCTTTCTGCGTGCCGTAGCCCTCGCCCAGACGCCACTCGGTCTGTGTCCACTCGAACGACTCCCGCGTCGACACGACCTTCGCCAGATCCATACCGGCGAGGCCCGGGAACGAACGCGCGAGTTCGATCGCCTTGGCTTCGTCGTCCGAACCCGCGAGGATGGCGCCGTTCTGCGCACCCTTGTCGCGCAGCACGCGCGTCAGCTTGCGGGTGTCGAGACCGGCGATGGCGACCACGCCTTCGTCCTGCAGGTATTGAGAGAGCGTGCGCTCCATGCGGAAATTCGACGCGAGGACCGGCAGGTCGCGGATGATGAGGCCGGCGGCATGGACTTTCGTTGCTTCCACATCTTCGGCGTTCACGCCGACATTGCCGATGTGCGGATACGTGAGGGTCACGATCTGACGCGCGTAGCTAGGGTCCGTCAGGATTTCCTGATAACCGGTGATAGCGGTGTTAAAAACGACTTCGCCAATCGTATGGCCGGGGGCGCCGATCGAGTAGCCACGAAAGACCGTGCCGTCGGCGAGCGCGAGCAGAGCGGGAGAAAAAGACGGCAACACGGGAGACTCCTTGGGGGAGCACCCAGATGCCGACCTGTCTATCCGAGTCGTGCGAGCCGCAGCGAGGCGCATCAGCGGATGCGCGCGCAGGCTCGCTCGCGTACGGCGGCAGACGTCGCAAGGGCGCGATGGATCCATTGTGTGGACTGATCGGCTGGGTGCGGTGCGTCGGCGGCGCGCGGCGGATGAACGGTGTGGGAGAGGTAGGCGCTAGGGTGCGGGTTGATAAGCTCAAACCTTGTAATTATAGCCCGAAAATGCCCCTCCCTCCAAATCCGAGATGGTCCCGGGATGCGGTGCACGGGCCCTCGCCGTGCCTCATCGCCTTGTCTGGCTTGGCTGTCAGCCGGGTCAGCGGGGCTTAGTCAGGCGGAATCGGGATACGATGCCAGCGCAGGCCAAAAGGGGCCAGACGTGCATGGCGCCCCCCCTCGTTTGCTCACGTGCCGCGCGTAACTGGCACTTTAGCCGCGCCTGCGCTCACAGACATCGGGGAGCGCGAGGGACCGTTATTGCATCGGTTGCTGGACTTGTCCCTCGCTCTGGTTATCAATAATGCTCCGCCTGCAGATGAGCGGGTTTTGCCAGCACGCGGCTCGGCAATACGTACCAGATCGCACTGGCAATCTGGAACACGACCAGGATCCCCCAGGCGGTGAGGTGTGCGCTCGCCGGATAATGCCCCGCCGTCGCCGGCCACAGCGACAGCACCGCTCCGACGCCGATCTGGAAGCCGAAAATCAGCAAAAAGATAATCAGCGTGAGCGTAGTGTTGCCCCGGCCGATCAGATGCGCCGGGAAATGACGCGCCAGCACCGCGTAGCTGAGGATGCCCGTGCCGCCAAAAATGCCGTACGCCGCCCACAGGAGCCCCGCTGGCAACGGCGCGCCGAACATGATGAGCAATTGCGTGACGACGAAAAGTGCCATCCCAATGCCGCAAAAGGCGTACAGGGAGATGCCGCGCTTTTCCAGACCACGCGCCGCAGCGCCGAAACCGACACAACCGGCCATCATCGCAAAGCCGAGAATCGACACCTGGGCCGCCGCTTCGCGGGGCGCGAGGCCCATGACATCGCGCATCCACGCGCCCACCCACAGTGACTGCATCGCGTAAAAGACGCCTTGCGTGACCACCGAAAACGATGCGATCTTCCAGAACGCCGGGCTCTTGAGGATATGCCACGTGCCTTTGAACTGCGTGCCGAGACTCGCCTGACGGTGGCTGTCGCGGACCTGCGGTGCGAGGAACCACAAAGCGAGCGCGACAACGATGGTCAAAACGCCCAGCGCGACGCATACCGCCCGCCAGCTCGCGAAAGTCAGCACCCACGTCAGCGGCGAACCCACGGCCACGCCGCCCAGACCGCCGACGGCCATGACGAGTCCGTTCATCAACGGCAAGCGGGGCGCCTCGAAATGCTGCACCAGCGCCTTGAATGCCGCGCCCAGACAGACCGACACGCCGACGCCAATCAGCAGCCGACCGAACATCATCATGCCGAGGCTGTGCGCGGCGCCGAACACCCCGATCCCCGCAGCCGCGAATAGCAGCATGCCGGCTGTGACCCGGCGCGAGCCGAAATGGTCGAGCAGCACGCCCGCCGGAAGCTGCGCACCTGCAAAACCGAGGAAATAGAGACTCGTTAACAGACCAAGATCGGCGGCCGAGAGGCCCAGATCATGGGTAATGAGCGGTGCAAAGCCCAGATTGACGCCGCGAAACACGTAGGAGACGAAGTAACCAGCTGAGAACAGCAGAAACACGCGAAGCTGGGTGGACGACATAGGCGGGCGGACAACGCAGGTCAGACGAAAGCAGGAACGATAAACGAAAATCCAGGGCACGGACGCAAAGACCCTGAAACGAAAACGCCGTCACCACAGGTGACGGCGTTAGAAAACGAGAAGTGTTCGGAGCGCAATTCATGCGGTGCCCCCGCAACGCATGTGGCCACTTCCGTCAGAGCCGCTTTGGTTTAGTTTCCCTTCTTCGTCTTGGCCACGGTCTTCGGGCGGCTTGTTGCCGCAGCCTTCGACGCCTTGCTGGACGTGCCCGACGCGGCCACTTTCACCATCTTGCCGCCATTAGCCGGGCTCGACGCTGATGACTTGCTGGCCTTGCCCGCGGAATCCGACACCTTGACGACGGTGGTGCGGCCACGACCCGACTTCTTATCGTAGCGCGAATCGTTCTTCGTGTCTGCGACCTCGGTGCCGATCCGCTCGACGCCGCCGCCCTGCACACTGGTTGCGATCCGTTCCGGCCCAGGCTCGCTCGGCATGGCCTTACCCACCGGCACGTGCAGCACGATCACCTGCCCCGGATTCACCTGATCGCGGTGCGTACGGTTCCAGCCCTTCAATTGCCCAACCGATACACCGTAGCGAACCGCCAGCGCGGCCATGGTCTGCTTGCGACGCACGCGGATCAGCATCTTGCGCGTGTCGGGGACATCCGGTTCCATGGCGAGAACCGCGCTTTCGGCGACATCGGCGCTGATGTCTTCGTCGTCATTGCCGTCGTCGCTACGCGGCACGACGATCGTCGAACCCGGCTTCAGACGCATGCCGACGGGAATCTTGTTGACTTCCATCAGCGTGTCCGCGTCGACGCCGATCTTCTGCGCAATGGCTGCCGGCGCGGCGCGCTCGGTCACCGTGTAGGTCGTCCACGAGGACAGGTTACCGGTGTAGGCCTTCAGGTTGTGTTCGAAAGCGCTTGCGTTGTCGAACGGCAGCAGGATCTGCGGCTGCGTCGCGCCAAGGATGACCGGCTTCTTGAACGACGGATTCAGCGAGCGGAATTCGTCGGGCGTCATGTTGGCAAGCTTGGCCGCCACTTCCACGTCGATATCGTGGGCGGTGGTTACCGTCACGAAATACGGGTGGTTTGGAATGGACGGCAGCGTCAGGCCGAAGGCCTGCGGATTCATCACGATGTTCTTGACCGCCTGCAGCTTCGGGACGTAGTTGCGCGTCTCGTTGGGCATGCGCAAGTCCTGATAGTCGGTGGGCAAGCCCGCCGCTTCGTTGCGCGCGATCGCACGCTGCACGTTGCCCTCACCCCAGTTGTACGCCGCCAGCGCAAGCTGCCAGTCGCCGAACATGTCGTGCAGGCGCGAGAGATAGTCGAGCGCGGCGCTGGTGGAGGCCAGCACGTCGCGGCGCTCGTCCTGCCACATGTTCTGCTTGAGGTTGTAGGTACGGCCCGTGTCGGGCACGAACTGCCACATGCCGGCCGCCTTCGCGACCGACAGCGCCTGCGGGTTGTAGGCGGATTCGATGAACGGCAGCAGCGCGAGCTCAGTCGGCATATGCCGCTGCTCGAGTTCCTCGACGATGTGATACAGGTACTTTTGCGAGCGTTCGGTCATACGCTGGACGTATTCCGGGCGCTGCGCATACCAGTTGCCTTGCATGTCGACGAGGTCGCTTTGCAGGTCAGGCATCTGGAAACCACGGCGAATCCGCGCCCACAGATCGGCATCCGGGCTCGTCAACTGATCGACCGAGCCTTGATCGACATTGATGGTTTCTTTGGCAGCGGCTGTATTGCGAAGGGCGTCGGCTACGGCTTGCTGGCTGGCAGGATTGGAGGTGATGGTATTGCTACTCGTCGTTGGCCCCTGGCTCGCGCACGCGGCGAGCATCAGGACCAACAACGCACTGAAGATAAATCTCATGAACGTCTCGGCTTCCACAGGACTGGAATTTGCAGCCGATAGTACGAAAGCGAAACGTTTACGTCAATCGGAAATATACGAAAAACCTAGGTAAATCTTAGGCTTGGCAGATTTTGCCGAAATTTAAGGTGAACATGGCCTCATGAAGCCGCGCGTCAGCGGAACCTGTTCTTCCATTCCCGCAATAGTGTGAATGCGGTCAAACGATCAGGCACTGTTTCGTGCAACTGTTCCGCGAGGGTTGCATGGATGGCCGGGCTGTCCGCGCGCAGAAACGGGTTGACCGCCTTTTCGTGTTCGATCGTCGTGGGCAAAGTCGGCACGCCGCGCTCCCGCAACGCCGTGGCCGTGTCGCGCCAGGCCTGCAAATCGAGATTACCCGGCTCGGCCGCCAGCGCGAAACGGATGTTCGACAACGTGTACTCGTGCGCGCAATGGACCTGAGTCGCGCCAGGCAACCCGGCGAGTTCATCCAGCGACTTGAGCATCTGCGCCGGCGTGCCCTCGAACAGCCGCCCGCAGCCGCACGCAAACAGCGTGTCGCCACAAAACACGTGTGGGGTTCCGCCTGGATCGGCCGCCTGGAAGTAGGCAATATGACCGCGCGTATGGCCGGGCACATCCAGCACACCCAGCTCGAGCGCCGGCGCGGCGATGCTCACGCGATCGCCGCTTTTCAGGCGGTAGGTCAGATGCTCGATCGACTCGCCGGCCGGCCCATACACAGGTACGTCCTGGCCGTTCAGCAGATCGGCCACCCCGCCGACGTGGTCTTGGTGATGGTGCGTGAGTAAAATAGCGCTCAACCGCCAGCCCCGTTTCGCCAGATAGGCGCGAACCGGAGCGGCCTCACCCGGATCGACGACCACCGCATGGCGGCCGTCCGACACGAGCCAGATGTAATTGTCTTCAAACGCCGGGACCGGTACGTACTCGAGCGCATTCATAGGCGACGCAATCTTTAATATGTCTGACCGAACGATTATAGACTGGCCCGCCTGGACCGATTCGCCACCCGGACGTTACGTGCTGGAATGGGAACAGGCGCAGCTCGACCGTGTGGTCTCCGATGTGTTCGGCTACCACGCGCTGCAGCTCGGTCTGCCGCAACTCGACGCACTGCGCGAGAACCGCATGCCGTGCCGCGGACTGGTGCTGGACGCCGCCAGCGGGGCGAGCGCGCCGTATCGTTTTCCGCGCGCGGCAGGCGCCGCCGCGCCCGAACGACATGCGCCGCCCGGCCACAGTGCGGTCTGGTGCGACCTGTTGGACTTGCCGTTCGAGGCGCAAAGTGTCGATCTGATCGTCATGCCCCATACGCTGGAATTCACGCGCGACCCGCACCGTCTGTTGCGCGAGGCCGAACGCGTCCTGATGCCGGAAGGGCAATTGATTATTCTCGGCTTCAATTCGCTGTCGCTGTGGGGCGCCCGGCAATCGGTCGGCAAAGTCACGGGGCGCCCGTTCGTGCCGGCCGCGCACGACCTGATCGCGTTCACGCGCCTGAAGGACTGGATTAAACTGCTTGGCTTCGACCTTGAGCGCGGACGCTTCGGCTGCTATCGTCCGCCCCTCATGAGCGACCAGTGGCTCGCGCGCTATGGCTTCATGGAAGCCGCCGGCGACCGCTGGTGGCCGATCTTCGGCGCCACTTATATGATAAAGGCGATCAAGCGCGTGCGCGGCATGCGTCTGGTCGGACCGCTCAAGGTCAAAAAGCCCGTCCTTGCAGCGGGCCTCGCCCCTGCCGCCACCCCGAACACACGCAACCAGAGAAAATGACGTCCGAACTCATCGAGATTTATACCGACGGCGCCTGCAAAGGCAACCCGGGCCCTGGCGGCTGGGGCGCACTGCTGCGCTTCGGCGCGCAGGAAAAGGAAATGTTCGGCGGCGAAGCGAACACCACCAACAACCGCATGGAGCTGATGGCGGTGATCGCCGCACTCGAAGCCTTGAAGCGGCCGGTCAAGGCTGTCGTGCACACCGATTCGCAATACGTGCAGAAAGGCATCAGCGAGTGGATCCACGGCTGGAAGAAGAAAAACTGGATGACCGCAGCGAAGACACCGGTGAAAAACGCCGACCTCTGGAAGCGGCTCGACAGCGCGGTTCAGCAACACGAGATCGAGTGGCGCTGGGTCAAGGGGCATGCCGGACATCCGGAGAACGAGCGCGCCGATGCGCTCGCCAATCGCGGCGTCGCGTCGCTGGCGGAAATCTGAGGCGCACGTGCGTCCTCCCGCGTGAGCGTGGTTGCTTGCGCGCCTATGCTTCGATGTTTTTCTCAAGCCAATTTTTAGAGCGGGCTAATCCCACATGCGTCAACTCATCCTCGACACCGAAACCACCGGCCTGAATGCACGCACCGGCGATCGCGTCATCGAAATCGGCTGCGTCGAGCTGGTGAATCGCCGGCTTACCGGCAACAACCTGCACTTCTATATCAATCCGGAACGCGATAGCGATCCGGGTGCACTCGCGGTCCACGGACTCACCACCGAATTTTTGCGTGACAAGCCGAAGTTCGCGGAGATCGCCAACGAATTGCGCGATTTCGTTCAGGGCGCGGATCTGATCATCCACAACGCGCCATTCGACATCGGCTTTCTCGACGTGGAGTTCGGACTGCTTGGCTTACCGCCGTTCGGCTCGCACGTTGGCGAGGTGATCGACACTCTGGTGCGGGCCAAGGCGATGTTCCCCGGCAAGCGCAATTCGCTGGACGCGTTGTGCGATCGCTTTGGCATCAGCAACGCCCACCGTACGCTGCACGGCGCGTTGCTCGACTCGGAGCTGCTCGCGGAAGTCTACCTGGCAATGACGCGCGGCCAGGAGAGTCTCGTTATCGACATGCTGGGCGAGACATCGAGAGGGGGCGACGAAGGTGCGCCACGCGTGGCGCTTAGCTCGCTCGAGCTGCCGGTGATCGTCGCCAGCGAAGAGGAGATGGCTGCGCACCAGGCCGTCCTCGATGGTCTCGACAAGGCGGTCAAGGGGACGAGCGTTTGGCGCCTGCAACCTGTTTCAACAGCCGATGAGCAAACTGCTTAAAAAATACTTTACGAGTTCAAAAAGCTCTGACATAATCTCAATCTCTTCGGGTGGTTAGCTCAGCGGTAGAGCACTGCCTTCACACGGCAGGGGTCACAGGTTCAATCCCTGTACCACCCACCAGATTCGCGTGACCCGCAAGAGATAAAAGGCCCTCAGACGAACGTCTCAGGGCCTTTTTCATTTGCGCCGGATTGTGGAGTTGGGAACGTCGTGTTCGTGTGTAGCGAGGTCCGACGAAGAATCACACGGGTCCGCGTACCCGGCATGCCGCAAGGTATTTATCTGAACGCCGTTCCCGTCAGCGTCTCGCAGACCTGCCACAACCGTCGCGCATCCGCTTCGTCCGTTGCCTGGCGCGCGACGCTCGCCTGCCCCACCCGCTCCCCGCGCATCTCGAACAGGCCGAGCGGACCATAGTAGCCGCCGTCGACGACGTCAGCTGCGGTCGCCGCATAGAGCGTCGGCAGCGCGCCGGCGGCGTCGCTATTCAGCGCGGCGCCGATGAAGCCGCTGAGGACGGCACGCGCCGCACGACTGAGCGACGAATGCTCGCCGCTGCGAAACAGGTTGGTATTGGCCACGCCGGGATGGGCCGCAACCGACATCACGCGTGATCGCGCCGCGCGCAGACGGCGGTCGAGTTCGAACGCGAACATCAGATTGGCCAGCTTCGACTGCCGGTAAGCCGACATCGGTCCGTAGCGGCGCGTGGCCTGCAGGTCGTCGAAGTCTAGCCGGCCCTGCTTGTGCGCGATCGAGGCAAGGGTGACCACACGCGGCCGATCAGGCGAGCTTTCCGCGGCCATCTCGAGCGCGGGCAACAGCAGGCCAGTTAGCGCGAAATGCCCGAGCACGTTGGTGCCGAATTGCAGCTCGAAGCCGTCGACGGTCTCGATGCGTCGAGGCGGCGCCATGACACCCGCGTTGTTGATGAGAAGATCGAGCGGCTGGCGTAGCGCAAGCTCGCGGTCTGCAAATGCACGTACCGATGCGAGACTCGCGAGGTCGAGCTGCGCCACCCGCACCCGAGTCTCGGGCACTTCCGCGCGCAAACGGACGAGCGCCGCCGCGCCACGCTGTTCGTCGCGACACGCGAGCACAACCTCGGCGCCATGACGCGCCAGGATTGCGGCCGTGTGATAGCCGATACCGCTGTTCGCACCGGTGACGACGACACGCCGGCCGGTCCGCGGCGCGATGTCATCGCAGCTCCAATGATTGCTCATGCTTGCTCCCAGTCGCCGCGCCGCAGCACGCGCACGTTTGTCACCGAGTACGGCACACCTCACTGCCGCATTCTTCGTATCATATCAACCACATCCGGCATCGCCCGCTTGCAAGCGCCTTAAACCCGGCATATATTCGAGCTTCGGACATCCGCTCCAATCAGTATCATCTTCAATTCATTTCACTCAACACTAAAGGGAGGCATCACATGTTGTTCGGCGTGCACATTGCCCCTCTTTACGTGGCCTCGCGACCGTAGCTAGTCGCCCAGCCAGGTCCGCTGTTTCGGCGAACCTGCGTATTTTCCAGACCGTCTAGAGTCAGTACGCCAGTTCATTCTGGCCCGCTGCGACTGTCTATTCCTATTGCTCCTGACTGGAATCCCGGGGTCTCTGTGTCCCCAGGCCGTGACCAATGACTACTAAAAAACTCGACTTTCGCGGACAGGTCTTCAAGGACGTCCTTAGCTTCACCGTTCGCCACTGGCGCGAACAACCTTGGCGCATCTTCGCCGTCACAGGACTGGTGCTGCTCTCGGCCCTGGCCGATGTGCTCACGCCGCTGTTCGCGGGGCATCTCGTCGACGCCATCGCCTCAGGTTCAGCCGGCAATCCGGCCGCCTGGCACGCCGCCATCACCGCGTTCTGCGTGCTCGCCGCACTCGGACTCGGCGGCACGCTGCTGCGTCAAGGCGTCTTCATGAATATCATCCCGTTGACGCTCACGATGATGAGCAAGATCGCCGCCAACGCATTTCACCGGGTCCAGCGCTTTTCGACCGACTGGCACGCCAACAGCTTCGCCGGTTCGACCGTCCGCAAGATCACGCGCGGCATGTGGGCGCTCGACATCCTCAACGACACGCTGTTGATCGCGCTGTTTCCGTCGCTCGTGATGCTGGTCGGTTCCACCGTGCTGCTCGGTGTGCGCTGGCCGTTGATGGGTGCCGTCGTAGGCTTCAGCTCGGTGCTCTACATCACGGTCACGGCGATGCTGTCGCTCGGCTTCGTCGCGCCCGCAGCGCGTCTCGCCAATGCCTGGGACACCCGAATGGGCGGTGCGCTGGCCGACGCCGTGAGCTGCAATGCGGTCGTCAAGGCGTTCGGCGCCGAACAGCGTGAAGAGGTCCTGCTCGCCCGCATCATCAACAAATGGCGCCATCGTACAAAACGCACCTGGGTGCGCGGTACGCTCAACGGCGGTGTGCAGGGCGGCATGCTGGTGCTGATCCAGGCCTCGATCCTCGGCGCGGCGCTGTTCCTGTGGGCGCGCGGCGAAGCGGGCGTGGGCGACATCACGTTCGCACTGACGATGTTCTTCATGTTGCAGGGCTACCTGCGCGAAGTGGGGATGCACATCCGCAACCTCCAGCGTTCGGTCAACGACATGGAAGAACTGGTCGCGCTCGAGAAGCAGCATCTCGGGATCGAGGACAAACCCGGCGCCCGTGCAATCGCCATCAGCAAGGGCGAGATCCGCTTCGAGCACGTGACGTTCCACTATGGCGCGCTCGCCACACCGCTGTACGAAAACTTTTCTGTACGCATCGCGCCTGGTGAGCGCGTAGGGCTGGTGGGGCATTCGGGCTCGGGCAAGACGACGTTCATCAAGCTGATCCAGCGGCTCTACGACGTTTCGGGCGGCCGCATCACCATTGATGGGCAAGACATCGCGCTCGTCAGTCAGGCGTCGTTGCGCAGCCAGATCGCGATCGTGCAGCAGGAACCGGTGCTGTTCCACCGCACACTGGCCGAGAACATCGCCTACGCACGACCGGGCGCCACACGCGCCGAGATCGTGCGGGCGGCGAAGCTCGCCAGCGCCCACGATTTCATCGTGACGCTGCCTGACGGCTACGACACGCTGGTGGGCGAGCGCGGCGTCAAGCTCTCGGGCGGCGAACGCCAGCGCGTCGCGCTTGCGCGGGCATTTCTCGCCGACGCACCGATCCTGATTCTGGACGAAGCCACGTCGAGCCTCGACAGTGAAAGTGAAGTGCTGATCCAGCAAGCCATGGAGCGACTCATGGTGGGCCGCACGACGCTGGTCGTCGCGCATCGTCTGTCTACTGTGCGTGCGCTGGACCGGCTGCTGGTGCTCGACAAGGGCAAGGTGGTCGAAGAAGGCAGTCACGAAGCGTTGATCCAGCTCGAGAAAGGCTTGTACCGCAGACTGTTCGAACGGCAGGCACTCGAGTTGATCAAGGGCCTCTCCGAGCCCGATGTCAGACGCGCAGCGCATGGCGCCGGCGCGAGGCAAAGCGACGATTCGGAGATGCTGGTCGGTGAATAGCCGGTCGGACGCGGCAGGTGCCGCATGGCGTCCGCATCTGAAAAGCCGTCGAAAGCCAGCGGCATTTCCGGCGCGATAGCCGCCGCCAGCCTCTGTACAGACTTAGCCCTGCGTATGCCCATACGCAGGGCTTTTTTATTCCTCCATCCTCGCTTTGAAAAATCTTTCGCATCCATGCTTGACATTCTATCTACCAGTAGATAAAGTTCGATCCATGGAAACGACAACGACAGTGCGCGAACAGATTCTCGACCACGCAATCACGCTTATCATGCTGCGAGGTTACAACGGTTTTAGTTACCGGGATCTGTCCAGTCTGGTCGGCGTAAAGACCTCGAGCATCCACTACTACTTCCCGTCGAAAGACGATCTGGTATTGGAAGCGGTCAGCGAGTACAGCAATCAGGTACTCAGCGCCCTTCAGACCGTGGACATGTCGTTGCCGGCGGACGCCAAGCTCAGCAAGTACGCGAAGATGTTCGGCAGGACCCTCGGTGACGGTAACCAGATCTGCCTGTGCGGCATGCTGGCTGCAGACATCGGATCGCTGCCCGACAACATCCGTCAAGCCGTGCAAGCGTTTTTCAAGGCGAACGAACACTGGCTCGCGAAGGTTCTCGCGCAAGGTGTGCAAGAAGGCACGCTGGCGGTGAACGGCAAGCCAGAAGGCGCGGCTCGTGCGCTGTTCGCGGCTTTTCAGGGCAGCGTGTTGGCCGCCCGGCTGTTTCACACGAAGGCCCGGCTTGAAGATGTCGAGGCTTCCGTGCGGATCACGAAATAGCGGTAACGCAGTTGATGCGAGGTGGTGAATCCACCTCATTGTTTGGCCGTTCAATCCATCTTTGCATAGATAGGTTTGATCGCAGATGTAAAAAGAAATCGGTGCTTTTTTGCAGTTAAATCTATCTAGTAGTAGATAGTAAAATCCGGCAACTCAACTTACCTCAAGGAGTTTCACCACGTCGCTCGAAAAAGTCCTCTACCGCGCCCAAGCCCATGCCACTGGCGGCCGTGATGGTCGTGCCGTCGTCCCTGCGGGCAACCTCGATTTCAAGCTGACCACGCCCAAAGAACTGGGCGGCGCAGGCGGTGAAGGCGCAAACCCGGAACAACTTTTTGCGGCCGGCTACAGCGCATGTTTTCTCGGCGCAATGAAGTTCGTGGCCGCGCGCGACAAGATCGCCATTCCAGCCGACGTCTCGATTGACGGCAGCGTGGGGATTGGCGTGATTCCGAACGGCTTCGGCATTGAGGTCGAACTGAAGATCTCGCTGCCCGGCATGGCTCGCGAAGCGGCGCAGGCGCTCGTCGACAAGGCGCACATTGTTTGCCCGTACTCGAATGCGACGCGCGGCAACATCGACGTCACGCTGACCATCGCCTGACTCGCGCAGCTAACGTCCGCGCGGCGACGTCAGCGTATCAATCATTCGGAATACATGACTGACTGGGCGGCCCGCTTGCGGCCGCTCACTGGCACCGTGACTCCGTTCAGGTCAGATGCCAGCGGCGGCGCGAACAAGGTACCCGTTCGATGATGCCGCGATAACTCAGAATACCGCCGGCATACTGACCCGCAGGCGCGGAGTGTCAGGCTTGACGAAGCGATGTATCGAGCGCTCGCGCAGCAACCCGATCGCCCTCGGTTGCAAGCGGCGCGCGAAACACCGTCTGATGGTTATGCCCCGCAGCCGCGGGAGAGTCCCACAACAATTCGACCTTGGGCCGCCGGCGTAGCCAGCCCGTCTGCGCCGCGACCCTCGGCACCGCCGAAGCCGAAGCCGCAGCAGCCATCCCGCCTGCCGTATCGAGCGCCGCAGCAGGTGCAGCAACGGACCGCGCAACCCCATCTCCCTGACCATCCGGCCAATGGACCGACAGTTCGCGCGCATCATACTGACCGAGCTTGCGGCTTTCCGCCCAGACGACGGCCGTGCGCGTCGCCAGATCAATGGAAATCGCATAGCGGCCAATCGCGAAACGGCGCGCCGCCACATTCGTGCGCCACAGCGCGCGCGGACGGCAGATCCACAACACCGCCGCATACAGGGCCGGCGCCGCCACCAGCCAGCCGTTGGTGGCCGCCACGACATGAATCGCGCGGCGCCCGCCGGCGCTCCAGACGAACGCGCCCACCGAAAAAACCGCAAACAGGAAGCCGAGTAAAGCGAACAGCCGCAGCGCCTGCCGCAACCATTGCGGCAGCGGATGAAAAGGACGCTCGGCCTGGGCGCGGGCGCCCGGCAGAAAAATCAGCAGAAACAGGAAAACAAGGTTGATGCAGGCCCACGGCGACGAGGCCATGGCAGCCAACGACGACAGGAGGTCCATCTGCGCCATCGAAAACAGCCAACGAGCCAGGATCACGAGACCGATGGCGCGCAACGCGAAGATCGTTCCGGCGCCGGGCGCCGCGTTCGCACGCGTCTCTTTCGTTCTCGCCAAGGCATCCTCCTGTCGTTGACGACGCCGCAGCCAAATTTGCGGCACGGCCATTATAGGGATATTACCGAGGCACCTCACAGGTGCTATCCGCAAAACGCTACTTTCAGACGATTCCACGACAAATGCGCGGCGCACATGCAACAACGCCCCGCGTGCTTGACACACGCGGGGCGTTGTTGGCGCTCAGGCGGCGCCCGAAGGCGCCGCCGCGGCGGTTTGGCTAACCGAAGTCTTAGCCTGCGTTGACTTCCCGCAAGACCGTGCGGCGCTTCTGGCGCAGCAGTTCTTCGTACGACGCGACGTAATTCTGCGCCATCACCTTCGACGAGAAGCGCTGCTCAAACGCTTTGCGCACCGTTTCGCGCGGCAGCGTGTGCAGGCGGTTGACTGCAGCCACCGCGCTGATTTCGTCTTCGACGACAAAGCCCGACACGCCGTTTTCGATCACTTCCGGCACCGAACCGCGCTTGAACGCGATCACCGGCGTACCGCACGCCATGGCTTCGATCATCACCAGGCCGAAGGGCTCCGGCCAGTCGATCGGGAACAGCAGCGCATGCGCGTTGCCGAGGAATTCGGTCTTCTCTGCTTCGCTGATCTCGCCGATGTATTCGACGTGCGGCAGCGACATCAGCGGCTTGATGACTTCTTCGTAATAGGCGCGGTCAGCCTTGTCGAGCTTGGCGGCTACCTTGATCTTCATGCCGGCCTGTTCGGCGATGCGGATTGCCGTATCGAGGCGCTTTTCCGGGGAAATGCGGCCGAGGAAAGCGAGGTAACCCGGCTTGACGTTCGGGATCGGCTTGAGCAGGTTTTCCGGCAGACCGTGATAAACCGTCGACAGCCAGTTGGCCTGTTGCAGCGGCATACGCTGGTTGTCCGAGATGGACACCACCGGCACGTCGCTGAACGTGTTGAAAATGGGTTGCAGTTCGGGCAGGTCGAGACGGCCGTGCAAGGTGGTCAGGAACGGCACCGGCTGACGCGCGAACAGCGAGAACGGGTAGTAGTCGATGTGGAAATGCAGCACATCGAACTCGTCCGCGCGACGGCGCACTTCTTCCAGCAGCAGCATATGCGGCGCCATCACGTCGCGGATGGTCGGGTCGAGGCGCAGCGCCTGCGGCCAGAAAGCTTCGAGCTTCGCCGAGGTCTGCGAATCGCCGCTCGCGAACAGCGTCACATCATGCCCTTGCTCGACCAGTGCTTCGGTCAGGTAGGACACCACCCGTTCCGTTCCGCCGTACAGCTTGGGAGGAACCGCCTCGTGCAACGGAGCGATTTGTGCGATTCGCATAGAGAGAACTCCTTAAAAAAACAGGCAAAAGTACTGCGGTTTGTTAAAAGCGACTCGCTTTGCTCGCCTGGCCAGTCGTGCCGGAAAAAGCCGGCACAAGCCTGTTTCTTCGAGAAATCCTGCGATGGATCGCTTGGTAAGGATGCCCAGACTGATCATCGTCACCAGGCTGTACATGTGCCGTAAACGCACGTGCGTCAGACTCGTTGACAAACTGTCAGATAATTTCGTGGGACGACCGAGCAAGCATTATGGGTGCCGGAAGTCCCGCGCGACGCGGACATTTCAAACACTTTACGTTGTTACAAAGCGGAAACACTTTACAAACCCTTGTTTTATAAGACAGTTCTACAGTAAGGGCTGGTTGTGGCGGATAGCCAGCAACCCATTTTTTGCAAATTCTTCCGTCATTGCTCCCAGCGTGCCGCCCTTCTCCGCGCAGTCAGAACTCTCGGCGCGTTGAATGGCGTTTGTAATTATATCCCGAAATTATTCCGCAATCTGCATGAATGCCTGCCGCGTGGCGGGGTCGAGCAAATAGGGTTTTGCGGATGTCCATCGCGAAATCAGTCGGGTCCGGTTGCCGTTCAAACTCGGCGGAATGCCTTTTGCGTGTTTACAATGCGAAGCATCTGCCTTTTTGTGGCGATGCGTCCCGTGGCCCATGCCGTTGCATGACATAACCTGAAACACACCGACCACACGATCAATTGGAACATCTCACCATCGCCCAGCGTAATGCCCACAACGCAAAGCTTGCGAGCTATGCGCACAGGCCGCTTGCGTTTTTGTTTCGCTATATCCGCCGCCACCCGCTCGCGCATGCGACCGTCCTGTGCAGCGTATTCGCGGCTGTGGGTTGTGCGCTCGCCTCTCAATATGCCATCAAGCATCTGATCGACGTGCTCGGCGGCGGCCGGCACCATCCGGGTCCGCTGTGGGGCGCGTTCGCCATCCTTGTCGGCCTGATTGCCGCTGATAACCTGCTGTGGCGGGTCGGCGGCTGGGTCGCCGCGCACACTTTCGTGGCCGTCACCGGCGACCTGCGCCGCGACCTGTTCCAGTATCTGAGCGGCCACTCGCCCACCTACTACTCGGAAAAGCAGCCCGGCATGCTCGCGAGCCGCATCACGGCCACGTCGAATGCGGTCTACACGGCGGAGAACACCTCCGCCTGGAACGTGCTGCCGCCGTGTATCGCCGTGCTTGGCGCCATCATCATGATCACCGCGGTCAATCCGTTGATGGCGGCAGGTTTGATGTTCTGCTCTGCCATCCTCTCGGTGGTGCTTTACAAGCTGGCCGGGCGCGGGTCGGCGCGTCACCATCACTTCGCCACCCGGGCCGCTTCCGTGGACGGCGAACTGGTCGACGTCATCAGCAACATGGGCCTCGTGCGCGCGTTCGGCATGACGATTCGCGAACAGGCGCGCTTTGGAGCCACCGTGAAGGCCGAGATGGATGCACGCCAGCAGAGCCTGCTCTATCTCGAGAAGCTGCGTCTCCTGCACGCGGTTATCACGGCCATGCTGTCAGCGGGGTTGCTCGGCTGGGCACTGTGGCTGTGGGATAACGGCCGGGCCACCTCCGGCGACATCGTGCTGGTCAGCTCGCTCGGCTTCACCATCCTGCACGGCACGCGCGACCTCGCCGTCGCCCTCGTCGACGTCACGCAGCACGTGGCGCGGCTCGCCGAAGCGGTACGTACGCTGCTCGAGCCGCACGGCATGCCAGACCGCTCGGACGCCGTCGAACTGGTGCCGCAAGGCGGACGCATCGATTTCGAGAGCGTCACGTTTGCCTATCCGCGTCGCCGGCCGATTCTCGATCACTTCGAACTGCATATCCAGCCGGGCCAACGGGTGGGTCTGATCGGCAAGTCGGGAGCAGGCAAATCAACCGTGCTTTCGCTGTTGCAGCGTTTCTATGAGACGCAAGGCGGTCACATCAAGATCGACGGCCAGGACATCGGCACGATCACGCAAGACAGCTTGCGCCACGCCATTGCCGTGGTGCCGCAGGATATCGCGCTGTTTCACCGTACCGTCTACGAAAATATCGCCTATGGCCGACCTGAAGCGAGCCGCGAAGAAGTGCTGGCGGCGGCTCGGGAAGCGCGCTGCTCGGACTTCATCGAAGCGATGCCGGAAGGCTACGACACGGTCGTCGGCGACCGTGGCGTCAAGCTCTCGGGTGGTCAGCGCCAGCGCATTGCGATTGCGCGCGCCATTCTGAAGAACGCGCCGATCCTGTTGCTCGACGAAGCCACCTCGGCGCTCGACAGCGCTTCCGAAGAGGCCATCCAGAAAGCGCTCGACCGGCTGATGGTGGGGCGCACCGTGGTTGCCATCGCGCACCGGCTGTCGACGTTGAACAGTTTCGACCGGATCATCGTGATGAGCACGGGCAAGGTCGTCGACGACGGCACGCCCGAAGAACTGCGCAACCGGCCGGGGCTGTATCGCGATCTGCTGTCAAAGCAGTACGGCAAGGGTACGACGCTGCACGCCGGCGGCAAGAAGGTCGACGAACAGCACGTGGTCTGATATCTGGCGGCGGCAAGGCCGCTCTGCCACGCCTCGCTTAAAGACAAAAGCCGCTTCGATGAAAACCTCGAAGCGGCTTTTTTGTGCCCACCGGATCCTCGTCAACCGTCCGAGGGTTCGCGCGTCACCTGTTCGATCTCGCCTTCATCCTGCGCGGCACCCGCCGCTTGCAGATCGCGCATGAAGTTATCGCGCCACACCGACACGTTGTTCTCGCGCAGTTGCACCATCATGTCGCGGTAGCGCGCCTGACGCGCGGCGAGCGGCATCGACAAGGCGGTTGCCAGCGCCTCGGCCATCCCGTCTATATCCACCGGATTGACGATCAGCGCGCCGTCCAGTTCCTGCGCCGCGCCCGCAAAGCGCGACAGCACCAGCACGCCCGGATCGTCCGGGTCCTGCGCCGAAACATATTCCTTGGCGACGAGATTCATGCCGTCACGCAACGGCGTCACATAACCCACGTGGGCCGTACGAAACAGCGCTGCCAGCACCGACCGTTCGTACTGGCGATGAATGTAGAGAATCGGCGCCCAGTCCAGTTCGGCGAAGCGGCCGTTGATACGACCCGACTCGCCTTCCAGCTGCAAACGGATATCCTGGTATGCATGCAGATCGGCGCGCGTCGGCGGCGCGATCTGCAGGAACGACACCTTGTTGCGTTGCGCGGGCGAGTGTTCGAGCAACCGCTCGAACGCACGGAAGCGCTCCACCAGCCCTTTCGAATAGTCGAGCCGGTCGACGCTCATGATCAGCTTGCGCGAATGCAGCGTGGCCTTCATCGTGCGCACCGGCTTGCCGCGCTCGCCCGCTTTCGCGAGCTCCGCGATCTCGTCCGGATAGACGCCGATGGGATAAGCCGAGGCCTTCAAGGTCCGGCCAAACGCCTGCACGATGCCCGGTCCCTGCGCCGGAATCTCGACTTTGCCGTTCGCCTCGTTGACGATGTAATCGCAAAACGCCCGCAAATCCGGCTCGGTCTGGAAACCAAGCAGGTCGAACGAGCAGAGCGCTTCGACCAGCTCGCGATGCGGCGGCACCGCCAGCAACACTTGCGACGCGGGAAACGGGATATGCAGGAAAAAGCCAATGCGGTTTTTGACGCCCGCCGCGCGCAAGGCTTGCGCAAACGGAATCAGGTGATAGTCGTGGACCCAGATTACGTCGTCGGGCCGCAACAACGGCACGAGCTGCTGGGCGAGCCACGTGTTGACCCGGCAATAGCCGCCGAAGTCGTGCCGGTCGTATTGCAGCAAGTCCGCCCGGTAGTGGAACGCCGGCCACAAGGTGGCGTTCGAAAAGCCGCGGTAGTACTGGTCGTAGTCGCGCCGAACCAAAGCGATGGTGGCGAACGTCACCGGGCCGCGTTCCTCGACCTTGATCTGCGGCTGCCCCGACGCCAGCACCTCGCCGCTCCAGCCGAACCACATGCCGCCGGTTTCCTTCAGTGCGTCGTAGACGCCGACCGCGAGGCCGCCCGCCGCAGGGCCACCTTCCGAGATCGGCGCGACCCGGTTCGATACGATAATCAGTCGACTCATGAAGCGCGATTTCCGTGCAAAAGAACGTTCGGAATGAAGCGAGGGACGAAGCGAATCCGGATGCGCGTCATGCGTTGCGCGCCGCGCTGACGATCGCGTCGAGCCAGTCGAGCAACGCGCCGACCGAGTCGAGCCGCGAGCGCGCAATCGTGTCGCCGGGGCCGACCTTGATCGACACGCCGTCACGCTCGTTGACGACCGCAAAACCTTTCTCGTCAGTCAGATCGTCGCCGGCGAAGACCGGCCGGCGACCCGTGAACGGCGGCTCGTCCAGAAAGGCCCGCACGGCGCGTCCCTTGTCGACGTCTTTCGGTTTGATCTCGTAGACCATCTTGCCGGGTTGCAGCACATAGGCACCCGGATAGTCCGCCACCAGCCGTTCAGTGGCGTGACGCGCCACCGGCTCGCGATCCGGCGCATTGCGATAATGCAGCGCCAGCGCCGCGCCCTTGATTTCGAGCAGCATGCCTGGATGCTGGTTGACGACCTCGGCCAGCACCTGCTCCATGCGCAGCAGGCGTTCATCATGAAAGCCGATGCGCTGCGTGTCGCCGTTCGAGTCGCGCCGTTCGGCGCCATGCAGGCCGGCAATGGGCAGATCGGGCAGACCGAGAAAGGCGTCGATACTGTCGATGCCGCGGCCCGAGACAACCGCCACGGCGCCGTTGGTCAGGCGCCGCAGTTCGGTGAGTAGCGTGATGACCTGGGGCTGCACCAGCACACCGTCGGGCGTGGGGGCGAGTTCGACCAGCGTGCCGTCGAAATCGAAGAAAAATGCCGTCTCGCTGGGAGACAGAACAGCCGGAAGTGCTTGCATCGGTTTATCTTGCCTTTCAGCCGCTCGCAGCCGCAAAAGTGTGCGCATCTTATCGCGCATCCCGCTATTTTTCGGGAAAGTAACGCTCAGTGCAACGCCGGCATGGGAATCCACCTTCCGCGGCGCCAATTCCGGGCAAACTCGGCACGCTCCGGATTGGCTGGGTTTCGATTCAGCTTTGCCGGACTGGATGCGTCATATTGCCCCGCGATGCCGGTCCCCCGGGGCGACGTATGACACGCCCGACCAATTTACGATACAGTCCCAGCCACGCTGCCAGGTCCGCGCGCGGAACGCTGCCGGCGGCTTCGCATCGCGACGCGCCGTCGCGGAGGCGCCTTTCTTAATCGAGTCATGGATGCCTGCTTTGTTCCCCAGAACTTCACGCCGACGGGTGCAGTTGGACGAACCGGAATCGCCACGCAACGCGCGCGCCGCACGACGCCTGCCATGGATCGCGTTGCCGGGCGTGCTGGCACTCTCCATGGCGCTCAGCCTGTTGACAGGCTGCACCCACAAGGAAGCGCCCTGGCATCTGACGAACGTTACCGGCCATTTGCCGGATCTCGACTTCTCACTCACCGGCGATAACGGCAAACCCGTTACCGGCGAGACCTTCAAAGGCGACGCCGCGCTCGTCTACTTTGGCTATACGCACTGCCCTGACGTGTGCCCGGAAACCATGGCGCATCTGATGCAGGTGCTCGCCAAACTCGGCCCAGACGCGCACAAAGTGCGCATCCTGTTCATTACCGTCGACCCGGCGCGCGACACGCCTCAGGCGCTGCATGACTACGTCGGCGCTTTCGATGCCGAACACGCCGTTGGCCTGACCGGCAGCGACCGGCAGATCGAGACGCTGGCGCGCAATTATCGCGTCGCCTACCAGATGGAAAAGCGCGACCCCAACGGCAACTATGAAGTCACACACAGTTCCGCCGTCTACATCTTCGATCCGCAGGGCCACGCACGCCTGCTCGCCACCGACCGCGATTCGCCCGATGTGATCGCCGCCGACCTGCGTCGTATCATTGACGACCCTTCCTGACGATGGGCAGCGTGTCCGCGGCCCAACCTGCTCCCTTGCCAACTCTCTGTTTATGAACCTCAAGATCTCATCTCTCGCAGTACTGGGCTGCGCCTTCGCCCTTTCGCTCAGCTTCGCCACCCCGGCCGCCGCGGCCGGCCCGCAGGCCGTTACCGCGCAGCATGCGTGGGTTCGCTGGTTGCCGAACAATCTGCCCGCAGCCGGCTACGTGACGCTCGTCAACTCGAGCGACAAGCCAGTCGATCTCACCGACATTTCCAGTGACGACTACCAGGGCACGATGCTGCATCAATCAGTAGCGAATGGCTCGACACAGCAGATGGTGATGGTGGACAAGCTGACCATCCCGGCGCACGGCCAGGTCGCCATCGCACCGGGCGGCTATCACATCATGCTGGAACACGCGCAGCACAAGGTGGCACCTGGCGACACGGTGCATCTGAAGCTGCAGTTCTCCGATGGCGAGACGCTCGATACGCCATTTGCAGTCAAGTCGCCAGCCCAGGCAAACTGACGGCTGCCGCGCAGCGTTGTGGTAACGCGCGCGCGGCGATTCGCTGCGCCGCGTGACGGATCTCAGGCGGTGCGCATCCAGACGTGCGGGATGCCATCTTCCTCATGGATGTCCGAGATCGGCTCGAAACCGAATGCGCCATAAAAACCCTGCAGATGCGCCTGAGCGTGCAGCCGGACCGGTACGTTCGGCCATTGCTCGGCAATGTGTCCCACAGCGCGTTCGAGCATCTTGTTGCCCAGGCCCATGCCGCGAAAATTCAAGGTGGTCAGCACGCGGCCGATGCGGATGTCCGCGTCGCTCTCATCCGGTAACAGCACGCGCAGATAACCTGCCAGCTTGGGCCGGGGCTCACCTGGGCCGAACGCGAACAGATGCCATGCCTCGGTATCGAGGCCGTCGATATCGCCGTACACGCAATTCTGCTCGACCACGAACACCTCGTTGCGAGCGGCCAGCATGGCATAGACCTCGGCGGTAGTCAGGTCGTCGAAGAATTTCCAGCGCCATTCAATGGGCGGATGCGACGTGGCTAAAGAATGCTGCGGCTCGTTCATGGAAAACACGTCAAAAGGGATGCGCCCGAACGGGCGGCGATTGCAGAATTATGCCGCGAATGCCGCGCGTGAGGATAGCGGGCCGGATCCGCGCCGCCAACGGCGCGTGAATCGGTCAGATGCGCTGTTTTGGTTGGGCCTTTGACGGTGGCTTGTCGGCGTACCTTGCGGTGTCCTAGGCGGCGAGCCGCGCTGCGATCACTGGGTCGACCGGAAGGTCTGTGGCTCGACGCAGACTCGGAAACGGTCAGCGAGGCCACATAAAATCAGCTGTACTGATAGATAGGACGCGCCGCGATCAGTAGCCGGCGCAATCCTTTCGTCAGCTTGCTGCGCCGCACGCCGTTCGCCACTTGGCTCCTGGCTCCTGGCGCCTGGCTGAGTCTGCCAGCCTCCCGCCAAGGCAACGGCGCCTGACATCGGTTCGCAACCGCCGCTCAATCAACCTCGCCAATCTGCTCCACGCGATGCGCGAGGTGTTCGATCAGATTGCCGGGGCCACACAAATGCAGCGCGCCCACTACCACGAGCGTGCGCTTCGGCGTTTCTAGCGCGTCGCGTACGCGCGGCGCCCAGGCGTGGTTGCGTGCGTCGAGAATTGCGCTGCGAATGCCCGGCAAGTTGAACATCGGCGATTCGGCCGCGACGTCGTAGAGCCCCTGCAGGTCGCGTTGCAGCCAGGCGGCCTGCATGCGCTCCAGTGTCCGCTGAGGCTCGGTCAGATCGGCGAGCAGCAGTTCGAGTCCACTGACGATGGCAGACAACGGGATCGACTCGAGCGACGCCACCACCTCCGCAGCGGTTTCCAGAAAGCGATACGGCTTCGCTTGCGCGTCGGCCTCTCTTAGCATCCTTGGCTCGACGCCTTCCACTACGCGCTGGCAAAGCGTCGGCGCCACCATCATGGCGGCCCACGGACGCAATCCGCTGAGCGGCGCCAACGCGCCAGTGGAAGGCCACGTCGCATCCAGGCGGCGCCACACATCGGGCGGCAATAAGTGCTCGAGAGATTCGCCACCCTCCCGCTTCAGAAACGGCAAGACGGACTGCGCATCGGATTCGAAGACGAGCGTTTCCGCCCAGTCGAACGCCTGCGAGACGCACGCAGGCATTCGCGGGCTGGTGGCGGGAAACAGATGCATTGAGCCAAGCAACCGCACCTGAGTGCCGGCGAGCTGAAAGTACATGGATGGGTGTCGGCAGTTCGGGATAGGGTCGAGAGTATTTCATACGCGGACAACGAAGCGCAGACCGCTCCTTGATGTCCTGCTAGCCAACCCTGTCTTGCGCGCAGAGATTATCAGCCGAGCTGAGCGAGTGTGCTACGGCAGTACTCGAGTCGGCGCTGGAACCGGATGACGATGGTGAGCGAGGGATAAGCGGCAAGCACTTCGAAGAAAACCCACGCCAATAAAAAAAAGCCCCGACAAGTCGGGGCTTTTTATAACAGCTGGAGGCGCGAGCCGGAGTCGAACCGGCCTAAACGGCTTTGCAGGCCGCTGCATAACCGCTTTGCTATCGCGCCGTAAGCGGACTGCCGACCCGTCGCAATAAGCTGCATGTACAACGGGCTTGCAGATTTGTTCGATGGCGGGTTGCTCCACCAAACAAAAAGGGAAGCTTTGCTTCCCCGAATGTGTGGAGCGGGAGACGAGGCTCGAACTCGCGACCTCAACCTTGGCAAGGTTGCGCTCTACCAACTGAGCTACTCCCGCATGGTCCTGCTAACAACGTTTTGCTACTTACTACCTTTGCCAACACAAAACGCTGCTTCAAAAAATTTGGAGCGGGAGACGAGGCTCGAACTCGCGACCTCAACCTTGGCAAGGTTGCGCTCTACCAACTGAGCTACTCCCGCGTTTTGCTGCTGATTCACTGCTTACTGCGCTCCGGTGTTCAGAACTGCGTGCATCGGAGAAACGAGATTATGTATAAAGCGCTGAAACGTGTCAACCCCTTTGACGCAGGTCTTTTATGCGAAAGTTTCCACTCACACGATCCCGCCCCGTTCACGAATCTGCGGCCACGCAAGCTTCATGTAGTAGAGCATCGACCAGATCGTCAGGAACGCTGCCAGCAAGATGAGCCACAGACCCCACACGCGCGTATCGATCACCACGCCGGGTACAAGCGTCACCGGACCGTAAAGCAGCAGCATCGGGATCGCGACCATCTGGCACGCGGTCTTGAACTTGCCAAGCGAATTCACCGCCACACTCTTCGATGCGCCGATCTGCGCCATCCATTCACGCAATGCCGAAATGGCGATCTCGCGCCCCACGATCACCAGCGCGATCGCCGAATCGAGCCGTGCCAGTTGCACCAGCACGAGCAGCGCCGCCGTCACCATCAGCTTGTCGGCCACCGGATCGAGGAACGCACCGAATGCCGAGGTCTGGTTCCATTTGCGGGCGAGGTACCCGTCGAACCAGTCGGTCAACGCTGCCAGGATGAAAATCGTCGCGGCCGCAAAATTGCGGTGCGCGGGGCTCATCATCATGTCCGGCAGATAAAACACGCCGACCACGAGCGGAATCAGAACAATCCGCAGCCACGTCAGGAAAATCGGGAAATTAAACGGCATGGGCAGGCGCAGCGTCTGACAAGGGAGTTGCAATTGTGCCGTGTCATAAGGCCTGCCACAAGCAAACAGGCCGCAAACACGCGGCAATCCGGCATGTCCAGGGGTTTTGGCGGGGACGGGGCACTCCATCCGGCCGCCCCGTCATTTTGCGTAATCAGTGCAATTGCCGATAAATCTGCTCGGCCAGCGAAAGCGAAATCCCGTCGACGCTGGCAAGGTCTTCGACACTCGCCGCCACCACGCCGCGCAAGCCGCCGAAGCGCGCAAGCAGCCTTTGACGGCGCTTCGCGCCCACGCCTTCGAGTTCTTCGAGGCGGGAGGTCTGGCGGGTCTTGGCTCGCTTCGCGCGCATCCCGGTGATGGCAAAGCGGTGCGCCTCGTCGCGGATCTGCGCGACCAGCATCAAGGCCGCACTCTCCTTGCCGAGTTCGAGCGGCGCGCGACCATCCACGAAAATCAAGGTTTCCAGGCCGACCTTGCGCCCCTCGCCTTTCGCGACGCCGACCAGCATGCCGCAATCGAGACCTACTTCGGTAAACACCTGGCGTGCAATTTCCACCTGGCCTTTGCCGCCGTCGATCAGCACAATGTTCGGCAACACGCCGCCCGCGGCCGGCTCGGGAGCATCGGCGGCGAGCGCCGGGTCAGCCGCTGGATCGGACGCGGGCCGCTCGAGTGCTTCTTCGGCGGCGTTCGCGGCGGCTTGCGCGACCATCTTTTCGTAGCGGCGCGTGAGCACCTGGCGCATGGCGGCGTAATCGTCGCCCGGGGTGATGCCGGCGATGTTGTAGCGCCGGTACTCCGACGACTGCATCTTGTGATGGTGATAGACCACGCACGAGGCCTGAGTCGCCTCACCCATGGTGTGGCTGATGTCGAAACATTCGATGCGCAGATGCGCGAGGTCGTCCACTTCGAGACCGAGTATGTCGGCAAGCATGCGTGTACGCGATTGCTGCGAGCCCTGTTCCGAGAGCAGCCGCGCCAGGGCGAGCCGCGCGTTCTGCTCGGCCATCGCCAGCCACGCGCGTTTTTGTCCCTGCGGCTGACGCAACAGCGTGACCTTGTGGGCCGCCTGTTCGATCAGCAGGTCGACCAGTTCCCGGTTCGCCGGCGCATGACTGACGACCAACACCGGCGGCACGCGGTTGCCCAGGTAGTGTTGGGCGATGAACGCTTCCAGCACTTCAGATTCGATCCCGGTCACGCGGCGGCGCGCGGGTTTGCCCGAGGCAGCGGCTTCGTCGCCGGTTGCTTCTGCTTGCACGGACGCTTGCGCGGACGCCGCCGTATCGACCCCCGCGACGACATCATCGGCAAGCGCGTCCGCCGCGTCATCATCCGGCTCGTCCGGCGTACCGTCCTCGACGTCATCCGTTTCCGGCGGCAGATCCTGCGCAATGGCCAGCGCGTCGAGGGTGGCGTCTTCATCCATCGCAGCCGCTTTGCGCTGCGCGGCCATGCTCGCGAACCTCGCCTCTTCCGCCACCCGCAACCCTTGCGCGACAGCCGCCTGCAGCACGCCCTGCGCATCGGCGTCGCCATCGTCCAGACCGCCCTCGTCGACGGTCAACGCGCTTTCCACGTGCGACGGAAAATAAGCCTTGTCGCCCAGATGCCGGCCGCCGCGCACCATCGCGAGATTCACGCACACGCGGCCACCGAGGGCCACGACTGCGAGAATGTCCACGTCGCTGTCGCTGCCCACTTCGATCGCCTGCTGATGCAGCACCGTCGACAGCGAACTCATCTGGTTGCGCACCGCCGCGGCCTGTTCGAACTTCAGCTCGCCGGCAAACGCGCGCATTTTCTCTTCGAGCTCCTTCATCACTTCGCTTTGCCGACCCAGCAGAAAACGCGAGGCATTGGTGACGTCGCGCGCGTAATCCTCTTCGTTGATCGCAGCGACGCACGGCGCCGTGCAGCGCCCGATCTGATGCAGCAAGCAGGGCCGCGTGCGGTTGTTGAACACCGAGTCTTCGCAGGTACGCAACTGGAACACGCGCTGCAGGATCTGGATGCTTTCACGCACGGCCCACGCGCTCGGGAACGGTCCGAAATACTGGTTCTTGCGATCCACCGAGCCGCGGTAGTAGGCCATGCGCGGAAACTTGTGACCCGTGAGCTTCAGATACGGGTACGACTTGTCGTCGCGAAACAGGATGTTGTAGCGCGGCGCGAGCGCTTTGATCAGGTTGTTTTCGAGCAGCAGCGCCTCGGCCTCGGAACGCGTGACCGTCGTCTCGATGCGCGCAATCCGCGTCACCATCATGGCGATGCGCGGCGACAGCAGCGTCTTCGTGAAGTAGCTCGAGACACGCTTTTTCAGATCGCGCGCCTTGCCCACGTACAGCACCGCGCCATGCGTGTCGTAATAGCGGTAGACGCCAGGCAGATGCGGCAACTGGGCGAGTATCTTCTTTGGCTCAAATGCTTCGGGAGCTTCGGGGGCGTCGGGCGCGTCGGATTGGGTCATGCAGAATCGGTGTGAGCACCGCGTCTGGATTCACGCGGAGAATAGGATGAGTGCTTGTAGGGTAGCCCCCCTTCCTTACGGAAGAAGGGCCCCCTAAGAACCGTACGTGCGAGTTTCCCCGCATACGGCTCAAGCCTACGTTAAAAGTTACCTTTTCAAAGTCCCGTCAAGATTACATCGGAACCGGCTTAGTTACAGCAATGCTACCAACGTGCACTTGCCGGTGACAATCAGGATGAAGTAACACGCGATTTGACAAGGCATTGGTACCGCCATGCATCCTGTACACGAGATGATGGTCGTGCCAACCCGTATCAAACTCGAGAGCGTGGCCGCAGTGCGCACAATTGCCGCTCTGCGACGCATACAGTTTGTACCACTGTTTCAGATAACCTCTGGATCGCTCCATCCGCTTCTGTCGCAGCTTTTCACTGTACGGCTCCCAGATCGGATCGAAGGGGTTGAACTCCCCTTTCACCTTCCTATGTCGCCGGATCTCCGTACCACTGGTGTGATAGAGCTCCAGCATCGCGGTGCTACCGTCATGTCGTACTGCAGGTGTGGCAAACACCCAGCTTCGACCACCGACCGAGTGAAAATACTTCCGTTTAACCCATTCGGTATTCTTGTCTGGATGCCGCCTCTTGGCCCACCGCCAGAGTCTCTGAAAAACCAGATGCTCCATGCGAATGAACGCCTGCTTGGCGACCGCGGGTTGGTGATACTGTGCCCAACCCCGCAGCATCGGATTCAGCTTGCGGATTAGATCCGCCTGCTTGGTCGTCTTGTTCGCGCTGATCGTTTCCGCCACCTTGCGGTAAAACGTGTTCACGTTTTTCTTGCTCGGTTTAATGAGAAGTTTTCCCGAATATTTCCGGAAGTTCCACCCTAGGAAATCGAAACCTTCGTCAATGCATACGATGCGCGTCTTTTCCTCAGACAGCCGCAGACCTCGAACTGCGAGGAATGCTTCCACCCAAGGCCTGACCTCCCTTTCCAAGACCTCTTTCGAGATACCCGTAATCACGAAGTCATCCGCATACCGCACAACATGGATTTTTAGTTCCGAGGCTTTACCGATTCCAAACTTGGCACCGAGGTGTTTCGTAAGGTCCCGTTCCAACCCGTCCAGCGCCATGTTCGCCAGCGTCGGGGAAATGATGCCCCCTTGAGGCGTTCCGGCTTCTGTCGCCTGATACCGGCCCCGATAAAGCAGACCGGATTTCAGCCACTTCCGTAGGATCTCGCTGTCCATTGGGACATTGGTTTCCAACCAGTCATGGTTAATGTGGTCAAAGCATCCCTTAATGTCCGCCTCCAACACCCATGCCGACGACTCTTCCCGTCTGAGGCATTGGAATAGCTGGGACATGGCGTCAACCGTCGCGCGACTTCTTCTGAACCCGTACGAATTCAGATCGCCCGTCGTTTCAGCCACGGGCTCGAGAGCCAGTAGATACAGGGCCTGCATCGCCCTGTCTCGCATGGTTGGAATACCCAGAGGGCGCTCCTGCCCATTGGCTTTCGGGATATAAACCCTCCGTAGTGGCAAAGGCCGATATCCGCGCCGCTTTAACCCGTCGACTGCTGCCAGTCGACTTTCAGGCGTCACCCACAGTTCGCGATCGACTCCAGCCGTTCGCGCGCCTGTATTTTGCGTAACACGTCGTACCGCATACAGCTTCGCGGACAACGTGCGGGTCAGCATCCGTTGCAGGGCTTTCACCCGACGCCAGTTGCCTTCCTGCGTTGCCTTCGCAATTCGAATCTGCATTCCCCTCACGTTCCGTTCAACCCGACGCCAATCTACGGCGTGCCAGTGGTCCGGCGCGTGGGAAAGCGCAGATCCGCCCTTTCGGACTGATTCTTCCATGCTGCTCTCCTTACTGGACAAGAAAGTCCCGGACAGGAGACGCATCTTCCCCAGCGGGGAAAATACGCACCCGCTAGGGAGAATTTCAATTGATCCGGACGAAATCGTCTGGATCACCAAGTTTCAAGGGTCTGTCAGCCGTCTTGCGACGGTAGACCAGACGGAAGTCTGCCCGCTTTCGCGTGGAGTAATGTCCCAACCCCTATGCAGCCGATTACAGACTGCCATTCGCTTTTTCCGTCCTCCCATACCCGCACCACCGTCAATGGATCTTGCGATCCACCTTGCCAATCAGCTTCGATTGGCGACGATACGGGCTTACCACGTTCCCTGCCTGTCACACGACCGACTTAGGTCCCGCCTATCCCCCGGTGGCACTTCAACGACGTAGCCCAAATTCTAAGTGGACTAACTGGCCACGCGCCGTTTGACTAGAGCCCGAGCAGCATTTGGCTCAACACTGGTAACGAGGTTTATCAGCGGTTCACTTACATTGACCGTATCGGCCAGCCTAGCTCCTGGATCATCGCTGCTGACGATCTTCCAGCCACGTGTTTCGCAACACCTGACTGCCCGAAAACTTCAGGAGGCTACATTGTCGGAAGAGCTTCACACCCCACCGTTACCAGTGACGCATGTCTTCCTAGGCTACGTTTGGTCGTACAAACGGTTCGCTGCTGCTAGAACACCACAGTTGAACAATGACAAACAGAGCTTTTAACCCTTCGAGGGTCTTTAGGTTCAGATTTATGCACGTGACCGACCAACCATCGCGAAGATGGTGAGAGGGACCTGCGCTATTGTCGTTTTAAGCGTCGTAATTCTCCGTAACAACATTTCCTAGGAAGTGTCGTTCGGATACAACGCTTTCTGAGTTAATCCAGCTGTCGATGGCGCAAAAACATAGTCCACCGAGAACTGCTCGCAAGCTACTTCCCGCTGTTGTACCTGCGAAAATTCCTCAGGTAGTATTGCGCGAAAGCCTTGCCACACCTAAATAATGCCGCCTTAAAGAGCTTCGGCGCCCTCTACACGAAGGGTGTCGTGTCGCACTAGAATCGCCAGTTTAGAACATTCCGCACGCGTCCGAGACCCGGATGCCCGCCATCATGTCCCCCGCGCGCCCTTCCGCCCCGCCACAGCATTCTGTTTCGCAGAGCACACCGTCCAGCAGCGCCGCGCTGCCGGTGGACGGCGCCATCGCCTGCGATCTCTTTTGCGCCGTGATCGACAACTTCGGCGATATCGGCGTCTGCTGGCGACTCGCACGCCAACTGGCGAGCGAGCACGGCTGGCAGGTGCGCATTTTCGTCGACGATCTGCACGCGTTCCAGAAGCTCTGCCCCGCGCTTGCCGTCGACCGCAGCCGCCAGGCGGTGAGCGGAATCGTCATCGAACACTGGCACGAGCCGGCGCACGCGGGCGACACGCTCGAAGTGGCGGACGTGGTGATCGAGGCATTCGGCTGCGAACTGCCGCATGTCTACGTCGCCGCAATGGCGCGTCGCGAGCGCGCACCCGTCTGGCTGAATCTGGAATACCTGAGCGGCGAGGACTGGGTCGCGGATTTTCATCTGCGCCAGTCGCCGCACCCGCGCTATCCGTTGACGAAAACGTTCTTCTTTCCGGGTCTGGGCCCCGGCACCGGCGGTGTACTGAAGGAACACCACCTGGACGCCACCCGGGCAGCCTTCGAAGCCTCGCCACAAGCGCGCGAAACATGGTGGCGCCACACGACCGGCCAGGGCGCCCCCGGCCCGGACGCTACCGTCATTTCGCTGTTCTCCTACGAAAATCCCGCGCTCGACAGTCTGCTCGAACAGTGGCGCGACAGCCCCGCTCCCGTCGTGCTACTGGTGCCGGAAGGGCGAATTTCCGGTGGACTCGCGCGCTTTTTCGGCCTGCCGTCGTTTGCGGCGGGAACCCATGCCGACCGCGGCAACCTGCGCGCCCACGCACTGTTCTTCACCGACCAGCCCGGCTACGACGCGTTGCTCTGGGCCAGCCACCTCAACTTCGTGCGCGGCGAGGACTCCTTCGTGCGGGCCCAATGGGCCGCGCGTCCGTTCGTCTGGCACATCTACCCGCAAGCCGACGACGCCCACCTGCCGAAGCTCGACGCCGCCCTCGCCCACTACGCCGACCCGCTGCCCGCCAAGGCGCGCGCAGCATTGGCGCGCTTCTGGCACGCCTGGAACGGCGTCGGCCAGCCGGACTGGGCGGATTTCCAGCGCCACGAGGCCGTCCTCGCGCAGCGCGCGGCGCAATGGGCACGCGAACTGGCGGCCCTCGGCGACCTCGCCGGAAATCTGGCCGTATTCGCAAAAAGTCAGTTAAAATAAGCGGTTATCCAACGGCCGACGACGCAAGCGCGGCGCGATGGCGGCGGCGAACTCCGGCACCGAGAGGTGTGTCTTCACTAAAACCGGGTCGTCCTCGTGCATCGGCGCCACTCGTGTACGCGCCCGCTCCGGGTAAATCAAGTTATCGGAAGGTGACGGGCCGCGGGCAACCGCGGCGAGCAGGCGCAGGCCTCGCAGTACCGGCCACGCCCGCGGCAGGCTTCGTTAGCAGCCCGTTTTGCAGCTTCGCGAGCAAGCCGCAAACAGCAGCGAAAGGTGCCGTACCCGCTTGCGCCGTATGCCGTTGAGCACAGTTGAAGCTACTTATTTCGTACAGGACAGTTTTATGAAGACCGCACAGGAACTCCGCACCGGCAACGTCGTGATGATCGGCGCAGACGCGATGGTCGTGCAAAAGGCCGAATACAACAAATCGGGCCGTAACTCCGCCGTCGTCAAGATGAAGTTCAAGAACCTGCTGACCAACGCAGGCATGGAAACCGTGTACAAGGCCGACGACAAGTTCGACGTCGTGCAACTGGACCGCAAGGAAGTGACCTACTCGTACTTCGCTGACCCGATGTACGTGTTCATGGACGCCGACTACAACCAGTTCGAAGTCGAAGCCGAAATGATGGGCGACGCGCTGAACTACCTCGAAGACGGCATGGCTTGCGAAGTCGTGTTCTTCAACGAGAAGGCCATTTCGGTCGAACTGCCGACCACGCTGGTCCGCGAAATCATCTACACGGAACCGGCTGTCAAGGGCGATACGTCGTCGGGCAAGGTGCTGAAGACCGCGAAGCTGCAAACTGGCTACGAACTGCAAGTGCCGCTCTTCTGCAACATCGGCGACAAGATCGAAATCGACACGCGTACGCACGAATACCGCAGCCGCGCCTAACGGCAATTGGTCTGCAAGGCCCGCCCCGCTCGCAGCGGAGCGCGCGGCCGAATTAAAAAGCGCCCTTTTGGGCGCTTTTTCTTTTTTCCGCGACCGTGTATGGTTGAGGAAAACTTTACCGGTATGGTTTTCGATTTTTCCGGCCTGAATCCATCGCAAGCCCCTAAACGCGCGACACACCATTGATTAGCTTAAGTAATTGCTGGGCACGCTCCCTGCTACAGAAGAGCATCGGCCTCACGAGGCCACTTTTCTTTTTCACTGGACACGGAGATGCGCCATGAACAACGACATCGCTGAAGGCAAGTGGAAGCAAATGATCGGTAAGGCGAAGACCGCGTGGGGCGAGTTGACGGACGACGAGTTGACGAAGGCCGAAGGTCGCGCCGAAAAACTCGCCGGGCTGATTCAGGAGCGATACGGCAAAACTCGCGAAGAAGCGGTGCGCGAAGTGAACCGCTTCTTCGATGAATACCGGGATTAACCGCGCGCCGTGCGCTGTATTCTGTGAGGAACAGCGCATGACCACCGCACCTCTGCACGGCGCCGCATCCACGGCGCTGACGCAGAGGACTTCCATCAACTTCAAATAGCGCTCGCCATGCCACACGCCCTGATTGTCGAAGACGATCCCAACAGTCTGTCAGGTCTGTCCGCGATTCTCGCCGCCGACGGCTTTTCGGTCGATACCGCAACGACGCTCGCCGAAGCGCGCGCGGCGCTGACGCGCTTTATTCCCGACGTCGTGCTGGTCGATCTGAATTTGCCCGACGGCGGCGGCCTCGACCTGCTCCATAATCTGCCGGCGCAACCGCCCGGCGGCGCCCTGCCTGTCATCGTGATGACGGGCAACGCCACCGTCGAAAGCGCGATTGAAGGTCTGCGGCACGGAATCTGGGACTACCTGCTGAAGCCCGTCAATATCCCGCGTCTGCGCAGTCTGCTGGCGCGCATTCCACGTCCGTACGAACTGACCGAGGAAGTCCAGACCCTGCGCGCGACCTTGCGCCAACTCGGTCGCTTCGGACCCATGCTCGGCAGAAGCGGCGCGATTCAACACGTGTACGACCTGATCGAGCACAACGCGCCCACCGAAGCTGCTGTCCTGATCTCCGGAGAAGCGGGCACCGGCAAGGAAGTCACCGCGCGCACGCTGCATGAGATGAGCCGGCGCCGCAAAGGGCCGTTCGTGACCTTCGATTGCCGTACCGCCGCCAACCTCGCGGCAAACCGCTCGCTCGACAGCGTCCTGTTTGGCCACGAGCGCGGCGCATTCAACGGCGCCGAGCATCGCGAGCAAGGTCTGTTCGAACAGGCCAGCGGCGGCACGTTGTTCATCGACGAGATCGCCGAATTGCCGCGCCCTCAACAGGAAGCTTTGTTGCGCGCGCTCGATTCGCAGACTTTCATGCGGGTCGGCGGCACGCACCAGATGGTCACGGATTTCCGGCTGATCGCCTCGACCCGCAAGTCGCCGCGCGCGGCAGTGGCCGACGGCAGCCTTCACGAGGATCTCGCCCTGCGCCTCGACGCAGCCGCGGTGGCCCTGCCACCGCTGCGCGAACGCGGCGACGACGCGGCGCTCTTTGCGCAAGCGCTGGTGGACGAACTGAATCGCGAAGCGAGCGCCCGCGGCGCGACCGACGCCACCAAACAGATCGGACCGAATTTCCTGCGCGAATGTCTCTCGTATGAATGGCCTGGCAATGTGCGCGAACTGCAAGGGCGTGTCCAGCGCGCGTATCACGCATCGGGCGACGTGCTCGAAACGCTGCGCGCCGACGAAGCCGGCTCAGCCGGCGGCCGCGATCTGAACGGCAGCCGCGTGCAGGTGACGGTGGGCACACCGCTCGCGGATGTGGAGGAGATGCTGATTCGCGCCACGCTCGACGCGGTGGGCGGCACGCGGCATCGCGCCGCGTCGCTGCTGGGGATCAGTCCAAAAACGCTTTACAACAAGCTGCAGCGGATGCGTTTGAACTGATTGTTTTTCGTACCATGCAGACCGGCCGAAAGCGGTGCAACAGCGCCGCCTTCGGCCGTTTTATTTCTGCTTTGTGCTTCGCGCGTGATGGTCCGCGTTCACTCAAACGCGCTGCGCAACAGCGCCTGGGCCTGCAGATACTCGGGCTCGGCCACCAGCTTGCTCCACTTGAGCGCCTTGCCGCGCGGGCGCATCCGCTTGAGGCGCGCCTGCGATTCTATTGACGGAGCAAAGCGCAACGCGTCGAGCACTTTCTCGGCTTCCTCAGGCTGATTGCAGATCAGGACCATGTCGCAGCCCGCCTGCAAGGCGGCGCTCGCGGCTTCGGTGAGCGTGCCGCCCTGGCGTGCGGCCTCCATCGAGAGGTCGTCGCTGAAGATGGCGCCCGAAAAACGCAGCTTGCCGCGCAATACTTCTTGCAACCAGATACGCGAGAACCCGGCCGGCTTCGAGTCGACCTGCGAATAGATCACATGAGCGGGGATCACCGAGGCCAGCGCGAGGCCGAGCCAGTCGTACGGCGCCACGTCGTCGCGCAGAATGGTCTCGAGCGGACGCTCGTCCACCGGCATGGCGACATGGGAGTCCGCGGTCGCGAAACCGTGTCCGGGGAAATGCTTGCCGCAATTGGCCATGCCCGCCAACGCGAGGCCGTGATTCAGGCTCTTCGCGAGCATCGTCACCACGCGCGGGTCGCGATGAAACGCGCGGTCGCCGATCACCTGCGACTGGCCGTAGTTCAGATCGAGCACCGGCGTAAAGCTCATGTCGATCCCGCATGCACGCAATTCGGCCGCGAGGATATAGCCCACCGCCGTGGTGACCTTGGTGGCGCGCAAAACATCCGAATCCCACAGCGCACCGAGCTTGCCCATGGCCGGCAACACGGTGAAGCCGTCGGTGCGGAAGCGCTGCACGCGACCGCCTTCGTGATCGACCGCGATCAGCAGGTCTTCACGTACCGAGCGGATCGCGTCGGTCAGCGCAATCAGTTGCGCGCGGTTTTCGAAGTGGCGCGCGAACAGGATCACGCCGCCAGTCATCGGATGTGCAAGACGGCGTGTGTCGTCGGCGCTCAGCGTTTTGCCGACCACGTCGAGCATCACCGGTCCGGGATTGGTTTTCATTGAATTCCGCAAGCAAAAAAAGAAGACGCGGGTTGCTGACCCCGCGCCGGGAGAACTCAGGACGTAGCCAGGTTCGAAGGGTCGGCCGTCTCGGCGATCACGAACGACACCGCATAGTCATGCTCGTCGCTGATCGTGACCTGGGCCGTGATGCCGCGTGCCGTGAGCCATTCGGCCAGTTCGCCCGAGGCCACCACCATCGGCTTGCCGCTCGGTTCGTTGAGCGTCTGCAGAGCGCGCCAGGTCATCGGCCAGCGCATCCCGAGTCCGATGGCCTTGGAGAAGGCTTCTTTCGCCGAAAACCGGGTGGCGAGAAACGCGAGTCCGCGCACGGCCGAGCGGGCCTGACGCGCGTGATAGATCTTCAGTTCGTCCGGGCCGAGCACCTTCTCGGCGAAGCGCCCGTTCGTCCGCGTCATCACCGCCGCCACACGACTGACCTGAATGACGTCTGTGCCGATGCCGTAGATAGCCATACGCGACGATGCGTTAAGCGCGCGCGGCGAGACGCGCGGCGACCATGATCGCCTTCATCTCGCGCACAGCGTTGTCCCAGCCGGCGAAAATCGCATGCGCGACGATCGCGTGACCGATATTCAGTTCGACGATGCCGTCGATCGCCGCGATCTGCTGGACATTCGTGTAATGCAGGCCGTGGCCGGCGTTCACCTTGATGCCGAGCGACCGGCCGAATTCGACGCTGCGCACCACACGCTCATACTCGCGCTGCTGCTCGACCAGGTCGTGCGCTTCGGCGTAACGGCCGGTATGCAACTCAATCACCGGCGCGCCGGCTTCGTGGGCGGCGCGGATTTGCGTTTCGTCCGGGTCGATGAAGAGCGACACGCGCGAGTTCGCCGCGGCGAGTTGCTTGCACGCGGCTCGCACGGCTTCGAACTGGCCGGCGACGTCGAGACCGCCTTCCGTGGTGAGCTCCGCGCGCTTTTCGGGCACGAGGCAGACATCGTGCGGCTGCACTTCGCAGGCGATGTCGAGCATCTCCTGTGTGACCGCGCATTCGAGGTTCATGCGTGTCTTGAGCAGCCGACGCAGCTTGCGTACATCGGCGTCGACGATGTGCCGGCGATCCTCACGCAAGTGCAGCGTAATCGCATCGGCGCCGGCCGCTTCGGCGTCGAGCGCCGCGCGGATCGGATCCGGGTAGGACGTGCCGCGCACATTGCGCAGCGTGGCGACGTGATCGATATTCACGCCCAGGTCGATCACTTCAGGCGACGTAAGAAAGAAGCTCATAAGTTCTGCAGGTCGATCAGAATCTGGCGCGTCGCGAGCGGCGTGCCGCCAAGGTAAGTATTGAGCAGAAAGCGCATCAGGGTTTTGCTTTGCGCCACGGTCTGGGCACGATGGTAATCGTCCGCTTCCATATCGAGCAAGGTCTGGCCGGCAATCACCGGCCATTGCGCGGGCAGATCGTCGGACGCTTCACGCACGCCGCGCTCCGGATCGAACACGTAGCGGCCCTCGGCGGTCACGGTCTTGCGCGACACCGTGCGGTTGAGCGCCATGGCGTAGCCGGTTTCGCGCAGCAGCACGCGCTCGAAAGAACGCAGCACTTGCACGGCCGGTTCGTCGTGCGCGAGACGCGCCAGCGTGACGACATAGTGCTGGAACAGTTGCGGATGGGGATCTTCGCGGCCACAGAATTTGACCAGCAATTCGTTGACGTAGAAGCCGCACAACAGCGCGTCTCCGGCGAGCGGCAGCATGCCGCCCACCCACTCGGCGCCGGTCAGCGTTCGCAGTTCGGATTTGCCCGCCCACGACAGCGCGAGCGGCTGGAAGGTCTGCAGCACGCCACGCAACGCGGAGTGCGGACGCTTGGCGCCTTTCGCCACCAGGGCGAGGCGGCCATGATCGCGCGTCAGCACATCGATGATCAGACTGGTCTCTCGATGCGGATAGCTGTGCAGCACGAAGGCCGGCTGCTCGCTGACCTTGTACTCGGACCCGCCACTGCGCGGCGATCGGCGCGGTGGTGTCTTGCGCGGTTCGCCGGCGGCGTCAGGCGCGGCAGAGGCAGCCGAAGATTTCTTCGATGCGCGAGCCTTCGATGGCTCGCGCGCCGACGCATCCGGGCCAGTGTCGTCCGGTTCAGCGTCGGGTTGCAGCGTCATCCATGCGTCATTCGTACCCATACGCACGGAGTCCGGCTTCGTTGTCGGCCCAGCCGCTCTTTACCTTGATAAAGGTTTCCAGATACACCGGGCCGTCGAATAGCTTTTCCATGTCGAGACGCGCTTCGGTGCTGATCTGCTTCAGCTTGGCGCCCTTCTGACCGATGATCATCGCCTTGTGCATGTCGCGCTCCACCATGATGGTGGCGAAAATGCGGCGCAGGCGGCCTTCCGTCTCGAACTTGTCGATCAGCACCGTGCTGGTATAGGGCAATTCGTCACCGGTCCAGCGAAACACTTTCTCGCGCAGGATTTCAGCGGCGAGGAAACGCTCGCTGCGATCGGTCAGGTCGTCCTCGCCGTAGATCGGCGCGCCTTCCGGCAGGAACGGCTTGACGGTCGCCATGAGACGCTTGATGTCGTCCAGATTCTTGGCGGACAGCGGCACGATCTCATTGAACTGGCGCAGTGCGCTCACCTGTTGCATGAACGGAAACAGCGAATCTTTATCCGAGACACGGTCGAGCTTGTTGGCGATCAGCAGGGTCGGCACCGACGGCGGAATCAGGTCGAGCACTTTCTGGTCGTCCGGACCGAAACGGCCCGCTTCGATAACGAACAGAATTGCATCGACCGAGGTCAGCGTGGAGGTGACCGCGCGATTGAGCGAGCGGTTCAGCGCGCCGCTGTGCTTGGTCTGGAAGCCCGGCGTGTCGACGAAGATGTACTGCGCGTCCTCGAGGGTATGAATGCCGGTGATGCGATGGCGCGTGGTCTGCGCCTTGCGCGACGTGATGCTGACTTTCTGGCCGACCAGCGCGTTCATCAGCGTGGACTTGCCGACATTGGGGCGACCGACGATCGCGACCATGCCGCAGCGAAAACCGGTGGGAGTGGGAGCGTTCATATTTCAGGCTACGGCAAGTTCGTATGGACGCGCGACGAAACGCCCGCCCATGACATCAGTGGCCCGCATCGGCGACGCGCGTGTGTACCGCGTCGGCAATGCCGGGTTCGAGTTCGGCAGGCGCCGCCACGCCGGGCGCGAGTTCGCGGCTCCGGGATGTGGCGGGTTTGTCGGTGCTGCGTGTGTGGAGGTCGGATTTGTCGGTCTTTTCGGCCTTGTCCGTCTTGTCCTTCTCCGGCGCGGCCTGGTTGCTATATTCGACGTGTGCTGCACGGATCACCGCGAGCGGCGCAACTGCTGGCGCGGGCGCCGGAGCGGACACCGGCCGCTCGGCCAGGGCTTCGGCGACGGTAGCCTTGAGCTCGCCGCGCGGATGACGCTCGTTCTTGCGATCCGGCGCGCGCAGATCGAGCGCGGCCTGCACACCAGTCACGCCGGGGACGATCTCCGGCTCGGCGTGCTTGGCCGCGCGGGCGCCTTTCGAGCGCTTCGGCTTTGCCACGACCGCGGGCGCCGCCGCCATCACCTCATCGAGCGCCTTCTTGGCGGCAGCCTGCTCGGCCGCGCGACGGCTGGCGCCGGAACCGGACACCTTCACTTCGAGCTTCGGAACCGTGCACTCGACTTCGAACTGTTGATTGTGCGCCGCACCATGCGTTGCGACGACAGTATAAGTAGGGAGCGCAATCTTGTGGCCCTGCAGATACTCCTGCAGGAGCGTCTTGGAATCCTTGCCGAGCGTGCGCGGATCGATATGGTCGAGAATCGGCACATAGAGCCGCTTGATGACCGTCTGGGCGGCGTCGAAACCCCCATCCAGGAAGATGGCACCCAGAATGGCCTCGAGCGTGTCAGCGAGGATGGACGGGCGCCGGAAGCCACCGCTGCGCAGTTCGCCTTCGCCCAGCCGCAGGCCTTCCGAAACATTCAGGGCCTGAGCAATTTCGTACAACGACTGCTGTTTGACCAGATTGGCGCGGACGCGCGACAGGTCGCCTTCGTCCAGTTTGCCGAAACGTTGGAACAATAGCGCAGCCACCGCGCAATTCAGAACCGAGTCGCCAAGAAACTCGAGCCGTTCGTTATGCGTGGCACTGTGACTGCGGTGAGTTAAAGCCTGGCGCAACAATTCCGCATTGCGAAACTCGTAGCGCAAACGGCTTTCCAACGGAGATAGGGGCATGTGCAGAGTATAACGCGGGCGCTCGCCCCGGCGAAAACGCAGGGCGGCCAACGGAAAAAGCGTAGTGAAGCGACCTTACCGCACGTTCTTAAAGTAGCGTCATAACACGCCGCGCGCGCTGAACGACATCGCGCGGCGTGTGGTGCGGTCAAATGCGGTGAAGCTCAGTGGAATGTCCCGATGCGTTTCAAATTGCTGAAATTCATCCAGATAAAGAACGCGCGACCGACGATATTCTGGTCCGGCGCGAAGCCCCAGTAACGGCTGTCTGCGCTGTTATCGCGGTTGTCGCCCATCATGAAATAGTTGCCGGGCGGCACCTTGCAGATCACACCGCGCGCGTTATACGTACAGTTATCGCGATACGGATAATCTTCTGCGCCAACAATGAATGGCGGCACGGCAGGGTTGTTCAGAATAGCGTTCTTGCGACCGTCGATGTCCTCTTCGAACTGCTTCGCGTAACCGATGCGTTCGTCGTCGAAATAGTCAGGCAGCGGCGTTTCCGGCACGAGCTTGCCGTTGATCGTCAGTTGCTTGTCCTGATAGGCCACCACGTCGCCCGGCAATCCGATCACGCGTTTGATGTAGTCGACCGATTCGTCTTTCGGGTAGCGAAACACCACCACGTCGCCGCGTTCGAGCGGACGGCCTGCGGTGAGCTTCGTGTTGGTGATCGGCAGACGGATGCCGTATTCGTACTTGTTGACGAGGATGAAGTCGCCCACCAGCAGCGTGGGCACCATCGAACCCGAAGGAATCTTGAACGGCTCCACCACGAACGAGCGAACGACGAAGACCACCAGAATCACCGGGAAAAAGCTCGCCGAATATTCGAGCCACCAAGGTTGGCGCAGCTTTTCGTCACGCAGGCGCGCGCGCGTTTGCGGTGCGTTTTCGTCGGCGAAGCGCTCACCGACTCGTGCCTGCTGGCGATCGAACTCGGCCACGGCCTCGTCCGCCGCGCGCCGCCGTTGCGGGATGAAAACCAGTTTGTCTGCGACCCATGCGATGCCCGTAATGATGACGAGCACAAAAAGAATCAGCGCAAAATTCATAGAGTTCCGTTCTTCGTCTTATTTGTCTTCGACACGCAGGATCGCGAGGAAAGCCTCTTGCGGAATCTCGACGGATCCGACCTGCTTCATTCGCTTCTTGCCCGCCTTCTGCTTTTCCAACAGCTTCTTCTTACGCGAGATGTCGCCGCCGTAGCATTTTGCCAGCACATTCTTACGCAAAGCCTTGATGTTTTCCCGGGCGATAATATTCGCGCCGATCGTTGCCTGAATCGCCACGTCGTACATCTGACGCGGAATCAGCTCACGCATCTTGGCTGCCACTTCACGGCCGCGATACTGGCTCTGCGAGCGGTGGACAATCACCGACAGCGCATCGACCTTGTCGCCGTTGATCAGCATGTCGACCTTCACCACATCCGCTGCGCGATATTCCTTGAACTCGTAGTCCATCGACGCATAGCCGCGCGACATGGACTTCAGACGGTCGAAGAAATCCAGCACGACTTCGCCCATCGGAATTTCGTAGGTGAGCTGAACCTGACGGCCGTGGTATTGCATGTTGATCTGGTTGCCGCGTTTTTGCGTACACAGCGTGATCACCGCGCCGACATAGTCTTGCGGCATGTACAGATTCACGGTGACGATCGGCTCGCGTACTTCTTCGATGCGCGACGGATCCGGCATCTTGGCTGGGTTCTCGACCATGATGGTCGTGCCGTCACGTTGCAGGACTTCGTACACCACGGTCGGCGCCGTGGTGATCAGGTCCATGTCGAATTCACGCTCCAGACGCTCCTGCACGATTTCCATGTGCAGGAGACCAAGGAAGCCGCAACGGAAGCCGAAGCCGAGCGCCTGCGAGACTTCGGGCTCGTAGTGCAGCGATGCGTCGTTGAGTTTCAACTTTTCCAGCGAGTCACGCAACGCGTCGTACTGGTTCGCTTCAACCGGATAGAGCCCGGCGAACACCTGCGGCTTCACTTCCTTGAAGCCGGGCAGCGGCGCAGGGGCCGGCCGGTTCACCAGCGTGACGGTGTCACCCACCTTCGCAGCGGCCAACTCCTTGATGCCGGCGATGATGAAGCCCACCTGCCCCGCAGACAGCGACTCGAGATTCTTCGACTTCGGCGTGAACACGCCGATGTGCTCGACCGGGTACTGCGCGTCGGTCGCCATCATGCGGATCTTGTCTTTCGGACGCAGCGTGCCGTTGACGATACGCACCAGCATGACCACGCCGACGTAGTTGTCGAACCACGAATCGATGATCAATGCCTGCAGCGGCGCTTCAGGGTCGCCCTTCGGCGGCGGCACTTTCGCGATCAGCGCTTCCAGCACGTCTTCGACGCCGAGGCCGGTTTTCGCGCTGCATCGGGTCGCGTCGGTTGCATCGATACCGATCACGTCTTCGATTTCGGCGATCGCGTTTTCCGGGTTAGCGGCCGGCAGATCGATCTTGTTGAGCACCGGAATCACATCGACGCCAAGTTCGATGGCCGTATAGCAGTTCGCCACCGTCTGGGCTTCGACGCCCTGACTCGCATCGACCACCAGCAACGCGCCTTCGCACGCCGACAATGAGCGGCTGACCTCGTACGAAAAGTCGACGTGCCCCGGCGTGTCGATCATGTTGAGGTTGTAGATCCGCCCATCGCGCGCTTTGTATGTCAGTGCAGCGGTCTGTGCCTTGATGGTGATGCCGCGCTCGCGCTCGAGATCCATCGAGTCGAGCACCTGGGATTCCATTTCGCGGTCGGACAGACCGCCACAAATCTGGATGATGCGATCGGCGAGCGTCGACTTGCCATGGTCGATGTGCGCAATGATCGAGAAATTACGAATATGATCCATTCAGTACCGATCAAGCGAAAAAGGCGCGCTCTGACGATTGCGGAGCACGCCTTGTAAGTAGGTGAAAAACCTGTCTATTTTAGCCGAAAAAGGCTTGCGCCCGGCATATCTTGCAGGAGAGCACGGAAAGTGGGCTCGGACGTCGTGTCGGGCCCCGGCACTTTCGATGCGCTAGCGGGCCTGCCCGGCACGTGCGCTCAGCGCCGCACGGACCCGCCCTTCGTCGAGATGATAGTGGCACAACTCGACGCCATCGCACACCAAAACCGGCACTCGCTCGTTGTAACGTGCTTCGAGCGCAGGATCAGCGTCGATGTCTACCACCTCGACCTGCGCGCCGAACTCGACCAGCAACGGCTCGAGTCCCGCCCGCATGTCATCGCAAAGGTGACACCACACGCGCCCGAAGAGCGTGAGCGATGCCGCCATCGTTATTTCTGCGCCGAACCGCTACGCGGGCGCAGCGGCACAAACTGCGTGTTGTCGCCGCGACGCACGAGCAGCGCGACCATCTTCTGCGGATCGAGATGCGCGATGACTTCGTCGAACTGTCTCGCGTTCGAAATATCCGTGTCGCCCACGCGCAAGATGAGATCGCCCTTCTGCAAGCCGACGCGGGCAGCCGGTCCGTCCACCTGATCGACCTGCACGCCGCCGTGCACCTTCAGCGTCTTTTGCTGGTCGGCCGAGATGTCGCTCACCGCGATGCCGAGCGCGTTGGTAGCGCGCTGCTTTGGCGCCGGCGCCTGCTTCTCGTCGACTTTCGCCGTCTTGTCCGGCTGCATCTCTGCAATCGTCACAGGCAGGTCACGCGTTTGACCCTTGCGCCACACCGTGATGGTGGCCTTGGCGCCAGGCTTCGTATCGCCAACCATACGCGGCAGATCCGTAGCCGTATCGACGGCGTGGCCGTTGAATTTCAGGATGATGTCGCCCGGCTGCACGCCGGCCTTATCAGCCGGACCACCCGGCTCGACGCTGCTGACGAGCGCACCTTGCGCCGTTGGCAGGCCGAGCGAATCAGCCACGTCCTTGGTCACTTCGCCAATCGCTACGGCGATGCGACCGCGCGTGACCTTGCCCGTGGTCTTGAGCTGGTCGGCTACGCGCATCGCTTCGTCAATCGGGATTGCGAACGAAATACCCATGAAACCGCCGGTGCGGCTATAAATCTGCGAGTTGATGCCGATCACCTCGCCCTGCATATTGATGAGCGGACCTCCCGAGTTGCCGGGATTGACCGGCACGTCGGTCTGGATGAACGGCAGATAGTCGCCCGTGTCGCGGCCCTTCGCGCTGACGATGCCTGCGGTGACCGTGTTTTCGAGCCCGAACGGCGAACCGATCGCTACCACCCACTCACCCACGCGCACCTTGGTCGAGTCGCCAATCGTGACGGCCGGCAGATTCGACGCGTTGATCTTTACGACCGCCACATCGGTACGATCGTCGACGCCGATCAGTTTGGCCTTGAATTCGCGCTTGTCCGTGAGCGTGACGTAGATATTGTCGGCATCGTCCACCACGTGGGCGTTGGTCATCACATAACCATCCGCCGACAGAATGAAGCCCGACCCCACACCGCTGCTTTGCTCGGAATCGGAATTGTCGGGCGTGTCCGCGCTACCGCCGCTGCCACCGCTGCTGCCGTTATCGCCGTTGTCACCGCCACTTCCGCCGCCGTGGGGCGCGGACCCCGGCTGCTGCGGCAACGGAATGCCGAAGAAGCGCCGGAAGAACTCCGACATGTCGCCATCATCCATCCCCGGCGGCATGCCGTGGGCGCTGCCGCTGCTGCTACTCGTCACGCGGGTCGTGGTGCGAATATTGACGACTGCCGGGCCGACCTTGTCGACGAGATCGGTGAAGTCGGGAAGATTCGCCGCAGGGGTCGCCGACGCCACATGCGGCACGAGCGGCAGACAAACCGCCACCACCGCGGCTGCGAGAAATTTGCGCACCGTGAAAATCGTCATATCTTAGCCAGGCGAGGGATTCGAGGGATTACTTGGGAGCCTTATATTCTATGGCAGACGCAAATTGCTGCAATGTGGCTTGGGGCACTTCCCCTAGCAGAGTAATCCAGAAGTCGCCGCGACGCTTCACCAGCACATGCGTCGCCCCGCTACTGCCCGCGCCTTCCTTGCGCGTGTTCTTTTCAACCGGTTCGACAAACACCGAAATGGCCGCGAGACCATCGGAGAAGACGGCCTGATCGACCGGGATGGGCGGCTCGCCCGGATCAGCCGACGCCATGGGCCGACGCAACTCGCGAATCTTGCGGAACCCCGGCACGGTAGGCTCGATGTCCCAACCTTGCGCCTCCATGTCGACCGGCTCGACCGGCGGCCGCACAACCGTCCACCCGGCGGTGTTGTGGATACCGTTGACAATCGCGGTCTTGTCGACCGGGACGCCAATGCTGATCTGCGAGAACGATAGCTGTTCGAGTACCTGCCCGTTCGGATCGAGCGTCTGCGCGCGTAGCAACAAGCCAGTCTTCTTGTCGGCCCAAAGCTTGTAAGCGAACCGGTATGCATCTTTCGGGTCGAGCTCGACGACGTCGCTGTCGATCCCGGCAACGCGGTCGGCGCCCAGCAGTTTCGGCTCGTACACCGACAACACGTCGTCGCTCGAAGCAGCGAGCAGTGCCGGGAACGAATCCTTGTTCTGGCGCTTTTCGACGACACACAGATGCCGTTCAGGGATGAACGTATACATTTCGTCGTTATGGCGCAACATCTTGCGCGCCTTGCCGTCGAGGCTTTCGAGCTGCTCGAACTCACCGTCATTGCGCGTGGCGTAATGCGCGATCCGCGAGGTCTGGACGAAATTGCCCCGCTGGTAGACGAACGCCCCTTCGTAATTCTGCTGCTGGGCAGCCTGATGGATCCGGTTGAGCAAGTCAGCCGCCGTACGGCGGGCTGCGAGCGGATCGTCTGATTGCGCAAAGACACGCGGCGTTGCGGACAACAATACGGCTGCGCAAAACACAAATGCCGGCAGCCGCCCCCAGATAGTCGTTTTATTCAACCGCAGTGTCTGCATCAGACTATTGGCCTTGCGTGGTCATGGCGGAGGTACGAATCAGCGGCATTGAACCGGGCATGACCGGCTGTTGTGCGAACTGCTGATGGGCTTCCAGATACTGGTCGAGACTGGCGTCGCGGATGATGTTGCCGTCCTGGACCGGCTGCGCAGTTGCCGCCGGCACGGAAGCCATCGCCACACGCTGCATCGCGTCGCCATGCGACTGCATCGACGCGACCTGAGCGACGCCCACACCGCCGGGCACGCCCTGCAGTTGCGGCACGACGATCCACGTCAGCGTGGCAGCGGCTGCAGCCACCGCGAAGGCCGGCACGACGCGGCGGCGCATTGCCAGCAGACGGCGCGCAAGCGGCAGCGCCGCGGGCGCCAGAACGTGCGGCTCCTGCTCGAGGCGCGCCGCAAAACCGGCCAGAAACGCACTGCTGGCCGCCGGGCTCACCGCCAGATCATCGGAGCGCAAAGCGTCGCCGATCAGATGGTAATGCGACCAGGATGCACGATCTTCGTGATCCAGTTCGGAAATAAACTTGTTCAGATGCTCTTCGCCGAACAGCTCACCGTCGACAAATGCGGACAGACGCTCGCCTCGCGAGTTTGCTTGCGATTGCATCGAGACCGACCCCATGATGCTCCCCATCTTACAGACACCCCTAGTGACACCACCTAACCTGGATATTGCCCCATTGCCCCGCCGGGCGCGCCGGCCAACTACCAGCGTTTGCCTTCGGGTGTGTCAAGCAATGGACGCAATTTTGCCGCAATGGCTTCGCGAGCGCGAAAAATTCGTGATCTGACCGTGCCGATCGGGCACCCCATCATCTCAGCGATTTCCTCGTAACTCAAACCCTCAATTTCACGAAGAGTAATGGCGGTACGCAACTCTTCCGGTAAAACCGCCATCGCAGCATTGACCGTCTCAGCGATCTGCTTGCTCATCAACATCGACTCAGGCGTGTTGATATCCCTTAGTTGGTCGGCATCGGAGAAAGTTTCAGCTTCTTCAGCATCCGCTTCGGTCGAGGTGGGTGCGCGCCGCCCCTGGGTGGCAAGGTAGTTCTTTGCCGTGTTGACCGCAATCCGGTACAACCACGTATAAAAAGCCGATTCGCCGCGGAATTGAGGCAACGCCCGATATGCCTTGATGAAGGCATCCTGGGCCACGTCCTCGACCTCAGCGGGGTCCCGCACGAGCCGTGAGATCAGCCGGAGGATCTTACGGTGGTATTTGGAGACCAGAAGCTCGAACGCGGCCTTGTCGCCCTTCTGAACGCGCTCGACCAGCACCTGATCAATTTCTTTTTCGCTCACCTGATAAATCCGTTAACAATAGGGCGCATGGCGGGGCACCATTGTAGCGTCCCCATCATCTCGTCACGATACCAAGGTACCAGCGGTTACAGTCGTTACAGTCAGAGGCGCGCGGCGCACCGGCCCAGCACGGCCAGCTCGCGAAAAGCGTCGGCGCAGAGCGTGTCTGCCGCGATCAGTAAGGTCCTGGAACGTCCGCCCGCGTCTGCGAGCGCCAGAATGAGAAGCCGACCGCTCCACTGCGAACAACCGGCAATACGGCCCTGCACGAGCATCTGCCCCGTACGGTTCCACGCAGTGAGACTATCCGCCCCGATTTTTATGGCACCGGGCTCGGCGCGCCAATGCCGTCGTGCCGCCAGCATCAGCGAGGCTAGCACGGCCAGTGTAGCGGGCGCCGCCTGGACGGCGCCAAGCCGGGCGGCGAGGCAAGCCTGGACGGCCGCCACGGCGATCAGGACAAACGCCACCGTGACGCCGCGCAGCGCGGCGGAGCGCCGCAGTTCGATTACCGGCATCCCATTGGATGAGGCCGGTCCTGGCATAACTGCCGGACCGGCCTGCATGGGATGCTGCGTAGGCGTGGAGAGCAGCGTTGGCGTCAAGCGGCCTGACCTGCTCAGGCGCGCTTGAAGACGAGCGTGCCGTTCGTGCCGCCGAACCCGAACGAGTTCTTCAACGCCACGTCGATCTTCATCTCGCGCGCGGTGTTGGCGCAGTAATCAAGATCACATTCCGGATCCTGATTGAAGATGTTGATCGTCGGCGGCGATATCTGATGATGCACGGCGAGTACCGTGAACACGGATTCGAGACCGCCAGCGCCGCCCAACAGGTGGCCCGTCATCGATTTGGTCGAATTCACGACCATGCTCTTCGCGTGATCGCCAAAAGCGCGCTTGATGCCGGTGGTTTCCGCGAGGTCGCCCAACGGCGTGGAAGTGCCGTGAGCATTCAGGTAGTTCACCTGATCCACGTTCACGCCCGCGTTCTTGAGTGCCGCCAGCATGCAGCGACGCGCGCCATCGCCGTTTTCCAGCGGCGCGGTCATGTGATACGCGTCGCCGCTCATCCCATAGCCGCTCACCTCGGCGTAAATCTTCGCGCCACGCGCCTTCGCATGTTCGTACTCTTCGAGCACCATGACGCCAGCGCCCTCGCCCAGGACGAAACCGTCGCGGTCCTTGTCCCAGGGACGGCTCGCCGTTGCCGGGTCATCATTGCGCTGTGACAGTGCGCGCGCCGCGGCAAAACCCCCAATCCCAAGCGGCGACACGGTCGATTCCGCACCGCCCGCGATCATGACGTCGGCGTCACCATATTCGATCAGGCGCGACGCTTCGCCGATGCAATGCAGACCGGTGGTACACGCAGTCACGATTGCGAGATTCGGGCCTTTGATGCCGAATTTGATCGACAGATGGCCAGAGATCATGTTGATGATCGAAGCCGGCACGAAGAACGGCGAAATCCGGCGCGGACCGCGGTTGAGCAATTCGGTTTGCGTCACTTCGATCATCGGCAGACCGCCGATGCCCGAACCGACCACCACACCGATGCGTTCCGAATTTTCGTCGGTGACTTCGAGCCCGCTGTCCTGCATCGCCTGGATGCCGGCAGCCACGCCGTAATGGATGAACGTATCCATGTGGCGTGCTTCCTTACCCGGGATGTAGTCCTCGATATTGAAGCCCTTCACCTCGCCCGCGAAGCGGGTCGTGAAATTCGACGCATCGAACTTCGTGATATTGGCAATACCCGACTTGCCGGCGACCAGATTGGCCCAGCCGTCGGCAACATTATTGCCAACAGGCGAAATCAGCCCCAGGCCTGTAACAACAACACGACGACGGCTCACGGTAACCTCTTTTTCATAGGTGACAAAAGCAAAAGCCACAGCGGCTACAGGAATCAGACCTGTGAGCCCTGTGGCTGTTAACCTGGAAACTGCGCTCGAAACCGCGCTGGCGATGTCATCGCCAACTTCGCCGGCCATAGCGCCAGCCCCGCGAGTACCGAAAGCCGGCACACCAGGACGTCAAGCGCAGCCAACCCAGCAACGCGGGCGCGAATGACCTTAGGCCTTGACGTTTGCGCGAGCGTAGTCGATCGCTTGCTGGACAGTCGTGATCTTCTCAGCTTCTTCATCCGGAATTTCCATGCCGAATTCGTCTTCGAGGGCCATCACGAGTTCGACGGTGTCGAGCGAGTCAGCGCCGAGGTCGTTCACGAACGATGCTTCGTTCTTGATCTCAGCTTCTGCAACGCCCAGTTGTTCTGCGACGATCTTCTTGACGCGCTGTTCGATATTGTCCATTAACCCCTCCAAGGGAAAAGAAGTTCAAAAATACAGGTGCGCGCATTTTATCAGGTTTGCCCCGGCAAAAAAGCGGCGCGCACGGTTCCTGTCAAGGCATCCGCCCCGCCGCGTCGAGAAACGCGTCACGGCGCGGATAGTAACCGAATTCCATTACGACATGTACATGCCACCGTTTACATGCAACGTCGTGCCGGTGATGTATCCGGCCTGCGGCGAAGCAAGAAACGCAACAGCATGTGCGATGTCGTCCGGGTTGCCCAGACGGCCAAGCGGAATCTGGGCCTTGAGCGCGACTTGCTGCTCTTCTGGCAAGGTCTTCGTCATGTCGGTGTCGATGAAGCCCGGCGCAACGCAATTCACCGTGATGCCGCGGCTGCCGATCTCACGCGCCAGCGCCCGCGTCATACCTGCTACGCCGGCCTTCGCCGCTGCGTAGTTGGCCTGCCCCGGGTTGCCGGCCGAACCGACCACCGACGTGATGTTGATAATCCGGCCGCCACGGGCTTTCATCATCGGACGCAGCACAGCCCGCGACAAGCGGAATACGGACTTGAGATTGGTATCGATCACCGCGTCCCAGTCGTCGTCCTTCATGCGCATGGCCAACTGATCCTGGGTGATGCCTGCGTTGTTCACCAGCACGTGCAACGTGCCGAATTCTTTCACCGTGCCATCGATCAGCGCTTCCGCCGCTGCAGCGTCGTTCACGTTCAGCACGGCGCCGCGACCGTTCACGCCTTCGGCCTTGAAGGCAGCGGTAATCGCCTCGGCGCCGCTTTCGCTGGTTGCCGTGCCGATCACCGTGGCGCCCTGGCGCGCCAGTTCGAGCGCGATGGCGCGACCAATGCCGCGTGAGGCGCCCGTCACGATTGCGATCTGCTTATCGAGAGTCTTTTCCATCTGTCAGTCCGGATTGCCCGTGAGGGCTGATTGTGATCTTCAAGCTGTAGTAGGTACTTGCCGTACCTTTGGCTTGCGCGGCACTCAGGCCGTCACGAGCTTCAGCGTCTCTTCGAGCGAGGCCGGATCGAACACCGACGCGCCTACCAGATTACCGTCGATGCGCTTGGTCAGACCCGCCAGAACCTTGCCGGGACCGCATTCGATCACGTGCGTGACGCCCTGACCGGCCATTGCCTGCACGCACTCCACCCAGCGCACCGCGCCGGCAGCCTGACGCACGAGCGCATCTTTGATGGCGGCCGGTTCGTTAGCCACCGCCACGTCGACATTGTTGACGACCGGAATCTTCGGCACTTGCACCTCGACGCTTGCCAGGCGCTCGCGCAACTGATCAGACGCGGGTTTGAGCAGCGACGAATGGAACGGTGCCGAGACCGGCAGCGGCAACGCACGCTTTGCGCCGCTGGCCTTGGCGAGTTCGCAGGCCTTCTCGACCGCGGCCTTGTGGCCGGCGATCACGACTTGCGCGGGCGCGTTGAAATTGACCGCTTCCACGACACCCGCGGACGAGGCTTCCGCGCAGACCGCGCGCACCGTGTCGTCGTCGAGACCGAGAATGGCAGCCATGCCGCCCACGCCGACCGGCACGGCCGTCTGCATGGCCTGCGCGCGAAAACGGACGAGCGGCACCGCGTCGCGGAACGCCAGCGCACCCGCGGCGACCAGCGCCGTGTATTCGCCGAGGCTGTGGCCGGCGACGATCGCCGGTGCCGGACCGCCCGCAGCCAGCCAAGCACGGTAGACCGCATACGCAGCAGTGAGCATGACCGGCTGGGTATTGGTGGTGAGATTCAGGTCATCCACCGGACCTTCAGCGATCAGCTTGCCCAGATCCTGGCCGAGCGCGTCGGATGCTTCCTGAACCGTCTCGCGCACGACAGCGTGATCGGCAAATGCGTTGAGCATGCCGACCGACTGCGAGCCCTGGCCAGGAAAAACAAACGCAAATTTCATAGGATCCTCAAAATTCGATTTTTCAGATAGGCAGGACGCATGGCCTGATCGACGCAATCAACCTCTGCGGGCGGCGCCAACGCGCCGCCTCAATCAGCCGTCAATAACGGATAACCGACGCGCCCCACGTGAAGCCGCCGCCAACGCCTTCAATCAAGATGTTTTGGCCACGCTTGATGCGACCGTCGCGCACGGCAACGTCGAACGCAAGCGGAATGGATGCAGCCGAAGTATTGCCGTGCTCGCCCACCGTGACGACCATGCGTTCCTGCGGCAGGCCGAGCTTGCGGCAGGTGCTTTGCATGATACGGATATTGGCCTGATGCGGAATCAGCCAATCGACCTGGTCGGCCGTAAGGCCAGCTTTGCCAAGCGCTTCGACAGCGACCTTTTCCAGCACGTTGACGGCGAGCTTGAACACCGCCTGACCGTCCATGTGCAGAAACGCGCTACCGGCGATCACGCCGCCGTTCACGTTGCCAGGAGTGCAGAGGATGTTCGAATGACTGCCGTCGGCGTGCAGTGCGCTGGCGAGCACACCCGGTTGTTCGGAGGCCGAGAGGATCACGGCGCCTGCGCCGTCGCCAAACAACACGCACGTGGTGCGGTCGTTGAAATCGAGCAGTCGTGAGAAGGTCTCGGCGCCGATCACCAGTGCGGTGCGGTGCTGGCCGCTACGGATGAAGCTGTCGGCCGTCGCCACTGCGTAAGCGAAACCGGAACAGACCGCCTGCACGTCGAACGCAGCGCCGTTGTTCCTGATCCCCAGCTTGTTCTGCAGCAGGCACGCCGTGCTCGGAAACACGAAGTCTGGCGTGGAGGTGGCAACGATGATCAGATCGATCGATTGCGGGTCGACATCCGCCGCTTCGATCGCACGCTGGGCGGCGATGAGCGCGAGGTCGCTGGTCGTGACGTCCGGTTCGGCGAAGTGACGCGCATGGATGCCCGTGCGGGCAACGATCCACTCGTCGCTCGTCTCGACGCCCTGCCTGGCGAGACGTTCAGCCAGTTCCTGATTGGTGACGCGTCCGGGCGGCAGATAGCTGCCGGTGCCCAGCACGCGGGAATAAATTGTCGATTGAGCCATTATGCCTTCGAGGATTGCGCAGCGTAGGGCTCGGCTGGCTGGCCTGCAGCGGGGCTTGCGTAACCCGCGCCGCTTGCGTCGCGCGTCGCCTGCTCCAGAGAGCTTGCGTTGTCTTCCATCGCTCGCGCAAGGCGCTCCAGCACGCCGTTTTTGACCGCATCATACCCGCGTTTGATCGCCCACTCAAACGCGTAGGCATCTGCCGAGCCGTGGCTTTTGATGACGAGACTGCGCAAGCCGAGCAGTGCTGCGCCATTGTATTGCCGGTGGTCGACACGCTTCTTGAAGCGCATCAATACCGGCAACGCGAGGAACGCCATCACCTTGGTCAGCCACGAACGGCCGAACTCTTCCTTGATGATGTCGCGGATCATCTGCGCGAGCCCTTCCGACGTCTTCAGCGCGACATTGCCGACAAAACCGTCGCAAACGATCACGTCGGTCGTGCCCTTATAGATGTCGTCGCCTTCGACGTTACCGTGAAAATTCAGTGTACTCGCCCTGAGCAGTTCACCGGCACGCTTGATGGTCTCATTGCCCTTGATGACCTCTTCGCCAATATTGAGCAAACCGATCGTGGGCCGCTCCTTGCCTTCGAGCGCGGACACGAGCGCATGCCCCATCTCCGCGAACTGCAGCAAATGCTGCGGCTCGCAATCGACGTTGGCGCCCAGGTCGAGCATCATCGTATAGCCAGTGGGATTGGGCAACGCGAACGCAATCGCCGGACGTTCGATGCCCGGCAGCGTTTTCAGAACATAGCGGGACACGGCCATTAACGCGCCGGTGTTGCCAGCGGAAATGCAGGCCTGCGCCTCGCCTTCCTTGACACGGTTCAGCGCCACGCGCATCGACGAGTCTTTCTTCTTGCGCAGCGCGACCTCAACCGGATCGTCCATGGCGACGATCTCGGAAGCCGGCACGACGATCAGGGAGGGCTCGCTTTCAGCCTTGCACTTTTTGAGCTGCGCGCGAATGGCACTTTCGATGCCGACGAGCATCAACTGCGCATCAGGATGCGAACGAACGAAGCTGACCGCTGCGGGAACGGTCACGGACGGGCCGTGGTCGCCCCCCATGCAATCTATTGTGAGCTTTACTGTCATGGAGTGCGACGAATTTCAGGCGCCCTGCATGGGATCGCGGCAAGCGCAAACGCGCTAACTACGATGGACACAAAAAAGCGGCCGTAGAACGCCGCCTTTTTGTTGAGCCGGGAAAATGTCAAGCGAGCCGATCGCCACGCGAAACGCCAAAGGGCGCAACGCAGTGTAACGATTAGTCGTTCTTCGTCTTGACGACTTTCTTGCCGCGATAGTAGCCGTTCGGGCTAACGTGGTGACGCAGATGCACTTCGCCCGTGCTCGGCTCTACAGCCAGCGGCGCTGCGCTGAGGAAATCGTGCGAACGGTGCATGCCGCGCTTCGACGGCGACTTCTTGTTTTGTTGGACTGCCATGATAACTCCTAAAAATTTTCCGAATTCTAACACAGCCCGATACTGCAATCGCCACTGGCCGTATGGCCAACGCGCCGCATCGCGCTCCTATGCAACTGTTCAGTGCTTCTCGCCGCCGGAACCACCTTTCTTGAGCGCTTCGAGCGCCGCAAACGGATTGGGCCGTTCAGGCTCGCCGCCCTCTTCCACCTGGTCCTGCGCGGCTTCGTCGCCCGCGCCCTCTTCACCCGCCACCCCCGACACGAGAGACTCGTGCACTTCCGGGCAAACATCGTGTTTGGGCACCAACGGCAAATTCAGCAGCAACTCTTCTTCGATCAAGTCGATAAGATCGAAATCGGTTGAACCCACGATCACATCGACTTCATCCTCGTCGAGCGGAAACTCTTCGGCTTCCGCCTCGGTGTTGACGATCCGGTAAGTCGCATCGACGTTGAACGCCTGCAAATACGGCGTGAGACACCGTTGACATTCGAGCCATGCCGACCCATGAACTGCAAGCCTGAGATAAGGCTGCGGCCCCTCGGTGCCATTGTCCTGCAATTCCGGCTGCGTCGCCCCTTCGGCCTGCCAGGTGAACGCGCTTTCGCGCTCTGGCGCTTCCGCCGGGACTTCGTTTAACATGCGCGGCAGTTGCGAGACGCGCACGAGACCCGCGGCCTGGCGCCCACTACGCGCGAATTCGAACAGATCGAGATCATGCGGGTCGGCGAGACCTACAGGTTTGCCAGGATGTTGAGTCATGTGCGCTCCTGTGTCGGCACGGATTTAGCCGGGGTAACCGGTATGGTGAGTATGCTGCCTGTTACCTCACCGCCACTACAAGACAAACCCTGATTGCAACTGGACCGCAACGTTGCACGGGTTTGCAAAGCCGGGATTGAAACGCCGGTCGAAACGTGGCTGCACATACACATACCGATGAAAAGCCCAAAATCATATCCGTTTTGTCTTTTCGAGTCAAACACTTAAGCCCGCACGCGCCAAGGCCCGTGCGGCCTACCCTCTTTAGCCGTTGGTTCAACATGCCGGATACCCTTTCTCGCCCGCCGCGCCTGATTCTCGCGTCGAGTTCACGCTACCGCCGGGAGCTTCTGGAGCGCTTGCGCATCGCGTTTGACATTGTCGTGCCCGCTATCGACGAAACGCCCCTGCCGGGCGAAATGCCCGAAGCGACCGCCCTGCGGCTCTCCGAGGCCAAAGCACGGGCCGTCGCCGCCAGGCTTCCAGCCGGCGAGCACGCGCTCGTGATCGGCTCGGACCAGGTCGCCACTTATGACGGCCTGCAAATCGGCAAGCCCGGCTCGCACGACAAGGCGCTCGCGCAATTGCAGGCGATGCGCGGCCGCGAAGTGCTGTTTCATAGCGCGCTCTGCCTGTTCGATAACCGTGACGGCAGCGCTCAGGCGCTCGACGTCATTACGACGGTGCGTTTCAGGAACCTGCCTGATTCCGTGCTGGAGGCCTATCTGCACGCCGAAACGCCTTACGATGTGGCCGGTAGCGCCAAATCCGAAGGACTCGGCATTGCCCTGCTGGATGCGATCGAGTCGGACGATCCGACGGCGCTCGTCGGACTGCCGCTCATTGCACTCTCGCGGATGTTGCTGGCGGCCGGTTTTCCACTGTTGGGGGCGTCATGAGCGGCACTCTGTATCTGATCCCGAATACGCTCGGCGAGGGCGACGCCGAGGCGCTCGACGCCGTGCTGCCCGCGCCGGTGCGGGCTCGGGCCGCGGCGCTGCAGTACTACATCGGCGAAAACGCGAAAACGACGCGGGCCTTCCTGAAGAAAGTCGGCACTGAGCGCCCGATCCAGGAAATCGAGATTCGCGAGCTGAATGTGAATACGCCGGCCGGCGAAATCGACAAGCTGCTCGCGCCGATTCTCGCCGGCACCGACGCCGGCCTAGTCTCCGAGGCTGGCTGTCCAGCCGTGGCTGACCCGGGCGCGCTGCTGGTGCGGCGGGCGCACGAACGCGGCGTCAAGGTCGTGCCGTTCGTCGGACCCAGTTCGATTCTGCTGGCGTTGATGGCGTCCGGACTGAACGGCCAGAGCTTCGCGTTTCACGGCTATTTGCCCGTGGACGCGGCGGAGCGCGCCAAGCGTCTGCGCGATCTGGAACAACAGTCGCGCAAGGGCAAGCAGACCCAGATATTTATCGAAACGCCCTACCGGAACAAGGCGCTGCTCGATACGCTGCTGGCCACCTGCGCACCGTCGACGCTGGTTTGCGTGGCGGTGGACCTGACGCTGGAAACAGAGACGATCGCCAGCCGCACGGTGGCGGACTGGAAAAAAGCGCCGGCACTGGATCTGCACAAGCGCCCGGCGATTTTTCTGTTACTGGCCGTCTGACGCACGCGCTCGCCGTCCGAGCGGATCGTATGCCGTGGACGCCGCCTCAAGTGGCGCCCACGGCCGACACACTTCACCGCAGACTCATCTTCCCGCCCAGCACCATCGCATGCACGGCGGCGCCGCCCACGGCCGCGCCGAACTTGCGCGCCACACGGTCGGTGATGCTTTCCTTCACCGTGTAATCGACGATATCCGGCGCCTTGATGATCTCGCGCGCCACGTAGTCGGTGTCGCCAAAGCCATCGGCCAGCCCCAGATCGACACTCTGCTGCCCCGTCCAGAACAGACCCGAGAAGACATCCGGTGTTTCATGCAAGCGCTTGCCGCGACCCTCGCGCACGGCGTCGATGAATTGCTGGTGGATCTGGTCGAGCATCTCCTGGGCGTGCGCGTCCATCTTCGGCGTCTCCGGCGAGAACGGGTCGAAAAAGCCCTTGTTTTCACCCGACGTGTGCAGACGCCGTTCGATACCGAGCTTGTCCATCAGTCCCGTAAAGCCGAAGCTGTCCATCAGCACACCGATCGAGCCGACGATACTGGCCTTGTCCACGTAGATCTTGTCCGCTGCCGCCGCCGCGTAGTAACCGCCCGAGGCACACATGTCGCCCACCACCACATACAGCGGAATAGACGGATATTTGGCGCGCAAACGGCGAATATCGCGGTTGATGATGCCCGCCTGCACCGGACTTCCCCCCGGACTGTTGCAGCTCAGGATCACGCCTGCGGTACCGGCGTCGTCGAAGGCGCTTTCCAGCGCGGAGTCGACGTCATCGGCATTGGCATTGGTGTCCGCGGCAATCTCGCCGTCCAGCGACACGAGCGCCGTGTGGCGGCCGGTGGTCGCTACCTTTTCGCCGGAAAAGTCGAACAGGCCCCAGACGACCAGCAGAAACACGATGATGAAAACAAAGCGGAAAAAGATCTTCCAGCGCCGCGCCGCACGCTGTTCGCTGATGGCAGCCAGCGCAATGCGCTCGAGGGCCGCGCGTTCCCAGCCCGGCTCATCAGTAGGCGATAGCTTGCGGGCCGCTGAGGACGGCTGGTTCGGATCGGGAGTGAGATTGTCGGCCATGCGTCGCAGATCGAAGAGTCAGGGGGTGACCGGACACAGGTCGTCGTCCGGCAGCCAGAATACCGCGCGGCCATCCGGCGTATCCCGTTCGTCGACCTGAACGGGACGCAGCCTGCCGCCACGGCACGGGCCGCCGACACATTTACCCGTGTCCGGCGCGTAAATTGCGCCGTGCGTGGCGCACATCAAGTATAAGCCCGATGATTCGAAGAACTGGCCTTCGACCCAGTCGAGCTCCATCGGCACATGCGCACAGCGGTTCAGATAACCGTGAGCCGCGCCACCGTAGCGGATAAAGAAGACCACAGCATCGCCGCCCGCGTATTTCGCCGGGCGGCGATGCCCTGCACCGCCTTCGATCAGCTCGTTTGACGCACAGATTCGCACCGGTTCCATGGCGTCGCCGCTCATGCGTTCTCGAGCAGCCAGGCCGACAGCGCCCCAACGCTCGTTGCAACGAACTTCGGTTCGAGCGCGACGAGCGAGGCGGCCGGATGAGCGCCGTAGGTCACGCCGATGCCGGCCACGCCGGCGTTGATCGCCATCTGCAGGTCGTGGGTGGTGTCGCCCACCATCACCGTGCGCGCGACGTCCTGACCCAACTCCCGCGTCAGCTCGTGAAGCATGGCCGGATGAGGCTTCGAGAAGGTTTCGTCGGCGCAGCGCGTGCCGTCGAAGAGGCTCGTGAGATGCGACTGGTCCAGCGCCCGGTTCAGGCCCACGCGGCTCTTGCCCGTGGCGACGCCCAGCAGATAACCTTGATCACGCAGTGCCTGCAGCATTTCGCGCACGCCGGCGAACAGCTCGGTGGTCTGGTCCTTGATCAGATAGTGGAAGCGATAACGCTCCGCGAGCCGCGGATAGTCCGACGGGTCGAGCGTGGGCGCGGCGATCTGCAGCGCGTCGCGCAGGCCGAGGCCGATCACGTAGCTCGCCGCCTCGTCCGCCGGCACCGGCAAACCGAGGTCGCGGCAAGCCGACTGGATGCTCCGCGTGATGTGCACGGTCGAATCCATCAAGGTACCGTCCCAATCGAAGACGATCAGGTCAAATTGCTCTCTAGCCATGCGTATCCGTCTCCGGGGTTGACCCTTTATTCAATTCATTGAGCTGCTCGACGAAGCGCCGGCATTCCGCCGGCAGCGGCGCCTCGAACTGCAGCACGGCACCCGTGACGGGGTGCGCCAGCTTGAGCCGGTAGGCATGCAGAAACATCCGCTTGAGCCCGGGGCGCGCGTTGGTGCGCGCCAGATCCTTGTTAAGCGCGAAGTCGCCGTATTTGGCGTCGCCGACAATCGGCAATTCCAGATGCGCGAGGTGAACCCGGATCTGATGCGTGCGCCCCGTCTTCAGTTCCGCCTCGAGCAGCGCGTAGTCCGGCCAGCGGTCGACCAGATTGAACACCGTATGCGACGCGAGCCCGTCAGCCTGGACCCGCACACGCCGCTCGCCATCCGCCGTCAAATATTTGTGGAGCGGCTCCTTGACCGCCCGGCGGCGGCCCCAGTCGCTCAGCCATTCGCCGTGGACGCACGCATAGTAGCGCTTGTCCATCCTGTTCTCGCGAATCTGCTCGTGCAGTCCGACCAGCGCGGCGCGCTTCTTGGCCAGCATCAGGACGCCCGAGGTCTCGCGGTCGAGCCGGTGCACCAGTTCGAGGAATTTCGCCTCTGGCCGCGCCGCGCGCATCTGTTCGATCACCCCGAAGGCCACGCCGCTGCCGCCATGCACGGCGACGCCGGCCGGTTTGTCGATAACCAGCATGTGGTCATCTTCAAAAAGAATATTGAAATGGGCGGCCGGGACGGGAGCGTGAGTGCTCGCTTCGCTTCCCTGGGCGATCCGGATGGGGGGCACACGGACCAGATCGCCATGCTCCAGACGGTACTGGGCATCGACCCGTCCCTTATTTACACGCACTTCTCCGCTGCGCAGGATGCGATAAATATGGCTCTTCGGCACCCCTTTACAGACCCGTAACAGGAAGTTGTCGATGCGCTGTCCGGCCGCACTGTCATCGATCTCGATCATCGAGACCTGGTCGCTTGCGACCGATTTCTGGGATATTTTGCCTAACTCTTTCATTCTGAATATAATTTGCCCAGCAGTCTGCGGCGGCCGGCGCATTGTCCGGTATTCTGGCAGTCTGCGCAGGTGCAAGCGATAAACAGTCATTTTACTTGCGCCCGGGTCTGGTTGCTCACCCGCATAACGAGATGCAACAAGTTGCACGCACGGAGTCAGCACCCGGCAGGGACGGCGCCCACAGGCGCGTTCGGTCACGGTCGACTCCGCGGTAACGGAATTTTGGCAAGAAAGAATTTAGCTGCGAGCCTTGGTATCGGGCGGTTTGACGTCCTGCAGGTTGAGGCTTCCAGTTGCGAAAATACGGCGTGCGCCCGAGGCGTCTTGTAGAAAGTACAAGACATGGCGACGTCAAAATGAGGCGAGACACCCCCGGCGAGAAAAGACGCGCCCTTGCGCGAACTTCCCGCTGCGGCATGACCCGATCCTTCGACCCTCCGGTCACGCGCCCAGTTGGCGCACCGGCGCGAGTGGACGAAGGCAGTTCCAGGTCAGCCGGCAGAACCCGCGGCGTGTCGGGTCGTTATTTGAAGCCGTGTTCGCATGTGCCCTGCGGCACCGTGTCCTTATGGACCGGGCCCTCCCAGGCAATTCTCCCCGCCATTTTTCCCGCTCCAGCGTGCTTGTGAAAACACAATAAGGCGCGGCATGCCGCTGCCCTGATCGTCCTTTGCGTCCGACAAACGCAAGGCGTGGGCAGGCTAAGCCGCTCTGGAGCCGTTCAATGAAACGAATGTTGTTCAATGCAACGCAGCAGGAAGAACTGCGCGTAGCCATCGTCGATGGGCAAAAACTCATCGATATCGACATCGAAACCGCCGGGCGCGAACAGCGCAAAGGCAATATTTACAAGGGCATCATCACCCGCATCGAGCCGTCGCTCGAAGCCTGTTTCGTCAACTATGGCGAAGACCGCCACGGTTTTCTGCCGTTCAAGGAAGTCGCCCGCCAGTATTTCCGTGACGGCGTCGACATGCGCTCCGCGCGCATTCAGGACGCCCTGCGCGAAGGCCAGGAACTGATCGTTCAGGTCGAAAAGGAAGAGCGCGGCAACAAAGGCGCCGCCCTCACCACCTTCATTTCGCTCGCGGGCCGCTATCTGGTCCTGATGCCGAACAACCCGCGCGGCGGCGGCGTGTCGCGCCGGATCGAAGGCGACGACCGTCAGGAGCTGCGCGAAACCATGGCGCAGCTGCAACTGCCGGAAGGCATGAGCATCATCGCGCGCACGGCCGGCATTGGCCGCTCCGCCGAAGAACTGCAGTGGGACCTGAACTACCTGATGCAACTGTGGCGTGCCATCGAAGCCGCGTCGCAAAGCGGTTCGTCCGGCCAGCCGATGCTGATTTATCTCGAATCGAGCCTCGTGATCCGGGCGATTCGCGACTATTTCCAGCCGGATATCGGCGAAATCCTCATCGACACCACTGAAATCCACGACCAGGCCCGCGCCTTCATGGATATAGTGATGCCGGATAATGTCAGCAAGGTGAAGCGGTATCACGACGATGTGCCGCTGTTCTCGCGTTTCCAGATCGAGCACCAGATCGAAACCGCGTACTCGCGCACGGTACCGCTGCCTTCCGGCGGCGCCATCGTGATCGACCACACGGAAGCGCTGGTCGCGATCGACGTGAACTCGGCCCGCGCCACCAAGGGCGCCGACATCGAGGAAACCGCCGCCCGCACCAACCTCGAAGCCGCCGACGAAGTGGCCCGCCAGTTGCGCCTGCGCGACCTGGGCGGCCTGATCGTGATCGACTTCATCGACATGGAATCAGCCAAGAGCCAGCGCGAAGTCGAACAACGCCTGAAAGACGCGTTGAAGCACGACCGCGCGCGCGTCCAGATGGGCAAGATTTCGCGCTTCGGCCTGATGGAACTGTCGCGTCAACGTCTGCGCCCGGCCCTGTCGGAAGGCAGCCACGTGACGTGCCCGCGCTGTAACGGCACGGGCCACATCCGCGATACCGAATCGTCCGCCCTGCAGGTGCTGCGGATCATTCAGGAAGAAGCAATGAAGGAAAACACCGCGGCAATCCATTGCCAGGTGCCGGTCGAAGTGACCGCCTTCCTGCTGAACGAGAAGCGTGCCGAAATCAACAAGATCGAGTCGCGTTTCAAGGTCAATGTCGTCCTGATCCCGAACAAGCACCTCGACACGCCGCACTACAAACTCGAACGCCTGCGTCACGACGATGCACGCCTCGACGATCCGCGCGCTTCGTGGAAGATGGCCGAAGAAGCGGCCCGCGAACTGGAATCTGAAACCGGTTACAGCAAGCGCACCGAAGAAGTGAAGCCGAAGCAGGAAGCGGCGGTTAAGGGCATCACGCCCGAAAAGCCGGCACCGAGCGCACCGGTTCGCCCCGCAGCGCCGGCCACGGCTGCGCCTGTCGCAGTCACGCCGGCTGGCGGCGGCTTCATTGGCTGGCTGAAGAACCTGTTCGGCATGGCACCGCCTGCTCCGGCACCGGTCGCACCGGCGCCCGCCGAGAAGACGGCGCGTCCGGCCCGGGGCGATCGTCCGGAACGCGGTGAGCGTAGCGGCGAGCGCGGTGGCGAGCGCAACCGCAATCGCCGTGGTGGCGCAACCGGCCGGGACGGCGCCGCACGCGGCGACGCCGCGGCTGTCGGCGGCCGTCAAGGCCAGCCGGCGCAGCGTCGCGACGAACGTGAAGGACGCGAAGGCCGTGAGGCGCGCGAGGGTCGCGAGCCGCGTGAAGCACGCGAGGCCCGTGAACCGCGTGAGAGCCGTGAAGCCCGTGAGGTCCGTGAACCACGCGCCCCCCGCGAACCGCGCGAAGGTCGCGAGAATCGTGACGGCCGCGGCGAGCGCGAAGGCCGTGACACCCCGCGTGGCGAACGCGGTCAGGAGCGTGCAGACCGTGGTGAGACCGTGGAAAGCGCACCGCGCGCCGAACGTGGCGAGCGTCGTGAGCGAGGCGAGCGTCCGGAACGTGGCGAGCGCCGCAAGCAACAGCCGGAAGGCGCAGAAGCGCTGGGCCAGGACGAAAACCAGGAACTGCTGGCGCAGAACCAGGCAGGTAACGTCGAAGGTGGCGCGCCGGTCGATCAGGAAGCCGTGGCTCGTGAAGGTGAAGAACGGCGCCGCCGCCGTCGCGGTCGCCGTGGCGGTCGTCGCGAGCGTGAAGAAGAAGGCGTGAACGGTAATGCTGGCGCCGAAGGTGCCGACGAAGGCGCCGAAGCGGAAACCGAAACGGTAAGCGAGGCTTCGGCCCAGCAGCCGCGTCACGAAACACCGGCTGTTGCACCGGTCGAAGTGGTCGTCGCCGCAGTCGCCACAGAAACCGCAGTCGTCGCCGAACTGCACGCCACCGCCGAAACACCGGTTCTGGCGGCAGAACAGGCCGCGAAGGCGGAAGCCTTTGTGCCGACGCCGGCCGCCGAACCTGCTGCTTTTGAAGCGCCGGTGGTTGCACAAGCTGAACCGACACCGGTTCCGGCTGCACCGGTTGCCGAAGTTGCTCCTGCAGCGCCGGTCGTGACCGAAGCCGCGCCCGTCCAGCCCGTTGAAACGGCGCACGTCGCCGTTGCAGCACCGGCGGTCGAAGCGCCTGTGCAGGTGCCGGCAGCGTTTGAACCGGCGGTTGCAACGGAGCCGGTCGTCGCACAGGCGCCCGCCAGCGATATCGCATCGGTGGCGCCGGCCGTCCAGGTCGCCGCGCCGGTCGAAGCCCAACCTGTGGTCGAAGCAGCGCCTCAGGTCCACGCCGAAGCCGCCGCTCCGGTCACAACGCAACCGGCGTTCGTTGCCGAGCAGGCACCTATGCAAGCCGCCGCGCCGGTACCGGCGCCAGTCGTCGCCGCGCAACCGGCAGCCCGCACCGGTCTGTCGCCGGAAGCCCTGAAGCCAGTGCTGGAAAGCGCCGGCCTCGTGTGGGTCAATACCGACACGACCAAGCTGCACGCCGCGCAGGAGGCTGCTGCACAGGCGGTCAAGCCGGCCCGCGTGCCGCGCGAGCGCAAGCCGCTGGCGCCGCTGGACAGCGCGCCGATGCAACAGGTCGAAACGGGCAAGCACCCGCAGTAAACCATCACCGCGGAGCTTTAGCCGCGGTTCAGAAAGCCCGCCCTCACCGGCGGGCTTTTTTGTTATGGCGGGGCGCGCGTTCGCCCCACTATGCCCGGGCGCGCCATCCGCTAGAATGAAAGTCTGCGCCCCTTAAAAGCACCATTCAGCTCTCCATGTCCCGACGCATCATCCCTCTTGCCGATGTCAGCGCGGTGCCGGTCATCTCCGGTCCCCTGCAGACACCCAGCGGCGTGCTGCGCGATACCCTGTCGCGCCCGCTGCGGGATTTGCGCATTTCGGTGACGGATCGCTGCAACTTCCGCTGCGTGTACTGCATGCCGCGCGCGGTGTTCGACAAGGACTACGGCTTCCTGCCGCACAGCGCGCTGCTGAGCTTTGAAGAGATCGAACGGCTGGCGCGGCTGTTCGTCGCGCATGGCGTGGAGAAAATCCGCCTGACCGGCGGCGAACCGCTGCTGCGTAAAAATCTGGAATTCCTGATCGAGCGGCTCGCGCGGCTCACCACGCCGGACGGCCGGCCGCTCGATCTCACGCTCACCACCAATGGCTCGCTACTGGCCCGTAAGGCGCGCAGCCTCAAGGACGCCGGACTCACCCGCGTGACGGTGAGCCTCGACGCCATCGACGACACGCTGTTTCGCCAGATGAACGACGCCGACTTCGCGGTCGGCGACGTCCTTGAAGGCATTGCCGAGGCCCATGCGGTTGGCCTCACGCCGGTCAAGGTCAACATGGTCGTCAAGCGCGGCACCAACGACACCGAAATCGTGCCGATGGCGCGCCACTTCAAAGGCTCGGGCAGCATCCTGCGCTTTATTGAATACATGGATGTCGGCATGTCGAACGGCTGGAACATGGCCGAAGTGCTGCCTTCGGCCGAAGTCGTGGCACGGATCGCCGAGCACTTCCCGCTCGCGCCGCTCGAAGCCCACAGCGCCGCCGAGACCGCGCAGCGTTGGGGCTATTCGGACGGCAGCGGTGAAATCGGGGTGATTTCGAGCGTCACGCGGGCCTTCTGCGGAACCTGCACGCGCGCCCGGCTTTCGACAGAAGGCAAGCTCTACCTTTGCCTGTTCGCCTCTGCAGGGCACGACCTGCGCGCGCTCCTGCGCAGCGGCGCGAGCGACACCGCGATTGCCTCGACCGTCGCGCACATCTGGCAGGTCCGCAACGACCGCTACTCGGAGTTGCGCGGCAGCGCCGCGGCCGAATTCCATACACCGGAAGAGCGCCGGATCGAAATGTCGTACATCGGCGGTTGAGCTGTCCGGCCCATGCCCATGACTGTTCCGACCGCGAACCTCACCGGCCTCGTCCTCGCCGGCGGGCGCGGCATGCGCATGGGCGGCGTCGACAAAGGACTGCAATTGCTGCAAGGCGAGCCGCTCGCAGGACATGTCCTGAAGCGGCTGGCCCCGCAAACCGGCTCGCTCCTCATCAGCGCCAACCGTAACGCCGATATCTACGCCGCGCTTGGCGCGCCGTTCGGCGCAGTTGTCGTGGCCGACACGCTGGCGGGTTTTCCAGGCCCGCTGGCGGGCCTGCTCGCGGGTTTGCGCGCCGCCGGCACGGAGTTCGTGCTGAGCGCACCGTGCGACTCGCCCGGGTTGCCAGCCGATCTGGCCATCCGGCTCGCGCAGGCACTCGACACGCACGAGACCGACATCGCCACCGTCACCACCCTCGACGCGCAGGGACAACCTTCGATTCACCCCGTTTTCGCGTTGTTGCGCACGAGTCTGGCCGACGACCTCGCGGCCTTTCTGGACGCGGGTGAGCGCAAGGTACGCGCGTGGTACGCGCGCCACAGGACGGTGGAAGTCGCCTTTGCCGATGAGCGCGCGTTTTACAATATCAATTCTTTGCAAGAACTCGCCGACCTCGAGCGTCATTGAGACGTCCCGGAGGTCATAGCAGTTGTCCTGCTCGGGCCGCACGGCGGCCACCGGCACCCGCTCCGGTCGCGACGCGCCTCCATTCATGACCACGCTTAACAATATTTCCAGTTGCGTCGCCCAGTATGATCCCCGTGCGTTGCCGGTAACGGCTGCGCAGGCGATCGTGCGGCAGTGGGCCACGCCGGTCACCGCCATTGAACGCGTGCCGCTGCACGATGCGCTCGACCGGGTGCTGGCCGAAGACATCGTCTCGCCGAGCGACGTGCCGGCGCACGACAATTCCGCCATGGACGGTTACGCCTTCCACAGCGCCGCTCTCGCGAATCCGTCCGCCACCGTCGAACTTGCAGTCGCCGGCCGCGCGTTGGCCGGTCATCCGTTCGGCGGCGCCGTCGCGGTGACGCAGTGCGTCCGGGTCATGACGGGCGCCTCGATGCCGGCCGGCTGCGATACGGTCGTGTTGCAGGAGCGCGTTACACGCACAGGCGACACGATCCAGTTCGCCGCCTCCACCGTGATTGCCGGCGCCAACCGGCGCCTCGCCGGTGAAGATCTGGTGCGCGGCAGTGCAGCGTTGCGCGCCGGCCGGACCCTGCGCGCCTCGGACCTCGGTCTGATCGCTTCGCTCGGCATCGCGGAGGTGCCGGTGCGGCGGCGTCTGCGGGTGGCGTTCTTTTCGACCGGCGACGAACTGCGTTCGCTCGGCGAGCCGCTCGAACCCGGCTGCGTGTACGACAGCAACCGCCATACGCTGTTCGCCATGCTACGGCGCATGAATATCGACGCCCTCGACCTCGGCGTCGTGCGCGATCAGCCCGCCGCGCTCGAAGCCGCGCTGCGCAGCGCCGCAGCCAGCGCGGACGTGGTCTTGACCTCGGGCGGCGTCTCGGTGGGCGAAGCGGATTTCACCCAGCAGTTGCTGCAGACATTTGGCGACGTCGCGTTCTGGAGTCTCGCCATGCGTCCGGGGCGCCCGCTCGCGTTCGGCCGCGTCTGGTCGGGTGACCGGCCGGGTCTCGGACGGCCGGCGCTGTTCTTCGGCCTGCCGGGCAATCCGGTCGCCGTGATGGTGACGTTCTACCAGATCGTGCGCGAAGCGCTGCTGGTCATGTCCGGCGCCACACGGCAACCGGTTGCGCTGCTGCGGGCCGCCAGCCGCGAGATGATCCGCAAGCGCGCGGGCCGTACCGAGTATCAACGCGGCGTCGCCGAGCGTGACGCCCGCGGCCAATGGCATGTCACGCCAACCGGTTCGCAAAGCTCCGGTGTGCTCAGTTCGATGAGCGAGGCCAATTGCTTTATCGTGCTCGAGCATGAGCGCGCCGACGTCGCACCCGGCGAGGACGTCGATATCATGCTGTTCGACGGTCTGATCTGACGCCGCCACCAGCTTCCCGCTCCCAATTCTGACTCTTTACCCTCACACCGACCAACGGCTTTGACCTACATGAAAAAACAGATCTCTTTTATCGCGCCGGGACAGACCGCCAAGGCGCTGATCCTGGTGTATCTGACCTTCAGCGTCCCTATCGTGCTGCTCGGCGTGCTGGTCGCGTTTATCCGCTATGGTTCAGTCGAGTTGAGCACCGTGTTCAGCGCGCTGCTGCTGAATGCGATCCTCGGCTTCGTGCTGCTGTGGATTGCCTGCCATGCCTATAACTGGGTGGCCTCGCGCTTCGGCGGCATCGAAATCCAGCTGAGCGACGCACCCGAGGAAGCGTAATGACCACGACGATCCGTGCCGCCACACCCGCCGATGTCAGCGCCATGTTTTCGCTGATGTACGAGCTGGCCGAGTTCGAAAAACTCACCCATCTGTTCGTCGCCACGGAAGTCGGCGTGCATGACGCGCTGTTCGGCGCGCGGCCGTCGTCGGAAGCCATGGTTGCGCAGCAGGCAGACGGCAGCATCGTCGGCTATGCGTTGTTCTTCCACAATTTTTCGACCTTCCTGGGGCGGCGCGGGCTATATCTCGAAGATCTGTACGTGCAGCCGTCGCAACGCGGCAGCGGTCTCGGCACGCGGATGCTGAAGGAACTGGCCGCTCTGGCCGTCGAGCGGCAATGCGGCCGGTTTGAATGGACGGTGCTCGACTGGAACCGGCCCGCCATCGACTTCTACGAGAAAATGGGCGCCACCGTGCTATCGGAGTGGCGCTTCGTGCGCGTTACGGGCGAAGCACTCGAGAAGCTGGCAGCCCCCGCGACACCCAACGCTGCGTAGCCGATACCCGCTGAAAGGGTCGCCGCACCGCGCGCCTCTATGGGCACGCGCGGGCCGCGCCCTTCTCCCTATTCATCCGCATCCGCGCCCAGTAGCGCATCTCCCAGCAAACCGTTCGCTTCTTCGCCCGGCAGCGCTTCGACATCGCGCAGCTTGCGGTTCATCATGCGCGTGCGTGTTTCTGCCGCTTCAATCGAACGCGTCACCGTTTCGAGCTGCGACTTCGTCTTCGCCAGCACGTCGCCGAACTTGCCGAACTCGGTCTTCACCGCCCCAAGCACCTGCCAGACCTCGCTCGAACGTTTTTCGATGGCGAGCGTGCGAAAGCCCATCTGCAAGCTGTTGAGCAGCGCCGTGAGCGTGGTCGGCCCGGCAATGGTCACGCGGTAATCACGTTGCAGCATATCCGTGAGACCCGGCCGGCGCAGGATCTCGGCATAGAGTCCTTCCGTAGGCAGGAACAGCAACGCGAAGTCCGTGGTATGCGGCGGCGCGACGTATTTCTCCGCAATCGTGCGGGCCTCGGCGCGAATCCGCGCTTCGAGCGCGCGTGACGCGTCTTCGACCGCCACCGGATCGGCACGCTCCTGCGCATCGATCAGACGTTCGTAGTCCTCGCGCGGAAATTTGGCATCGATCGGCAGCCATACCGGTACCGCGGGACCATCCGGATCCTGGCGCCCCGGCAGCTTGATGGCGAATTCGACCCGGTCGGCACTCTTCGGAATGGTCGCGACGTTCTTCGCATACTGATCGGGCGTCAACAGCTGTTCGAGCAAGGCCTCCAGTTGCACCTCGCCCCACGTGCCGCGTGTCTTGACGTTGGTCAACACCTTCTTCAGATCGCCCACACCCGCGGCCAGCGTCTGCATTTCGCCCAGCCCGCGATGCACCTGTTCCAGACGATCCGACACCTGCTTGAACGATTCACCGAGCCGCTGTTCAAGCGTGGCATGCAGCTTCTCGTCGACCGTGCGACGCATTTCTTCGAGCTTGGTCGAGTTGTTCGCCTCGATGTCCTTCAAGCGCTGTTCGATCGTCGCGCGCACTTCGGCAAAGCGGCGGTCGTTCGCTTCCATCAGTTGTCCGAGCTGCAACGTCAGCGTCTCGCCAAAACGCCCCAGCGCGACGCCCTGCTCGTCGCGCGCCTGCTGGGCCTGCTGTTGCAGGCTATGGCGCGTGGTCTCAAGCTGCAGCGCATTCGTTTCGGTCAGTTTGACAAGCTGCTGGGCGAAGCTATCGATCTTGCCGTTCTGTAGCGTCGTCATACTGGTGAACTGCGTGGCGAGCGTCTGTTGAAACTGCGCGAATCCGCCGTTCAGTTCGCCGCGCGAGACACGCGCGGTTTGCTCGATCTCGCTGCGCAACTCGCGTTCGAGCCGCTCGAACGCGCGTGTCTGTGCTTGCGCAGCCGAGCCGATGTGGTCGCCCAGGTCGTCGAGCTGCGCCTCCAGCTCGCCATGGCGGCCGCCACGCATCAATATCAGCAAGGCGATCACCAAAGCCACCGCCAGCACGACGACCGCCGCGAGCAAAATCATCGTCATGCGCGTGCCTTGCCGATCACGTCCGGATTGACCGGATTGGCGGGACGTCCGGCATTCGGCCCCTCGCCAAGCCCCGCGATCAGATTGTCCGCGGCGAGATTGGCCATCGCGCGCCGGGTCGATTCGGTGGCGCTCGCGATATGCGGTGTCAGCACGACATTCGACACCGTGAGCAACGCCGGATTCAGGTTCGGTTCGCCTTCGTAGACATCGAGCCCCGCCGCGGCGATCCGTTTGGCGCGCAAGGCCTCGGCCAGTGCCGCGTCGTTGACGATGCCGCCGCGCGCAATGTTGGTGAGCGTCGCGGTCGGCTTCATCTGCGCGAGTTCCGCCGCGCCGATCGTGTGATGGTTCTCCTTGGTATACGGCAACACGAGCACGACGTGATCAGCCCGTTTCAACAACTCCGCTTTCGATACATATTGCGCGTTCAGTTCGGCCTCGATCTCCGGCGCGACCTGCGAGCGGTTGTGATAGATCACCTGCATATTGAAGCCGCGGGCGCGGCGCGCCAGCGCCTGGCCGATCCGCCCCATGCCGATCACACCAAGGGTCGAGCCATACACGTCCGAGCCGAGAAAACCGTCATACGCCCATTTTTGCCACTGCCCGGCGCGCAGCCAGTGTTCGGACTCGGTGACGCGGCGGGCCGCTGCCATCATCAGCGCCCAGCCGAAGTCGGCGGTCGATTCGTTGAGCACATCCGGCGTATTGGTGCCGAGGACATGCGCCGCGTTGAACGCAGCCATGTCGAAATTGTTGTAGCCCACGGCCATATTCGACACCACCCGCAGACGCGGCGCCGCCGCCAGCGCAGCCGCGCCGACCGGATCGCCGGCGGTCAGCGCGCCGTCCTTGTCGGCCAGCCGGCGCGTCAGTTCTTCGGCGGAGAGAACTTCGCCGTTGTTCCAGTCAACCTCGAAATACTGTTTGAGGCGTTCGATTACATCCGGGAAAATCGGACGGGCAACAAGGATCTTCTGCATTGCAACTCTCCAGATAGCGCGGCGTAACCGTCAACGGTCCCGCCGTCGTCAACCGCTAAAAGAACAACCAGGTCGTGACGAGAAATACCGGCACCAGTATCGCGCCCGACCATCCCAGATAGACAAAAAAACTCGGCATACGCACGCCGCGCGATTCCGCAATGGCCTTCACCATGAAGTTTGGCGCATTGCCGATATAGCTGTTCGCGCCCATGAATACCGCGCCCGCCGAGATCGCGGCCAATGTGCTCGCGCCGTGGGTCATCAGGGCCGACGCATCGCCGCCGGCCAGATTGAAAAACACCAGATAGGTGGGCGCATTGTCGAGGAACGACGACAGCAAACCGGTGGCCCAGAAATACATTGCGTCATGCGGCTGACCGGATGCGTCGTTGACCCCATGCGCGATGCCCGCGAAGGCGCCGGCGTCACCGGCGCGCAAAATCGTGATGACCGGTGCAATCGTCACGAAGATGCCGGCAAACAGCTTCGCCACCTCTTCGATCGGTGCCCAGTTGAAGGCATTGCCAACCCGCGCTGCGCGCGGCGTCACCGCCAGCGACAGCCACGCGATACCGATCAGCGCCACGTCGCGCAGCGCGTTTTGCAGCGCGACGGGCGTGCCGAACACGTCGAACGCAATGCCCGGCTTCCACAACCCGCTCATCAGCACGAGCGCGATCACCATGCCCAGCAGCACGAAATTGATTTTGCCGTCGATACCCAGGTACGGCGTGTCGGGCGTGGGATCGAGAAACGGCGCACGCGCCTCTTCGCGACGATGGTAGTAGTACGAATCGAGCGCGTAAAACAACACCAGCAGCACGCCGCAGACGAACAGCATCGGCAACGCCAGATGCGTGCTGGTCCAGAAGAAACTCACGCCGTTGAGAAAACCCAGAAAGAGCGGCGGGTCGCCGAGCGGCGAGAGCGAGCCGCCCGCATTGGCGACCAGAAAGATAAAGAACACGACGACGTGTACGACATGCTGGCGGTTGTCGTTGGCGCGCAAGAGCGGCCGGATCAGCAGCATGGCCGCGCCGGTCGTGCCCATGATGCTTGCGAGCACCGTACCCAGCGCGATGATCGCCGTATTCGTGCGCGGCGTGCCGTGCAGGTTGCCGCGCACGCAGATACCACCCGCCACGGTATAGAGCGCAGTCAACAATACGATGAACGGCACGTACTCTTCGAGCATCGCGTGCACGAAAGCAGCGAACGCGACGCCCACGCCGAACGCGACGGCGAATGGCACGAGAAACACGATCGCCCACGCCGCCGCGATTTTGCCGAAATGGTGATGCCAGAAGGTTGGCGCGATGAGCGGCAACACCGCGATCGACAACAGCACGCCGGCAAACGGCACGCCCCACCATGCCGACAGCGTCGCGCCGTCAAGCGTAGCGGCCGATGCCTCTTGCGACCCCAGTGCGAGTGCGCCGGCGAGCACCATGCCCGTCCATCCAGCATGTCGCGTCATAGCTGAAGCATCCTTTTTTTCAGGCTGCGCGAGGCGCGGATCAGAAGCGCGCTGGGCCCGCGGCGCACAGACACCCGCCACGCATTCCGCTCACACGCCACGCACGACAATCGCATGCACACGATACGGCCCATGTGCGCCGAGCACGATGGTTTGCTCGATATCGCCGGTGCGCGACGGGCCCGACACGAAGTTCACCGCGCGCGGCAACTCGCCGCGTTCAGCGCGGATCAGCTCGAATGCCTCTTCATGACCGGCGACGATCCGCGACGCCGGCACGATGGCAATGTGCGTTTCGGGCAGCAGCCCGGCGGATGCATAGGTTTCGGGTCCGGACAGCAGCACCAGTGTGCCGGTCTCCGCTGTCGCACAGAAGCAACCCGTGATGCCGACCACGTCGAGATCTACGGGCTTGCGAAATTCGACCGCGAGACCGGCGTCAGCCCAGCCGAGATCCTGAAGCGTTTGCCAGGCAATCGCCTGAACGGGCAAGCCGTGCTGCATGAGATAGCGGTATGCCGCGGCCGGCACCTCGCTCAATGCTCTGACGGTCTCGACGGTGGTCGCCATCTTCTGCGCTTCGTCGATAAAGCGTGCAACGAGATCGTCCGGCATGGGAGGCCGCGGGCCTTGCGGATGACGCGCCAGATAATCCGCGGCGGCCTCGTGCTCGGCGGCGGCAGGTTCGGCTTCGCGCCCCTGCGCTGCGCGAATGCGCGCGAGAATGTTGCGGCGGGCGATCGATGTATCCATGGGCGAAGTCCTCGCGAGGTTCTCGTTGCGATAGCCGTGCGGCGTCGCGAGGATTATACCGGCCACCCCGTGCGCGAACACTCGTCCAGATGGCCAAAGCGGGCGCCGCAAAGGCGCCTGCCGCAAACCTTACTTCGACGCGTCCTCGTCCGGCTGCTTGATGCCGAACACCTGCCGCAGGTAGGCCAGATAGGCCTTGTCTTCACACATGTTCTTGCCCGGCGAATCGGACAGCTTGGCGACCGGCTGGCCGTTGCAGCGAACCATCTTGATGACGATCTGCAGCGGGTTATAGCCGAGGTCGTTGGTCAGATTGGTGCCGACGCCGAACGCCAGCTTGCAGCGGTCGCGGAAGCGTTCGTACAGTTGCAGGACCTTCGGAATATCCAGCGCGTCCGAGAACACCAGCACCTTGGTGCGCGGATCGCAGCGGTTCGCCTCGTAGTGCTTGAGCAGGCGCTCGCCCCAGTCGAACGGATCGCCGGAGTCGTGGCGCGCGCCGTCGAACAGCTTGCAGAAGTACATATCGAAATCGCGCAGGAACGCTTCCATGCCATAGACATCCGAGAGCGCAATGCCGAGGTCGCCGCGATATTCCTTCGCCCACATCTCGAAGCCGTAGATCTGCGAATCGCGCAGCCGCGGACCCAGCGCCTGACAGGCCTGCAGATACTCATGGGCCATCGTGCCGAGCGGCGTCAGGCCATGTTTCATGGCGTAAAAGACATTGCTCGTGCCGGTGAACTGCTCACCCAGGTCGTCTTTCAGCGTCAGGATCACCTCTTCGTGCCAGCGCTTCGAGAAGCGCCGCCGCGTGCCGTAATCGGCGATCTTGCAGTCCGCGTATTCGGGGCGCGCGCCGAGCAGCTTGATTTTCTCGGACAGACGCTCGCGGCCTTCGCCATACGCCGGCTCGCGCTGCGTGTTGCGAAAGTAGACTTCATTGACGATCGACAGCACCGGAATCTCGAACAGGATCGTATGCAGCCATGGACCCTTGATCTCGATGTCGATTTCGCCGTTGCCCTTCGGCGAAGGCGTGATCGAAATGTACTTGTCGTTCAGATGGAAGAGCGCGAGGAACTCGATGAAATCGCCCTTGATGAAGCGCATGCGCCGCAGATAGTCGAGTTCGTCGTCGCTGAAGCGCAGTTCGCACAGCTTGCGCACTTCGCCGCGTATCTCGTCGATATACGGCACGAGGTCGACGTTCGGCGTCCGGCAGCGGAAGCGGTATTCCACGCTCGCGGCAGGAAAATGATGCAAGACCACCTGCATCATCGTGAACTTGTACAGATCGGTATCGAGCAGCGAAGTAATGATCATGATGGTACAAACCGGACTGCTGAAGAAACGGAAGGCCTCGACTGGCCCATGCGCCAGCGGCACGCCCCGGCGCGCCGACCTGACGCATGTTACCCGAATGCGCTCGCCCCGATGGCGCCGCCGGCCGGTACGCCCGCGGCGCCATAAACTAATCACGAAAACGTCTAAACCGGTTGGGCGCCTGCGACATGCGCCACTTGACGTTACGTTACAATAGCGCTTTTGGCGTTTCGCCTCCCCAGATACCGCATGCAGGAGCTGCCTGAATGACTCACGTTGTGACCGAAAGCTGCATCAAATGCCGCTATACCGACTGCGTTGATGTGTGCCCGGTGGACTGCTTTCGCGAAGGTCCCAACTTTCTCGCGATCGACCCCGATGAGTGCATCGACTGCGCTGTGTGCGTCGCCGAATGTCCGGTGAATGCCATCTACGCGGAAGAAGACGTGCCGGGTGACCAGCAGGACTTCATCGCGCTGAACGCCGATCTCGCCAAGAACTGGCCCAGCATCACGAAAACCAAGGCTCCGCTGCCCGAGGCAGACGAGTTCAAGGACGTGAAGGAAAAGCTGACGCTGCTCGCCCGCTGAGCGGCCACGGGCGCTGCGCTCGCCACCCGCGAGACAGCGCTGCACCGCTCGTGTCGACCCGCGTTCGCGCGTGGGCGCGCGACTTCGGTCCATCCAGGATGCCTGCGGTTCGAATGAAATAGAGATGAACTCGGGGTCTTGACAGGCCTTGGAGCACCCCCTACAATTTCGCTTCTCTGCTGTTGTTGTTCCCCGATAGCTCAGTCGGTAGAGCGCCGGACTGTTAATCCGTAGGTCCCTGGTTCGAGCCCAGGTCGGGGAGCCAAAAATTGCAAAGGCCCGTTAACCAAGACGGGCTTTTTTATGTAAAGGTTGTACTGCTGTTCCTCGATAGCTCAGTCGGTAGAGCGCCGGACTGTTAATCCGTAGGTCCCTGGTTCGAGCCCAGGTCGAGGAGCCAAAATTTCGAAGGCCCGCATTCGTGCGGGCCTTTTTGTTTTTGCGGCGTGCACTGCTCTGCCTTGTGCGATTACGCTCCTTCTTACGCGCACAGGACGCGAGTCATCGCGGACTTCCCGCGCTCAACCGTCCCCAACTCAGCCGCCGTCGCACAACCCTCCGCCGTGCTCGCCGTTATACGATGGTGCTTTCCCTGCGCGATCATTCCAGTCTCCCGATGAAATCCACCTTGTTCTGCGTCGCACTCGCCGCTGCCGCCCTCCTCGCTCCGCTTGTCCATAGCGAGGAAGTCGCCAGCGTGAATACCAACTTCCATCTCACCGGCTCCGACCGCGTGGTGGTCGAGGCCTACGACGATCCACTCGTCACCGGCGTCACCTGCTATGTGTCGCGGGCACGCACGGGCGGCATCAAAGGAACGCTGGGCATCGCCGAAGATCCGACCGAGGCCTCGATTGCCTGCCGGCAAGTCGCGGCAATCAAGTTCACCGGCCCGCTCAAGCAGCAAGCCGATGTGTTTTCCGTGAGCATGTCGCTGATCTTCAAGACACTGCACGTCGTGCGCGTGGTCGATGCGAAGCGCAACACACTGGTGTATCTGACCTACAGCGACCGCGTCGCGAGCGGTAGCGCGAAAAACAGCGTGACGGCCGTGCCGATGCCTGCCGGCACCAGCATCCCGTTGAAATGAAAGCGGCGGCTACGGAACGCTTCGGCCCGCGCTAAACTGGCAGGCCGAGCCGGATTTTTGTCATGACCGTCACCCGTTTCCGCAATTCCGCCCGCTACTGGCGCACGCCGCTTTTGCCCGGCGCGGACCTGCTCACGGCCGAATATCACGATCACACGTTCGCGCCGCATTGGCACGACGCGTACACCATCCCCGTGATCGTCGCCGGCGCGGAAGGGTACCGCTACCTGGGCACGGACTACGTCGCGGAAGCGGGCAGCGTGCCCATCATCAATCCGGGTGAACTGCACACGGGCGCGCGAGCCATCGAGGAAGGCTGGCGCTACCGCGTGCTGTACGCGCCGGTGGACTTCATCCAGCAACTCGCCACCGACGTCGCTGGCCAGCAACAGGCATTGCCGTGGTTCGAACCTGGCGTGATCCGCGATCCGGAACTCGCCCAACGGCTCGCATGCGCACACCGTCTGCTCGAGGCGCAGGCCGATCCGCTCATGGCGGAAGCGGCGATGCTCGACGCCCTGTCGACGTTGCTGGTCCGCTATTCGGGCAGCCAGACCAAGCCGGCGCGGCTCGCCGCCGACGACGCCCGCGTCGCCACCATGAAAGAACACCTGACTGGCGACCTCGCCATGCCGCTCCAGCTAGCCGAACTGGCGGGCGCCGTGGGATTGTCGCCGTTCCACGCCGCGCGCCTGTTCGCTCAGGGCACCGGTTTGCCGCCGCATGCCTGGCGCAACCAGGTCCGGTTGCAGCGAGCGCTGGCGCCCTTGCGCGCAGGCGTCCCGGTCACCGAGGTCGCCGCGGCCAGTGGCTTTACCGATCAGAGCCACTTCACCCGGCATTTCCGCCGCATGTTCGGCGTGCCGCCGGGGCGCTGGCAGGCGGCCTGAAGGCGGCGATACGGCCGCTTTACCGCAAGAACGTACAAGTCTGCGCGCTCCTGCTCGGCTATGCTCGCCAGACCAAGGAGGCCAGCTTGACCCATCCCAACCGCTCCACCGAATTCACCGCCGGCGCGCGCGACATCATCCCCATGATGGTCGGTGCAGCACCGTTTGGCGTGATCTTCGGCACGCTCGTCACGTCCGGCCCGCTGCACCTGTGGCACGGGCAATTGATGTCGCTGGTCGTCTTCGCCGGTTCGGCCCAGTTCATTGCGCTGGGCCTCATTGCAGGCCACACGAGCTTCGCCGTGGTGTGGGCCACTACCCTCGTCGTCAACCTGCGCCATGTGCTGTACAGCGCCACGCTCGCCCCTTACGTCTCGCATCTGCCGTTGCGCTGGCGGCTCGCGCTCGGCGGCGTGCTCACCGACGAAGTCTTCGCCGTCGCCTGGTCGCATTACCGGCATCATCCGCCCGGATCGGTGAGTCCGTACTACTTCCTCGGCGCAGGCCTCGCGATGTATATCAACTGGCAGATATGGACGCTGGCCGGCCTGCTGTTCGGCGCGGCGTTCCCTGGTCTGCAGTCGCTTGGCCTCGATTTCGCCATGGTCGCCACCTTTATCGCGATCGTGGTGCCGCAACTCGTTGCGCTGCGCTATCTTGCCGCCGCCGTCACTTCGGGCGCGCTGGCGTTCTTCTGGCAGGCATGGCCCTACAAGCTGGGCCTGCTCGGCGCCGTATTCGCGGGAGTCGTGGTCGGCGTGCTGTTGTCGCGTCCGCGCGGCCGTACGCGCACCGTGGAGATGATCCGATGATGAATTACGTCGTCCTGATTCTCGGCATGGCCGCCATCACGTGGACGATCCGCGCCGCGGTTTTCGTGCTCGGCGACCGCCTGGTGTTCCCGCCGCTCGTCCGCACCGCCCTCGGCTTCGTGCCGGTGACGGTGCTGACGGCCATCATCGTGCCAATGGCCGTCTCGCCGCACGGCGGCGGCGCCGAGCTGACCTGGCGCAATCCGCAACTGGTTGGCGCGCTCGCCGCCGTGGCGGTCAGCGCGTTGACGCGCCGCCCTCTGCTGACCATTGCCGTCGGCCTCGCGGTATTTTTCGTCTGGCAAGGCGTCGTGCTGAAATAGAGCCGGCCACCTGGGTCGCGCAGATCGACTGCGCGCCTTGTGCAGCGCCGCATCCGGCCCCGGCCCCGGCCGCCACATCCGGGCTCATCCTCAAGTTTTGCCCTGATCCGCCGTTATGCAGTCGAGGTCCGCTCGTCGGGAAGATACCCCCGCTGGTTACGCGGCAACAAGCAGGATCAACCGCGTCGAGCATCGACGTCGCCCTCCCACGAGGGCAGTTCGCAAATGGCGGCACTTTTGCGATGCCACGCGGGAGGACCAAACGGGATAAGACATGGGTCAGATCACCCTTTCACTCAAAGACGAAACCGTCGCGAATCTGCGCAAGGATTTCGACGCTTTTTTGCGCGTTTCGCTCAAGCTCGACCCGCAATTCGCGACGCCGTCGTTCGAGGATTTTCTACGCGCCAAGCTGCTCGACAACATGCTGCCGCTCACCGAACACGCGGTGAAGCGGATGTTGCAGGGCGGCCAGTACGCGTGGGCCAAACGCACGCTCGACAAGGAATTTCCGGACGTCGTCGCGATTCTGATGCAGCAGGCCTCCGAGTTCGGTTTCGGCTTCGCCTCGCGCTCGGAATGGACCCCTGAGGAACTGGCCAAGCAGTGCCACGACTGGGCGGCGGCCATCGTCAAGGAATCGGAAGGCGATGCGTCGCTGGTGGATCCGCTCGCCGCACAGATCAAGGGCGCCGCGCAGGACATCCAGGCGCTGGAAGAAGCCATGCAGACGCCCGCGTGGCGGCTCGTCGAGTCGCTGCGGCAGCGGGTGTACGAAGCGAAAGTGGCGTGTGAGACGAGTATTGGCAGCACCGCGCGCGAGAAGCTCGGCGAGCTACGCGGCCTGCTGCGCCTCGGCATTTCCCACGGCTCGTTCCAGAAGCAGGAAGCGCAACAGATCATGGAGTATCTGCGTCTCCTGAAGCCGGACATTTTTGTTGAAGAGCCGTACGACGTTTTCTCGCGCCTCGCGGCGTGGCTGCGCGCGTTCTTTACGCCGCCCCCGCGGCCAGCGCAGACACGGCAGCAACAGCAGACCCGCTAGACCGCATTCTGGCGTCGGATATTACGCGCCCCGCGTGCCTTCGGTCCCAGCCGGGCCGTCGGGCCGTCGGGCCGGACTCAACTCCACATGCTCTTGAGCTTCGCCGCAATGTCGAGCTTCGCCTGCGCCGCGGCTGCGAGTCCGGCCGCGCTCGGCGCCGCGGGCTCAGCCACGCGCGGCCACGCATAGGCATCGAAGAGCGGCAGCAGATGCGCCGGGATGAAGCGTGTGCGCGACGCCCACACGTGCCGGTCGCCCAGATGCGTCTGGTTATGCACATAAAAGCGCTGCGGCACGACAAGGTGCAGGTCCTCTTTGGCGCGTGTCATCGCCACATACAGCAGGCGCCGCTCCTCGTCGATCTCCGCTTCGCTGCCGGTGCCGAGATCCGAAGGGATGCAGCCGTCGACCCCGTTCAGCACGAACACATTGCGCCACTCCTGACCTTTCGCCGAATGAATCGTGGAAAGGATCAGATAGTCCTCGTCGAGCAAGGGCACGCCGGCTTCGCCGCTGGTGGCGTCGGGCGGATCGAGCGTCAGTTCCGTGAGGAAGCGCTCGCGCGATGCATACGTAGCGGCGATGCTTTCCATTTGCAGCAGATCCGCGTGACGCATGGCGGCGTCCTCGTGGTTGCGCTCGAGGTGCGGCTCGTACCAGCGGCGAATCAACTCGAACTCCGCCGGCCAGGGCGAATTCAGGCTGCACACGCTCGACATCAGCGCAACAAAGGGCTGCCAGTCTTCGAAGGCGCGCGGCGGCGGCGCGAACTCGCCCAACGCGCTGACGGTGCCGCGGCCCGGTCCGCTCTCGCTATCCAGGGCACCATGCACGGCGACGGCATCGAGCAGCCGCCCGGCCGTCGCCGGACCCACGCCGGGCAGCAATTGCATGACGCGGAACCCGGCGACCCGGTCGCGCGGATTTTCCGTCCAGCGCAGCACGGCCAGCACGTCTTTCACGTGCACTGAATCGAGAAATTTGAGGCCGCCGAACTTGACGAACGGGATGTTGCGCCGCGTCAGTTCGACTTCCAGCGCGGCGCTGTGGTGCGCGGCCCGGAACAGCACCGCTTGCGCTTTCAGCTTCATGCCCGCTTCGCGCGCTTCGAGCACCTGCTCGACCACGTAGCGCGCCTGGTCGGCTTCATCCGCCACGCTCACGAGACGCGGGCGCTGTGCCGAGGCCTTGTCGGTCCACAGGTTCTTCGTGAAACGCTCGGTGGCGAGCCCGATCACCGCGTTCGAAGCGGCCAGAATCGGTTGGGTGGAGCGGTAGTTACGTTCGAGCGTGACCTGCTTTGCCGGCGGATTGAAGTGCGCCGGGAAATCGAGGATGTTGCGCACCGTCGCGCCACGAAACGAATAAATCGACTGGGCGTCGTCGCCCACCACCGTCAGGCCGCGTCCATCCGGCTTCAAGGCCAGCAGGATCGACGCCTGCAGGCGGTTGGTATCCTGATACTCGTCTACCAGCACGTGGTCGAAGCGGCCTGCGAGGTCGGCTGCAATGGCCGGTTGTACGGCCATCAGCGACCAGTAGAGCAGCAGATCGTCGTAGTCGAGCACGCTCTGTTTCTGCTTGGCCTCGACATAGGTGGCAAACAGCATGCGCAGATCCGCCTCCCATTCGCGGCACCACGGAAAGGCGTTGTCGAGCACGTCCGCCAACGCCGCGCCCGTGTTGACCACGCGCGAGTAAATGGCGAAACAGGTGCTTTTGGCCGGAAAGCGCCGCTCTTTCGCAGACAGCCCGAGTTCGTGCCGCACCAGGTTCATCAGGTCGGCGGAATCCTCCCGGTCGTTGATCGTGAAAGTGGGAGCGAGGCCGATCGAGTCGGCATATTCGCGCAACAACCGCGCGCCGATGCCGTGAAACGTGCCCGACCACGTCAGCCCCTGCGCCACCGCTGCCCGCGCGCCCAGCGCCTCGCTGGCGATGCGCGTTACCCGCCGGGTCATTTCCACTGCGGCCCGGCGCGAAAAAGTCAGCAACAGGATGCGGCGCGGATCGACGCCCTTGACGACCAGGTGCGCCACGCGATGCGCCAGCGTATTGGTCTTGCCTGACCCCGCGCCGGCGATCACCAGCAAAGGACCGCACAGTTCGGTGGGATGCGCGGTGCCATATTCGACGGCTTCACGCTGCGCCTCGTTGAGCTTCGCCAGCCAGGCGGAGGCAGCGGAGGCGGCGGAGGCGGCCGTATCGGACGGCGCGGATTCGGCAGCGGGAAGCACGGTGGTCGGGATCGGGAAGTAAGGGTCGCAGGATAGGATCAACGCCGCATACTGTATATCCATACAACCGGCGTCGACAAGCGCCCTTTTTTGCCAGTCAAACCAGCCAAGGCGGTTGCACCGCCTCACCGCCCTGGCCTCGCCGCTTAGTGCTTGACGTCCGAAGCGTCATCCTGGCTCGGCGTCTGACCTTGCATGTCCATCTTCATTTCGTTGTTGGCGGTCTGTTTGTCCGCCTTCTTGTTGATCTTGGCGTCCTGAACCTGCTGCTTGTACTTCTGCTTGGCCGCGGCTTGCTGCTCCTTCATCTCGGCCTTCGAGGCCTTCTTCGACGCGCTGTATTCGGCGTTGGCCTTGGCGTCCGCATCACGCTTTTGCACCAGCGGATCGGTCGAACCCGTGGCGGTCAGGCGCTGCGGTGCCGGCGTCACGCCTTGTGCGGCAGGAGCGGCCGGCATGGCGTTGTCGGCGGGTGGCGCCATCATCGGCTGGCCGGCCGTGCCGGCATCCGGCTGCGCGTTGGTTTGCGCAAACGCGCCAGTGGCGGCAAAAGCGCTCAGGGCGGTACCGATCAGGAGCGAACGAATCTGGGTCATGGCTATCCTCTCTAAAATTGTTGTCAGAACTCGGGCATCGACACATGCATCGTCCGGTCAGACCACGCCGGAAACGCCGAGTTCTTCTACAGACCGGCCGTTTGCGAGTGAAGTTCGCGATAAACGCTCCATGTTACGGAACGTTTCATTTTCTAACAAACACCCAACAGCCGGATTTCATTTATCCGGTTTCCGCATCGTCCAGGCCTCTTAGCCGGCTTCTGGCTTATGATGCGAACCCCGTTACCCGAGCCGCAATCGCCATGCCCAATCTCGATTTCACCCTCACCGGCGAGTACGTCGAACTGCACAATCTCCTGAAGATAATGGGCCTCGCGGACAGCGGCGGCTCCGCCAAACTGATGGTGGCCTCGGGCGCGGTGACGGTCGACGGCAAGGTTGAGCTACGTAAAACGTGCAAGATCCGCGCGGGACAAGTCGTGTTGCTCGGCGACACCCGCATTGCCGTGCACGAGGCGTAGCGCCACTGCGCGACCGTTCTCAGCTGCCCCGCGCCGCCTCCCGGCATCCGCACCAAAAATGTGCTTACAGATCGACAACAGCCCGCCTACCCAATAAGCTGTCACTTTTGACAGAACGGCGCGGGCACTGCGCGCCGCCGTGCATTCCTGATGACCCAATCCGGCCTCTCCCGGGTGGCCGCCCCGCCGCCGACCTTATCGCGTCACGCCGCCGACACCGCCCGCCTCGCCGCCCCACTCGCCATTGCCCAGCTGTCGCAGATGGCCATGGGCGTCACCGACACGATCCTGCTCGGCTCGCTCGGTCCTGACGCGCTCGCCGCCGGCGGTCTCGGCGCGAACCTGTTCTTCGTGGTGGTGACGCTGCTGCAGGGCGTACTCACTTCGGTGAGCGTGAGCGTCTCGCATGCGCGCGGCGCCCAGGCCGAACATCGCGTGCCGCATATTTACTGGACCGGGCTCGTCATGTCGGTGCTGCTGTCGATCCCCGCCTTCATGCTGTTGTCGTTCGCCACGCCTGTCCTGCTGGCATTCGGCGAACCGGCCCTGCTCGCGCATAACGTCGGCGCATACACGGCCGTTCTGCGCTGGGGCGCGCTCGGCAGCCTGATCGGGATCGGCCTGATGCGCTCGTTCCTGCCGGCCATCGGCGCGGCGAAGCGTCTGCTTTGGGTCTCACTGGCTGGCGTGTTCGTGAACGGCTTTCTGAACTACGGCCTGATCCACGGTGTACACGGTCTGCCGCGACTCGGCTTTCTGGGTTCGGCCACGGGCACCACGATCACCGTCTGGCTGACGGCGCTCGTGCTGATGGCGTGGCTGCATCTGCGGCCCCGCTATCGTCATTTCGTCACGGCGACGCGGCCCAGATTGCCGATGATGGGCGAATTGTTCGGTATCGGCTGGCCGGTGGCGATCACCTATGGCGTCGAATCCACGCTCTTTCTGGCCACCGGCCTGATGGTCGGGCTGCTCGGCGAATCGCAACTCGCGGCGCACCAGATCGCGCTGAACGTCGCATCCGTGGCGTTCATGGTGCCGCTCGCGATCGGCCAGGCGGCCAACGTGCGGGTGGGCTACTGGTCGGGCGCGGGGCAGCCGCTCGCCGCCCGTCATGCCGGCTTTGTCGCCATCGCGCTCGGGGTCGCCTTCATGTCGTTGTCGGGGCTGGTGCTGATTCTCGCGCCGCACTGGATCGTCGGCCTGTATCTGCATCTGGACGACCCCGCCAACGCGGCCACCGTCAAGCTCGCCAGTTCGCTGCTCGGCGTCGCCGCCATCTTCCAGATCGTCGACGGCATGCAGACGGTCGGCTCGGGCTGTCTGCGTGGCCTGAAAGACACGCGCGTGCCGATGATGGCCGCGGCCTTCGGCTACTGGGCGATCGGTTTTCCAACCGGCTACACGCTGGCGTTTCACTTCGGACTTGGCGCGCGCGGACTGTGGTGGGGACTCGCCGCCGGCCTCGCGAGCGTCGCACTGCTGATGACGCTGCGTTTTCACCGGCTGAGCCTGCGGCGCGTTCCGGCAGCTTCGAAGCCGGCGGCATGAAGTCCAGCCCGTCTCAAACCCAACCCTTCGCCAAAACAGAATCAAGGACCTCCTGACATGCTTGCCCGGGTAACCCGTCTCTTTCCGCTGTGGGCCGTGCTGATTTCGCTCACCGCCTACTTTTCGCCGGCCTCCTTCAGCCCCATCGCACCGCACGTCACCACGCTTCTGACCATCATCATGCTGGCGATGGGCGTGACCCTCTCCGTCGCCGATTTCAAACGTGTCTTTACGCGCCCCGCACCGGTCGTCGCCGGTATCGTGCTGCACTATCTGGTGATGCCGCTCGCGGCCTGGGGAATTGCCAAGGCGCTGCGCATGCCGCCGGATCTCACCGCCGGAATGGTGCTGGTGGGCAGCGTCGCAAGCGGGACTGCCTCGAACGTGATGATCTACCTGGCGCGCGGCGACGTGGCGCTGTCGGTGACGATCAGCGCGCTGTCGACGCTGGTCGGCGTGTTCGCCACGCCGTTGCTCACGCGCCTCTATGTCGACGCATCGATCGCCGTCGACGTGCACGGCATGCTGATGAGCATCCTGGAGATCGTCGCCTTGCCGATTGTCGCCGGTCTCATCATCAATCATCTGTGCGGCAAGCTGGTGCGCAAGGTCGAACCGGTTCTGCCGCTCGTGTCGATGATCGCGATCCTGCTGATCATCTCGGCAGTGGTGGGCGGCACGCAGAAGAGCATTGCGTCGGTCGGGTTGCTGGTGATGGTCGGCGTGGTGCTGCACAACGGCATCGGCCTGCTCGGCGGTTATTGGGGCGGCCGGCTGCTCGGCTTCAACGAAGCCGTGTGCCGCACGCTCGCCATTGAGGTCGGCATGCAGAATTCCGGGCTTGCCGCCACGCTCGGCAAGCTGTATTTCTCGCCGCTCGCGGCATTGCCGGGCGCCTTGTTCTCGGTATGGCACAACCTGTCGGGATCGCTGCTTGCCGGTTACTGGGCGGCCCGTCCCGCAAAGGGATCCACGCAGCCTGACGGCGCATCGGCCTTCGAAGCCGAACGCGGATAGAGCAGTTCGCGGGAGCCGCGCGAGCGCTCCCGCCAGATGCATGCATGGCGAGCCCCGTGCAAGCGCACTGGGTTCCAGTATTCAGCTGTCGAACCTACTTCATCAGTATGACTAACAGACTCGCCTGTCGTGGTTGAAGCGATGCGCCTGTCATAGCTGAAACGACACGCCAGGTCGTCACACCGAAACAGCGACACGCCCCTTCAGTGCCAACGTCACCTGCGCGCTACGGCCACTGATCCGGCCGATTCCCCTTAGAATGCTTTCTCAACCGAGTCCAGATGCATCCGGTGCGCGTCTTCATCCATGAAGCGTGCGCGCACCGAATCAAGCGGAGGCATAGCGTGCCGGCGTACGACAGCAACAACATCGCGTCGCAATCTCATCGGCACCCCGAACGGATCGCGCCGTTCGTGCTTAACGCAACGCGCACTGCGATCCGCACGGCAACGCGCATCGGCAAGCGTTGCCTGCTGTTGTGGGTCGCCGCGGCACTTTTGACCGCCTGCGCGAGCCGCCCACCCGCTGCCGCGTTCGACCGCCCCGTCAGCCACGCGCTGCCGCCGACTACCGCCACCGCACTCGGCACGGCCCTCGCCCCCATCGAAACGGCCCATCCTGGCGAGTCGGGTTTTCGCGTCCTCTCGAACGGCACCGAAGCGCTGCAGATGCGTATCGCGCTCGCCCGCGCCGCGACGAAGACGCTCGATATGCAGTACTACATTGCCAACGAAGACACCACCGGCAAACTGCTGCTCGGCGCCGCGCTCTACGCCGCCGATCACGGCGTGCGCGTGCGCATGCTGGTCGACGACCTGAATTTCAAGGACATCGACGACGTAATGGCAAGCCTGAACTCGCATCCCAACATCGAGGTTCGCGTCTTCAATCCGTACGGCAGCACGCATCAAAGCATGTTCGAGCGCACCACGAACCTGCTGACCAAAATCGATCAGTTCACGCGCCGCATGCACAACAAGGCGATGATTGCGGACAACCAGCTGGCGATCGTCGGCGGCCGCAATCTCGGCGATGAATATTTCAGCGCGAGCCCGACGCTGCAGTTCCGCGACCTCGACGTGCTGGCAGCCGGCCCGATCACGGCCGATGTCTCCGCCAGCTTCGACGAGTACTGGAACAGTTCGGGCGCTTATCCGTTGAAGGCGCTGAACCATCAAACCTTCTCGCAGGAGGAGCTGGATGCGACGCGCGATGCGTTGCGCGCGCACTGGCGCAGCAACGCCGATCCGTATAACGCGAAGCCGCTGAATGCCACGCCGCTTGCCACGCAGATCGCCGAGGATCAGCTCGACCTCACCTGGGCCGCGGCGGAATTCAAGGCCGACACGCCCGGCAAGATCGATCAGCCCTCGCCCGATTACGTCAGTCCGCCACTGCAACGGCTCGTCGAACTGATGAAGGACGCGCAGACGGAATTTCTGGTGGTGTCGCCGTATTTCGTGCCGCACGATGCCGGCGTGAAAGCACTCGCGCAACTCACGCAGCGCGGTGTGCGGGTCGCCGTGCTGACCAATTCGCTCGCCGCCACCGACGCGGTCGCGGTTCAGGCCGGCTACAGCCCGTACCGTGTGCCGCTGTTGCAAAACGGTGTCGAACTGTATGAGTTCAAGCCGGAGCAACGCAGTCCGCAGTTGTCGGTCGCGGGCTCGCATTCGCGCGCGAGTCTGCATGCGAAGACTTACGTGATCGATCGCAAGATCCTCGTCATCGGTTCGATGAATCTCGATCCGCGCTCGGCCAATCTGAACACCGAAATGGCGCTCGTGATCCATAGCCCGGACCTGGCCGGCCAGGTGGCGGCCATCTTCGACCGCGCCACGGCACCCGAGATCAGCTACCGCGTGACGTTAGCGACACCGGCACAACTTGCCGGACTCGGCTACATTGGAGCGCCGCAGTCGAAACTCGAATGGACCGATGTCGAGAACGGCACGCAGCGCACCTATATCTTCGACCCGCAGGCGGGTTTCTACCGGAATCTGCTGACGGGTCTATTCTTGCTATTGCCCGTCCAGGGACAGCTTTGATGGCGCCATGCGGCTGCGGCGCACAGGCCATCCGAACCACGCAGTTATTCAGCAAAAGCGGAGTTGAACCATGAACGAAGACGTACGATTGGAGCGCGACACGTTCGGCGAGATAGCCGTGCCGAACGCTCGTCTGTGGGGCGCGCAAACCCAGCGTTCCCTGCAGAATTTCAAGATCTCCACGGAGAAGCAATCGCCCGAACTGATTACGGCGCTGGCTGTCATCAAACGCGCCGCCGCCGAAGTCAATCTGGGCCTCGGCGTGCTCGACGAGAGCAAGGCGAAGGCCATCATGCAGGCCGCCGACGAGATCATCGAAGGCAAGCATGCCGGCGAATTTCCGCTGGCGGTGTGGCAAACGGGTTCCGGCACGCAGACCAACATGAACCTCAACGAGGTGATTGCCAACCGGGCGAGCGAATTGATGGGCGGCGAGCGCGGCGAAGCGCGCAAGGTGCATCCGAACGACGACGTGAATCGCGGCCAGTCGTCCAACGACGTGTTCCCGACCGCCATGCACGTGGCCGCGGCCGTGGGCATCGTCAAGCATCTGGTGCCTGCGCTGAAGACGCTGCGCGCGACGCTCGACGGCAAGGCAAAGGCGTTTGCCGGGATCGTCAAGATTGGCCGCACGCATTTGCAGGACGCGACGCCGCTGACGCTCGGCCAGGAATTCTCCGGCTATGTCGCGCAACTCGACCACGGCATTCGCCACGTCGAAACGGCGCTGCCGCATTTGTATGAACTGGCGCAAGGCGGCACGGCGGTCGGCACCGGTTTGAACGCACATCCGCAGTTCGCCGACAAGGTCGCGGCGGCGATCGGCAAGCTGACCGGCGTGCCGTTCGTCTCGGCGCCGAACAAATTCGAAGTGATGGCCGCCGCCGATGCGCTGGTGTTCGCACACGGCGCGCTCAAGACCGTGGCCGCCAGCCTGATGAAGATCGCCAACGACGTGCGCTGGCTCTCGAGCGGTCCGCGTTGCGGGCTGGGCGAGCTATCGATTCCAGAGAACGAGCCGGGCAGCTCGATCATGCCGGGCAAGGTCAATCCGACCCAGTCCGAAGCCATGACCATGCTGTGCTGCCAGGTATTCGGCAACGATGTCGCCGTGAACATGGGCGGCGCAAGCGGCAACTTCGAACTGAACGTTTTCCGCCCGATGATCGCGCATAACGTGCTGCAATCGATTCGTCTGATCGCCGACGGCGCACACAGCTTCAACGACAACTGCGCGGTGGGCATCGAGCCGAATCGCGATCGCATCGACACCTTGCTCAACGAGTCGCTGATGCTGGTGACCGCGCTCAATCCGCACATCGGCTACGACAAGGCCGCCAAGATCGCGAAGAAGGCGCACAAGGAAGGCACCACGCTCAAGGCCTCGGCGCTGGCACTCGGTTTTGTCACCGAGCAGCAGTTCGACGAATGGGTACGGCCGCACGACATGGTCGGCCATACGCCGGGTTGAACTCAGGTCACGTCGAGGCGTGATCGTGAAGCCGGGTTTCGCGTGCAGCGAAACCCGGCGAAGCGGTGTCGAAACTGGGGCGAATTTGCGGCGAAACTGCGGCACGACTCCGGCGGAAACCCTGCGCCGGAACCGGCGAGAAGATGCCGCGCTGTGCTCGCTACCGGTTCAGACCTTGCCCTTGGCCACTTCTTCCGGCTTCAGTTCGACGATCGCGTCGAGCGCTTCCTTCACGTCCAGCGCGTATTTGGCGAGGCGCTTCTGTTCATCGGTCTCGGGTAGGTATGCGGGCACCGGCACCGGGTGGCCGTTCTCATTGACCGCCACCATCACGACCAGACAATCGGTGGTCTGCATCAGCTCGCCGCCCTTCGGATCGCCCGCCTGCACCGACACATGAATGTGCATGCTGGTGCGCCCCGTGTTGACCACGCGCGCGCGCAGTTCGACGAGATTGCCCACGAGGATTGGCCGGCGAAAGCGGATATTGCCGACGCTGACCGTCACGCAATAGCGCCCGGACCAGACGGCGGCGCACGCGTAAGCGGTCTCGTCGATCCACTTCATCAAGGCGCCCCCGTGGACCTTGCCGCCGAAGTTGACCGAGGTCGGCTCGGCGAGAAAACGGAAGGTGGTTTCCGAACGGTCCAGCGGCGCAGCGGCAGGGGTGCTCATCTTGACTCCGGGCAAACAGATGTGTCGAAAGGAGCCGATTATACGAGTGCAATTTTGACTGCGGCGCGCGAAGCAGCCCGGCAACGATGCCAGGGTCCACGCAAAAGAGCCGGAATGGAGCCGCGCGGGGCGGCCCGGCGCCTCATTTGCTGTGGTACGAGATACCTTCGTCGATCGTGCCGTACATCGTGATGCCGCTCGAATCCGCACTCGACGGAGCCGAGCCGCCCTGTGCACAGGCGGCGCACAGCAGTACGGTGACGGCAATGGCTAGCAGGCGTTTCATGAGCGCGTGGTTCTCCGAAAGACACATTTTGATTCTAGCCTGGTGGCTTGCGGGTGCGCAGAATGGCCTCCGTCGGGTTCGCATTCGATACTTCACGCGAACCTGAAACGTCGAATGTCTCACTTCGATATAGTGAAGCTGCTGGCGAGCGCTGATGCGCGCCGCGCCTCAGGAGTCCTCCATGCCCGCCTCACTCTCCGATGAACAGAACCACTTCCCCGGCCTGAGCCGGATCGGCGCGCTGCTCGCCGATCCGGGCCGGGCCGCTATGCTGTGGGCGCTGATGGACGGCAGCGCGCGCCCGGCTGGCGAGCTGACTATGGTGGCCGGACTGTCGCCTTCCGCCGCCAGCGCCCACCTGGCGCGCCTCACCGAAGGCGGTTTGCTGGCCGTCGAGGTGCGCGGCCGGCATCGCTACTTCCGGATCGCATCGCCGGAAATCGCGGCGTCCATCGAAGCACTCGCCAGCGTGGCACAAGCGAGCGCGCCCCTGCGCGCGGCACCCCTTCCGGCGCGCACCGTGCCGGTCGACATGCGTTACGCGCGCACCTGCTACGACCACATGGCCGGCGAACTGTCGGTGCAACTGTTCGAGCGGATGTTGAACCACCAGCTGCTCAGCTTGCAGGGCGACACGCTCGAAGCCACCGCGGAGGGCGTGGCGCAACTGGCCCGCTGGGGTATCGACGCAACAGACCAGCGCAGCCGCCGGCGCCGTTTCGCCTGCACCTGCCCCGACTGGAGCGTGCGGCGTCCCCATCTGGGCGGCGCGCTGGGTGCGGCGCTGCTCGATGCCTGGTCGACGCACGGCTGGGTGGAACGCACCGAACGGCCGCGCATCCTCCGAATCACGCCTGCCGGTCACCAGCATTTCAAGGATTTTCTGACGAACTGATCGCATCCCGGCTACGCCGACGCGTCAATTTCATCGCCAATCAGCCACGCAACACTTTTTGTTACACGGCAGGTAGGGAGGCTTACAAATGCCGACGCCTTGAAACAGGCGCCGACGGTAGAGTGCTTTCACGGACGCAGAACAACCAGACGTCCGTTAGAGAGACCCAACATGAAAACACTCGCCGCACCCCGACCCGTTCTACGCCGCGTGACCGGCACTACCCTCATCGCCGCCGCGGTGTTCACGCTCGCAGCCCAGACGAGCGTCGCTCAGGAAGCGCCGCCGCCGGACAATGCGCCTGGCGCCGCCCAGAACAGCGGCAATATCGATCCCCCGGGACGTGTTGCACGCCTGAACTACACGTCAGGCGCCGTGACCACCGAACCCGCCGGCGCGACCGACTGGTCGTACGCACAGATCAACCGGCCGCTCACCACCGGCGACCAGCTCTGGGACGACCAGAACGCCCGCGCGGAACTGCACATTGGTGCGACGGCGGTACGGCTGGGCGACTCGACCAGCCTCGACATCCTCAATCTCGACGACACCAGCGCGCAGCTCAAAGTCGCGCAAGGCACCTTATCGACCCGCGTGCGCGACCTCGCGCCCGGCTCGACCTATGAAATCGACACGCCGAATCTCGCACTGGGCGTGACCGGCCCGGGCGATTACCGCGTCGATGTGGCGCCCGACGGCAGCAGCACGACCGTCACGGTGCGCAGCGGCAGCGCGACCGCGTATGGCGACAACGGCCAGGTGCCGCTCGCCGCCGGCCAGCAGGTCCGCTTTGCAGGCACAGCCCTGCAGCAGGTCGCCGACAACGGCGCGCCGGGCCTCGACGGTTTCGATCAATGGGCGGCCGGCCGCGATGCAGCCGAAGACCGCTCGGTGTCGGCTCGCTATGTGTCGCGGGACGTGCCGGGTTACCAGGACCTCGACGCGAACGGTAGCTGGCACAGCAGCCAGCAATACGGTGAAGTGTGGCAGCCGAACGCCGTGCCGGCAGGCTGGGCGCCTTATCACGACGGCCACTGGGTCTGGCAGGCGCCGTGGGGCTGGACGTGGGTCGACGACGCGCCGTGGGGCTTCGCGCCCTACCACTACGGCCGCTGGGCCTATGTCGACGATTCGTGGGCGTGGGTGCCGGGCCCCGTCGCCGTCGACGAACCGCCCGTGTATGCGCCTGCGCTGGTTGCCTTCGTGGGTGGCGGGGACGGAGGCGGTTCGCTCGACTGGGGTGTGAGTCTGGGCGTCGGCGCCGCGGCCGCGGTCGGCGTGGCCTGGTTCCCGCTCGGTCCGGGCGAAGCCTGGCATCCGCGCGACGGCGGCTGGAGCCCTCGTTACTACAACCGCGTCAACAACACGGTGGTGGTCAACAACTACAATCGTCAGGTGAATGTGACGAACATCCACAACACCTATGTCAACTACCGGGCGCCGGGCGGCGTCACCGCCGTGCCGGCCACGGCCTTCGTGCATGGCCAGCCGGTCGGCCGCTTCGCGCAGAAGGTCGACCCGCAGCAATGGCGCAACGCGAAGATCAACCCGGGCGGCCCTGGCATTGCGCCCGTGCGCCAGAGTTTCGATCCCGGCCTGCGCAACGCGAACTACCGCCCGCCCGCGGCTGTCATGAGCCGCTCCGTCGTAGCGACGCGTAGTCCGGCCGTGCCGCCGGCCTATCGCGATACGCTGGCGCAACGTTTTGCGCAAGGCGGCGGCCGTGTGCCGGGTGCCGGCGAACCGATCGTGCGTACCTCGGTGCCCGCGCATTTCACGGCTGCCCAGACGCACGGTGGACCGGCACCGGCCGCGCAGAACGTGCGGGTGGTTCAGGCCAACTCGCCGCGTATGGCACCCGGTGCCGAGCCGCGCGTCGCGCAGGGTGCGCCGCGTCCAGGCGAGCCGGCAGCGAATGGCGCACGTCCGTTTGCGGGTGGCCCGAATGCCCCGCAAGCGCCCCGTGGCGTGACTGAACAGGCGCGGCCCGGCACGCCTGCCGCGCCGGGTGCAGCCGGCCAGTTGGCTAACGAGCGGCCGCAGCCCAATAACGGCGTGCCGCGTCCGCCGCAAGCAGCGGGTGGAAATCCGAATGCCTTCGCGCAGCACGGCGCAGGCGCGCTCGCAGCGGGTCAGCAGGCGGCCGAGGCACATCACGAGCCCGCATGGACCCAGCCGCACACGCCGATGGCCGTGCAGCAGGGGCAGCAGGGGCAGCAGGGGCAGCAGGGGCAGCAGGGGCAGCAGCGTGGCGCACCCCAGCAAGCCGCCGGACATGAGCCGTCTGTGCCGCAATCTGGCGAACCGCAGAATCGTCAGCAGCAAGGCGGGTTCGCTGCGCAGCAGGCGCAGGAGCACGGTGTGCCGCATCCGGGCGAGAATCCGTCGATGGCAGCACGGCCGCCTCAACAGGCCGAACGCGACGTCAACGCACAGCCGCGCGCGGCCGCGCCTGGCGCGGAGCAGCAACAGCAGGCGCGCGCCGCGGAAAATCGCCAGCAGGAGGCGCAGCAGGCCGCACGTGAAGAAGCGCGGCCGCAGGCGCAGGTTCAGGCTCAAGCTCAACCGCGTCAGGAATATCACCCGCAGCAAGTCCAGCAGGCGCCTCGTGAGGAGGCTCACCCGCAGCCGCAAGCCCAGGCGCGTCCGGAATATCACCCGCAGCAGGCCCTGCAGGCGCCTCGTGAGGAGCCTCGTCCGCAGCCGCAAGCCCAGCCGCGTCCGGAATATCATCCGCAGCAGGCCCAACAGGCACCGCGTGAGGAGCCTCGTCCGCAGCCGCAAGCCCAGCCGCGTCCGGAATATCATCCGCAGCAGGTCCAGCAGCCGCACCCTGAACCGCGTCCCGCGCAACAGGCGCAACAACCGCAACAGCCGCGTCCTCAGCCGCATCAGGAGCAGCATTCCAACAATGGCGGTCACGACGAGCATCACAAGAGTTAATCGCGCTCATCCTCGACGACGGCAGCGGCGGCGGATCACCCCGCTGCCGGCAAACAAAAAGCCCACGCAAAGCAGCTTTGCGTGGGCTTTTTATCGTGCTTGTAGCGTGTCGTGGACGGCGCGCGAACACCGTCCGCTACGAATCAAACCGCCATTGGCGCGGTCAACGGCTCGTGATGCCGGTAACCCACCAGCGAGAAATCCGCCGGCTCGATCTTTTCGAGCCACTCGGGCTCGTACACGCCCGTCTTCGCGTACTCGGGCACGCGCTCGGCAATCACCAGTTGCGGGCTTTCATACGGTTCGCGCTCCAATTGCCGCTGCAGCATGTCGAGCTGGTTTTCGTAGATATGCGCGTCGCCGATGAAGTACGTGAACCAGCGCGGCGTATAGCCCGTCAGCCGTCCGACCAGATGCAGCAGGGCCGCGCCTTCGGTCAGATTGAACGGTGTGCCGAGCCCGACATCGTTGCTGCGGATGTACAGACACAGCGAAATCTCGCGGCGCGCCGCATTCGGTAGAAATTGATACAAGAGGTGGCAAGCCGGCAAAGCGATCTCTTCGAGCACCGCAGGGTTCCACGCATGAAACAAAATGCGCCGGTCGCCGGGGTTCTGCATGATCGTGTCGAGACACTGCCGCAACTGGTCGATCGCCTTGTACAGCAGCACCTTGCGGCTGCCGTCTTCGTCGAATTCAGTGATAACCCGATAGCCGCGCGCGCTCGCATCCGCGATCTGCGCGCCGGCTGAGGCGTCCAGCACCTTGTAGCCCGGCCACTTGCGCCATTGCACGCCGTACACGTCGCCCAGGTCGTCAGGACCTTCGCGATACGGATTGGCGAGCCATTGCGGATTCTCATTAGCGTTCGCGTCCCATACCTTGCAGCCGAGATCGCGAAAGTCCGCCGCACTGCGCGACGCGCGCAGGAAGCCCACCAGTTCGCCAAGCGCCGATTTGAACGCGAGCTTTTTCGTCGTGACGGCGGGGAAACCCTGCTGGAGATCGAAGCGCAGCATCGCGCCGGGCATGCTGATGGTGCGGATGCCGGTGCGGTTTTCCTGCCACGTGCCGGTATCGAGAATCGAGCGGACGAGGTCGAGGTATTGTTTCATTCGGGTTCCTTCGGCCCGGCGCGGCGCGCCCGGGACTTTTTTGCGACAAAACCCGATTCTAGCAAGTGCGGGCGCCAGGCGCCCAACCGCCCTCAGATATGCGGCATGGAAGCCGGCTCCGCGTGCGGCAGGATAGGTTCACCTTCCATATGACGCATGCCGTGCGCGCACAACAGGCGGTAAAGGGTCACACGTGAGATGCCGAGTTCCTGCGCGGCGTCGCCGAGGCGCCCGCGATGACGCAACAGCGCCAGTTCGATGGCCTGCCGCTCCGCCGCTTCGCGCGCCTGTGCGAGCGATACCGGCACGATCTCCACGTATTCCGCCAGTTCGAGGTCGCGCGCCGTAATCGCGCGCCCTTCCGACATCACAATGGCACGGCGCACCCGGTTGATCAGTTCGCGCACATTGCCCGGCCAGCTGTAGTTATGCAGCGCGGCGATGGCGTCAGGCGCGAAACCGCGCAAACGGCGGCTTGCATCTTTTTTGAAACGTTCCAGCATGTGGCGCGCAAGTAGTTCGATATCCTTACCACGCGCACGCAACGGCGGTTCGTCGATCTGCAGCACGCACAAACGGTGATACAGGTCTGAACGGAAACGCCCTTCGATCATGGCGGCGTTCATGTCGACGTGAGTTGCCGAGATGATGCGCACATCCACGTCGATTGCGCCGTGGCCGCCCAGCCGCTCGACCTTGCGTTCCTGCAGGAAACGCAGCAGGCTCGCCTGGCTTTCGAGCGGCAGATCGCCGATTTCATCCAGAAACAGCGTGCCGCCATTCGCAGCTTCGACCCGGCCGATCTTGCGCTGATTGGCGCCGGTAAACGCGCCACGCTCATAGCCGAACAATTCGGACTGCAACAGGTGCGGCGGAATCGCGCCGCAATTGATGGGTACAAAGGGGGCGCTGCGACGCGACGAACGTTCGTGGATCGCCACCGCCGTGAGTTCCTTGCCGGTTCCCGATTCGCCTGAGATAAACACCGGCGCGTCGGTCATCGCCACCTTGCGGATCGAGCGGAACAACGCCAGCATGGCGTCGCACGAGCCGACCATTTCGCCTTCGGTGCCGCCCGGCGAACCGTCGTTCGAAGCGGGCTCGCCCAGCGAGATCATGCCGTAGGCGTGCCCCACCGAGTCGACGATCCTGTCGCCCGAATAAGGCACCGTTACGTAATCGAAACAGTAGTCGCGCACGAGCCGGCGCAACGCGGCGTCCTGCAACTGGCCGGGCATGGTTGCCGCGACCCAGCCGACGTTCGGCATGGTCAGGCACGATTCGAACGCAGCGATTTCGTGCTGCTGGAAATGGCTCGACAGATCGAGCAAACCGCCCGCGGCCATACCGGCGCGAACGGCACGGCGGACATCGCGCGCCGAACCCACGACTTCGACGTGCCAGCCGCGCTGGTGAAACCGGGTATTCAATTCCGCGCTAGGGTCACGCGAAACGTAAATCAGTTGCCGCGTTGCGGGTTCCATTATTCAGATCCTTTCGTCAACGAACGTTAAGGATGACGGCACGCACCTGATAAATGTTTCAGACACGTTCACTCAATCCGGGATTCGCGCATAGCAAATACCGAACGGTCATTCCATTCCGTGCGGACAGCTGATCCCCGAAAAGCGGCGTGTGTGATTGAGACGGCCCAGCTTCAGGCTTTTTTTAAATGCGACTGTGTTTTCGAGAGCTTACTATACGCGCGCCGCTTCGAAAACAAATATGCAAATTTAGTCAGTCCCTTCGCCGCACAGCAAGGCTGGGCGGGCGTCTCGCAAGTCTGCGCCTTCTGAATAAAAGGTTTCCAGGGTGCCCCGCTACGTATCAACCCTGACCCTGGGCGTACCGGCGCTAATTGCGATTTTTCGGTATTTCATGCCACCCGTTTCAGCCCTGAAACATTTTTGCCGCATTTTCGCCGATTCGCTTCCTACCGCTAACCTCGCACCTAGATGCATCAACGGATTGCGACTCATGGCACACGTTTCGCTAAATGTCTCGCACCAAGGAGACACACCATGCGACCCGCTTTCCGCATCGACCTGCACCACTTCCAGCCTTGCGCCGCACTTTGCGCCGCACTGCTGATGGTTGCACTGCCCCCTGAAGTCAGCGCACAGCAATCCGTCACAGCCAGTTCCCCCGATACCGGGTCCGTCACCCTCGCGAGCCCGGCGCCCGCAGCGGCGACGGCCCCGGATACCGCGGTCAGCGATGCAGCAGATACCGCGAATACCGCTGCCTCGGCCAGCGATCTCGCCGGTGACGCGCTGAGCATCCCGGCCGACGCGGCAGCGGCGAAGGACCTGGCGCTCGACGATCAGGCGTTGTCGCAGCAGCGCGGCGGCTTCAGCGGCATGTTGATGGTCGCCGCGACGCCGCAAATGATGCGCACCGCCGGCAACGGCGGCAATGGCGTGACGCTGTGGGACGAAATCGCCCCGCCCTCGCCGCTGCCGATTCCGGTCGACGTGGCGCGTTCGGCACAGGGCAACGTGACGACGTATCAGCGCAATTAGTCAGACGACGCCCGAGATCAAATAAAGCCGCACCGACCGGTCGCCGCCAGCAAGGAACCGACATGAACGCCTCAATCCAGATGCCACGCCTGCGCAGCGGCCACACCGCCCTGCTCTGCGCGCTGTGCAGCGTACTCGCCGCCGGCGCCGCAGTCCCGGCCGCCGCGCAGGTCGCGTCGCAGCCCGGCAACCTGATCATCGAGCGCGAAGTGACGCCCCGCGACGCGTTCGTGCCGGTACCGAAGAGCACCGATCCGATCGCTGTGCAAGTCCAGACGTTCCCGACTGCCGCCTTCGACGGCGCAATCGGCTCGATGGCCAGCGACCTCGACCTCAACAGCGCGCACGGTACGGCGGGCATTACAGGCAACGGCTTCATGCCGGCGCTGGTCGGCACCAACGGCGTCACGCATCTGCTCGCGGGCAATGGCAACGGCACCGGCCTCTCCGCGGGTGCGGCAGCCGGTCTCGGCACCGGCGGCGGCCTCGGCAGTTCGATTACCCAAACCATCACCGGCGCCCTGGCACCGCTTGGCGCAGCGATGGGAGCCGTCAAATGAAAACGACCCGGACCCAGTCCATGAAAACCTTGTCGCAACGCCAGCCTCTGCGCTCGCTCGTCGCGCTCGCGCTGCTCGGTTGTGCGGGCTTCGCCGCCCAGGCCCAGACGCTGCCCGCCGCCCTCGTGGACGCGCAGTCTGTGATCGGCGCGGGCGTGGCGAACGGCGCCAACGGCGTGGTGGCGATCAACGAGACGTCCGGGCTCGACAACGTGCAAGCCAATCAGGGCGTCCTCATGAACGGCCTCGCGCCGCTCAACCTGACCGGCAGCGTGCAAGGCGCGTCGGCCAATGCGAAGACGACGGCTGCAAAAAGCGACATCGGTAATAACGCATTCTCAAACACCTCTGGCCTTATCGAAGTGAATCAGTCGGCGGGTGTAGCGAATCTTCAGCGGAACAGTGCCGTTATCGGTTCTGCTCCGGTTGAGGGGGAGATCGTAGCGGATGGGGTCCTATCCGCTACGACCGCCAAAAACGGCAGTACAGGTAGATCCGGCGAAAACCACGACGCACGCGAGGTGTCCATCGGTGCGGACGCGCTCAAGAACGTCAGTGGGATTGTCCAGATCAACCAGGCTGCCGGCACAGGCAATGTCAGTTCAAATAGTTTTGTGCTCCGTCCCCCGGCGGGCACCTTTTTCTAACGAGCCACACTCTTTATTTATCGGAGCGTCATCATGAAGCGCACTCTCATCGCAGCAGCTGTTCTTTCGACGATGGCAGCAAGTTCGGCATATGCCGAATGCACGGCAGGTTGCGACCCGGCTGAGCTCTTTACGGCCACGAACATCTACACCGACATCGGCGAATTCGGCTTCATCACCCTGCGCGGCAAGGTCAACGTGTCGAGCAGCAACGGCGCCACGGTCAACAACACGCAGAACGTCAGCGTCAGCGGTGTCGACATGAAGACGCCTCCGCAAAGCTACGTCTCCGGCAACGTGACGACTGGCGTCCACACCGACGATTCGTGGAACAACGCGAGCGGCAGCAGCAGCAAGGCCGGCTACAGCCAGTCGTACAGCACCAGTGGCTACAACTACAACAACACCAACACCCGGACGACGACCAGCACAGCCAGCGGCGGCTTCGTGGCCGGTGGCGGCTTTGCGGCAGGCATCGCGGCGGCCGATCAGAGCTACAGCTATTCGAACACCCATGCGTCGGCAAACGGCTTCCTCGCCGCTGGCCTGATCGCCGGTATCGGTGGTGGCCCCGGTGTCGTCGTCGCGGGTCTGGCAGCGGGCTTTGCCGGTGCGCTGAACACGCATGAATCGGAAAACGCCGGCGCGGGCTTCGAAGCAGCCGCGGCAGGCTACGGCGAAGCATGGGGCGGCTATGCGGCCGGCAGCACGGCATCGACCACCAACGCGAACAACGGCAACGGCAGCAAGACGAAGTGGTCGTTCTCGGAAGGCAGCAGCGCCAACGCCTGGACGCGTGACTATGCTGACAACAGGGGTTCGGTGACGGTGAACGGCAGCGTCACGCAGCACATCAACACGCAAGTGGCCACGGATATGTCGGCGGGCATCGGCGCCAACGCTCTGACCGGCACGAGCGGCAACATCGGCGTCAACATCGCCACGGGTGTCAACAACGCGCAGTCCAACGACGCCGCACTGTCGAACATGGATGTGGGCCCGGTCTTCGGCAGCTCGCAGATCTATTCGACCCAGGCATCGGGCGGTTCGGCCAAGATTGGTGACTTCAACTTCATCTCCTCGGTCGGAACCGGCGCGCTGGCAGGCGCAACCGGCAACGTCGGCGTGAACGTGGCGTCGGGCGCAGGCAACGTGCAGAACAACAGCCTCTCTGCATCTGCCACGACCGACAGCGGCAGCACGGGTCGTCGTGGCTCGTCGGCCGCCGGCGGTGAAGTGATCGCCAGCGATCAGAACTGCCAGACCGCAGCGGCAAGCGTGAACGGCGAATTCACCGGTTCGGCGATGCTCGGCGGCGGTGCACTTGCCAACGCAACGGGCAACATCGGCGTGAACATCGCGTCGGGGGTAGGCAACCTGCAACACAACGGCCTCGCAGTCGCCAGCGTATCGCACTAGTCGGAATAGCATTAACGCAGGAAGACTCCGGTCAGCCCACGGGCTGGCCGGCTGTCTCCGCAGGGGGTTAGACCATGTTCGGGGTGAGCAGGGGAATGCGTTGTCTTCTGGCGCTTGGCATCGGCTTTTTGCTGTCCCAGCCGGGTCATGCGCAGAGCGCGCTCAACATGTATGCCGCAGCGGGCGTGCCGTTCGAAATGAACGTGCATACGGTCCGCGATTTGCGCTACAACCACATCGTTTCCCAGCGATACGACTATAGCTGCGGGTCCGCAGCGCTCGCCACGTTGCTCAAGTACGGCTACGGCATCGATATTCCGGAAACCGAAATGATCCGCCGCATGATGGTGTTCTCGACACCGGACGTGGTGGTGAAAAACGGTTTCTCGATGCTTGACATGAAGAAGTTCGTCGAGACGCTCGGCCTGCGTGGCCGCGGCTTCCGGGTCACGTCAGAAGCGCTCTACCACCTGCAGATCCCCGTGATCGTGTTGATGAACAGTGACGGTTATGAACACTTCATCATCGTCAAGCACGCCGAAAACGGGCTCATCTTCGTCGCCGATCCTGCGTTGGGCAATCGCATCATCTCCGAAGACGATTTCGTCAAGAAGTGGAACGGCCTCGTGTTCGCGGTCGTGGGCAAGCCATTTATGGAGGATTCTCCGCTCTTGCAAGGTAATGAATCGCTCGCGGTAAAGCTGCGTGAACGTGCGCTGGAAAACGGTACGGCGACGATTCCCTTTGTTGAATATGGTCTGATCAAGGCAGAGTTGTTCTGACTCATCATGGATCAAAAACTCATCACTGCCGGCTGTATGTTGTGTTTTGCAACGTGTGGCCTTGCCTCCGTCGCGCGCGCTGCCGAGCCGACGATAGCCCCTGTTTTTGAAGACGTCGCCGCCGTCAAACTGCAACCGGTCGACGACACGGTTCTCGCCTCACAAAGCGGTAAAGGTCTCGCCGGTGAAATCATTTCCGGTGTCGTGGTAAACCTGCTGTCGCAATGGAACCAGCCCAACGGCACCACCGCCGTCGCCCAGGGCGCGCTCGCCATCGTGACCAACACGCTCAACCAGGTCTCGGTTCGGCTCAGTTCGTCGGCCGCCGTCAACGGCCCGAACAACGGCGCAGACAACGGCGCAAGCAGCGGCGCCAATCCGAATGCCAGCGCGACAGGCGGACAGAACGCGAGCGTCAACGGCGTCTCGCAGATCACCCAGGTAGCCGGTAACGGCAACTCCGGCAACAACCAGGCGGTGATCGATTTCAACACCCCGTTGAGCAACGTCTCTACCGGCTCATTCAATAACGCAAGCTCGGCTTCTGCGAGCAATGCGAGCGGCTCCGTCAAAGCCGGCGTGAGCTTCGGTAACGGCGGTATTTCGATCGCGCTGCAAACACCGGCCGGTCTCGCCACACAAACGATCGCCCCGGGGAATTCACAACAAGCCGGCCAGATCGCCCAGCTACTTCAGATTGCAGGCAATAACCAGCAAGTCGCCAACGCGTTGCAACTGCATTTGCAGACGCAACAGATGTCGGCCTCGATGCTTCGCCAACTCGGCGTATTACAGGCCCTGCAAAACACGGCGAGGAGATAACACGGACCGCAAGCCGATGATAACGAGGATGACGAGTATTGAAGTATCAAAGTGACCGCGCAATGCACAAGGAGACATGTGACGCGCGGTCCGAATACCGGGGGAACAAAAATGACCAGCCTTTCAAGGACCGGGGCGCCGCGCATGAGCTTGGCGGCCATCCCTGCTGCAGTCTTGCTGTTTGCACTTTCACAAGGGGCCAACGCGCAGGCGCTCGCGGATCAATCGGTCGAGGACCGGCTGAACACGCTGATGCGCGTGGTCAACCAGCAGCAGAAGCAGATCAATTCGCTCGAGCAGCAGGTCACCACTCTCGAGATGTCGCAGCGCGGCCGGGGGATGCCGGGCGTCGGCGCACCGACCGACAGCGCCGCGGTGGCCGAACAGCCCGGTGCCGACGGGTTGCCGGTGCCGCTGCCGCCGCTCGCCCAGGTCAACCCCGGCGTGCCTGCGCCCGACTCCGGCACGGGTACCGCGACCGGCGTGCCGGTCACGCCGCCCGCCCCGGAAAACAACGCCAGCGGCGGCGGACTGCCGGCTGCCTCCGATGGCACCGGCGCGGTCGGCCAGACCCAGAAAGAAGCGCAGCCGGTGCGGACGCAATCGGAAGACGCCGTGGTGCAGAGCCAGCAGCACACGCCGCTGTTCGACCACAAGCTGACCTTCGACTGGGGTATCAGCGATACCTACTACGATCGCCGCCAGTTGCAACTGTCCGGCTTCCTCGCGCTCGATGCGATTTTCCTCGGCAACATCAACCTGGGCGAAACCAAGTCCCACCAGGTGATGGCGGACCTCGACACGCGCTATGGTGTCAGCGACCGGCTGAGCTTCGATATCGACGTGCCGTATATCTACCGGCACAGCAACTTCATCGTCGGCGGTGCGGGCGGAGCGGCCAGCACGCTGTCGGATGCGTCGGCGAATTCGAGCGATATCGGTGACGTCAACTTCGGGGTGTACTACGAATTCCTGAAGGAAACCAACAACCTGCCGGACCTGGTCGGCAGTCTGCGGGTCAAGACGCCGAGCGGCTCGTCGCCGTTCGGTATCAAGCTCCAGCAGGTCGATGCGGACAACACCAACCTCGTCGCACCCGACAAGCTACCTACCGGCACGGGCTTCTGGAACATCACGGCAGGCCTCTCGGCCTTGAAGACCTACGATCCGGTCGTGCTGTTCGGCAGCGTGTCGTACACCTACAACATCGCCCGCTCGTTCTCGGACATCTCGTCGGTCATCGGCCAGACCGAGCCGGCGACCGTCAAGCTCGGCGACGTCATCCAGTTCGGCGGCGGCGCCGCACTTGCCTTCTCCGACAAGGACTCGGCGAGCGTGTCCTACACCATGGCACTGGAGCCGGAGTCGCAGACCAAAGCGCCAGGCGGCACTTATTCGAAGGTACCGGGCAGCGAAACGACCGCCTCTGCCATCACCTTCGGATTGAATCACGTAGTGAACAAGCACCTGACGATCAACGGTTCGGTTTCGGTCGGGCTGACGCCTGATACACCGAACTTCGTGGTCGGCGTGCGTTTTCCCTACACCTTCTGACGTGCCAACGATACGAGGTTGATCGTGCGCGAATCACCCCATCTGACCAGTGTTACACCGCCCTCAGGCACGCATCTCTCCCTGGCGCGCCCGCAGGAATCGCCTGCGGTGCGTCCCAAGGAAGCTCGTACCGGCATGCCCCAGGAGGTGTCGGCGGCACGACCGCAGAACGCCTGCGCGGGACCGAACGAAGCACCGAAGCGCCCTCATGCGCAGACTGAACGCGCGCTGCTCTATGTCGCCCGCACGCCGGACGAAACGCTGACCGCTCATCTGAAGAGCCGCGGCTGGAACGTGCAGGTGGCGCGCTCGGCGCACGAGGCCGGACGCCTCATCAAGGCCGACGTGGTGTACGCCGGGATCGTCGATCTGGCGAGCTTTGCGCCGCGCGACCTGGCAGGCCTCGAGGCGGCATTGCGTCAACAACAGATCGGCTGGATCGCGCTGTCCAGTCCCGAGCGTCTCACCGATCCGGAAGCGCGCCGCCTGATCCGTCACTACTGTTTCGACTACGTGAAGACACCGGTTGCCAACGCAACGATCGATTACCTCGTCAGTCACGCATTCGGCATGGTGACGCTGTGCGATCCCGACGACATCGCCAGCGCTGCTCCCAGCGACGAAGACGAAATGGTCGGCACCTGCGAGGCGATGCAACACCTGTTTCGCACCATCCGCAAGGTCGCCAATACCGACGCGAGCGTGTTCATCTCGGGCGAATCGGGCACCGGCAAGGAGCTCACCGCGCTGGCGATCCACGAACGTTCGCGGCGCCGCAAGGCGCCCTTTATCGCCATCAACTGCGGCGCGATTCCGCACCATCTGCTGCAGTCCGAACTATTCGGCTATGAACGTGGCGCCTTTACCGGGGCCAACCAGCGCAAGATCGGCCGGGTCGAAGAAGCGGACGGCGGCACGCTGCTGCTGGACGAAATTGGCGACCTGCCGCTGGAAAGCCAGGCGAGCCTGCTGCGCTTCCTGCAGGAAGGCAAGATCGAGCGTCTGGGCGGCCGCGAATCGATTCCGATCGACGTGCGCATCATTTCGGCCACCCATGTGGACCTCGAAGGCGCGATGCGCGACGGGCGCTTCCGCGCCGACCTGTTCCACCGTCTGTGCGTGCTGCGGGTCGACGAACCGCCGCTGCGCGCCCGCGGCAAGGACATCGAGATCCTCGCGCATCACATCATGGGCAAGTTCAAGACCGACAGCGCGCGCAAGATCCGCGGTTTCGCGCCCTCGGCGATCGAAGCCATGTACAACTACAACTGGCCTGGCAACGTGCGCGAGATGATCAACCGCGTGCGCCGGGCTATCGTGATGGCGGAAAACAAGCTGATCACGGCTGAGGATCTCGATCTCGCCCACTACACCGCGCAGGAGACCTTGAGCCTCGCGCAGGCCCGCGAAGCGGCTGAGAAGCGCGCGATCGAAGCTGCGCTGCTGCGCCACCGGCATCGCCTGGGCGAGGCGGCGATCGATCTGGGCATCTCGCGGGTGACGCTGGCCCGCCTGATGAACGCGTACGGTCTGCGGGAAGCAATCGGCCCAGACGAGGAAGAATCCCTCGTCGAGCATGCCGAAGCCCACAAGTGACCGCGGGGGCGGCTTGCCGTGCCCCCGCACGCACCGATGTGGCCGGGCGGCGCCGGGCGTCAGGTAGAATCGGAGCGATTACGTTCCCGTGTTCACTCGATGACGACGCTGACCCTGATCGTCGCTCGCGCCCGCAACGGCGTGATCGGCCGCGACAACCAGTTACCCTGGCGCCTGCCGGAGGATCTTGCGTTCTTCAAGCGCACGACCATGGGCGCCCCCATCATCATGGGCCGCAAGACCCATGAGTCGATTGGCCGGCCGTTGCCGGGACGCCGCAATATCGTCGTCACCCGCGACGCCACGCGCCGCTTCAACGGCTGCGACACCGCCACCAACCTCGACGAGGCGCTCACGCTGGCAGCCCAGGATCAGGCGCCGGAAGCCTTCCTGATCGGCGGCGCCGAGCTCTATACAGAGGGCTTGCGGCACGCCGACAAGCTCATCATCACGGAAATCTCGATCGACTTCGACGGCGACGCTCACTTTGCGACGCTCGATCCGCAAGAATGGGAAGAAGTGGCACATGAAACGCATCGCGCCCACTCGCCCAACGAGTTCGACTATGCGTTCGTGACGTACCGGCGCAAGGACGCCGTCGCGGGCGCGGACGAAGCGTCGGCATAGGGCCATCTGTAGCGTAACGCGGCCTGCAGCGTGCGCCCGGCACAGATAGCCGTGCGGCGCACACAAACAAAAACGCCACGGGAACTGCTTTCCGTGGCGTTTCTGTTTCTATTGCTGTTGCCGGCTGGCGCGGCGGGCGCGCTGCCGCGCCGCGGGCCGCCGGAGCTTACTGTCCGGCAATCGTCATGCGCTCGATCAGCACCGAGCCAGTCCGCTTGGTGCCGCGCACCAGCGTGTCCGCGCCGATCGCGACGATATGGTGGAACATCTCCTGCAACGTGCTCGCCACCGTGATCTCTTCCACCGGGTACTGGATCTTGCCGTTCTCGACCCAGAAGCCCGACGCGCCGCGCGAATAGTCGCCTGTCACATAGTTGACCCCCTGCCCCATCAACTCGGTCAGGAGCAGGCCCGTGCCGAGTTTCTTCAGCATCGCCTCGAAATCGTCCTCCGGGCGCGTCTTCGAACTGAGCAGCGACAGGTTGTGCGAGCCGCCGGCGTTACCCGTGGTCTGCATGCCGAGCTTGCGGGCCGAGTAAGTGGACAGGAAGTAGCCCTCCACGACGCCGTCCTTCACCACCGAGCGCTGCTTCGTGCGTACGCCTTCTTCGTCGAACGGAGCACTGCCCATGGCGCGCGCCACGTGCGGATCTTCGACCACCTGCACGTGCGGCGCGAATACCGGCTTGCCCAGGCTGTCGACGAGGAACGAGGTCTTGCGGTACAGCGCACCGCCGCTCACTGCCTGCACGAACGCGCCCAGCAGGCCCGCCGCGAGCGGGGCCTCGAACAGCACCGGCACCTTGCGCGTATCGAGACCGCGCGCGCCGATGCGCGCCAGCGCCCGTTGCGCCGCGTAGCGGCCAATCGCTTCGGGCTCAGCGAGGTCTGCGGCGTTGCGCTGCGAGGTGTACCAGTCGTCGCGCTGCATATTGCGTCCGCTGCCGGCGATCGGCGCGCACGCCACGTAGTGACGCGAATACGGGTAGCCGGAGAGGAAGCCGCGCGAGGTGGCCAGCACGAATTGCGAGTGCTGCGCCGAGACGCTCGCGCCTTCCGAATTGCGGATCTGCGGATCGGTGGCGAACGCCGCGTCTTCAGAGCGGCGCGCGATCTCCACCGCTTCGTCGGCCGTGAGGTTCCACGGATGATACAGATCGAGGTCGCGCGGCGCGGTTTCCAGCAGCTCGGCCTCGGCGAGACCTGCGCAGTCGTCTTCCGCCGTGAAGCGCGCGATGTTGTAGGCGGCCGCGACCGTGTCCTTCAACGCCTGCGACGAAAAATCCGAGGTGCTCGCATTGCCGCGCTTGTTGCCGATAAAAACCGTGACGCCGACCATCTTGTCGCGGTTATGTTCGATCGTCTCGACCTCGCCACGCCGCACGGAGACGGACAGGCCGTCGCCTTCGGAGATTTCAGTCGCCGCGTCGGTACCGCCGAGCGACTTTGCGTGACGCAGGATGTCCGAGGCGATTTCCTTCAATTCATCCTGGGTATGCGGGAAAAAGCGCTGTCTGACGTCCATGTCTGCTGCCATATTCGTTGCCGTCCTTCGTTGCGTCCTGGTCGAGGCCGCAAGCGGCCCTCCGGTGTGTTCTCAAGTACGTCGCTACGTATCCCGCGATCATAGCAAGGTCCGCGCGGACGCACCTGGCATTCCACCTGGCATTGGCTGGGCCGGTGCGACAGGAAGGCCGCAAGACGGCTGGGTTGAGGGGCGCGGCACGCTACAATATGGGCTATGACACGCAAAACCCGCATTCAACCCATGGAACCCGCCGCCGACCCTGTCGTCGACGAAAACGGGTACGACCGTCCCAGTAAATCCCAGCTCAAGCGCGACATGCACGCGCTGCAGGAGTTGGGCGAGGCGCTGATCGCGCTGCCGAAAGATGCGCTCAAACGCATGCCGATGCCCGAAAAGCTCGACGACGCCGTGCGCGAAGCGCGCCGCATCACCGACCACGAAGGCAAGCGCCGCCAGGTCCAGTACGTGGGCCGCGTCATGCGCTCGCTGCTCGATGATGAAACCGCCGCGCTGCGCACCGCGCTCGATTCGTACAACGGCATCAACAAGGCCGAAACGGCGCGCATGCACTGGATCGAACGCACCCGCGAAAAGCTGCTTGCCGACGACGCCGCGCTGACCGAATTCATCCGCCAGCACCCGGCCGTCGACCCGCAGGAAGGCCGCACGCTGATCCGCAATGCCCGCAAGGAAGCGCAGCAGAGCAAGCCGCCGCGCTATTTCCGCGAGTTGTTCCAGTGGATCAAGCACGCGGACGGGCCAGCAGCCGCTCAGGACGGCGAGAACGACGCCCCGGAAGACGACGATGACGAAGATCGCGCGTAGCCATCCCGACGAAATCGTCATCGGGCTCGTGTCGGTCAGCGACCGGGCCAGCACCGGCGTCTATGAAGACAAGGGCATTCCGTCGCTGCAGGAATGGCTCGGCGCCGCGTTGAGTTCGCCGTGGCAGGCCGTGACCCGGCTGATTCAGGACGACGCGGCGACGATCTCCGCCACGCTCACCGAACTCGTCGACGAGGTGGGTTGCAATCTGGTGCTGACCACGGGCGGCACCGGGCCGTCACGGCGCGACGTCACGCCCGAGGCGACGCTGGCGGTCGCGACGAAGGAAATGCCGGGTTTTGGCGAGCAGATGCGGCAGATCAGCCTGAATTTCGTGCCGACGGCGATTTTGTCGCGTCAGGTGGCGGTGATCCGTGAGACGACTGATCATGCCGCGCTGATTGTGAATCTGCCGGGTCAGCCGAAATCGATCCGGCAAACGCTGGAAGGCTTGCGCGATGACACGGGCGCAGTGAAGGTACCGGGTATTTTTGCCGCGGTGCCTTATTGCGTGGACCTGATCGGCGGACCGTACGTGGAAACGAATGCCGCGATCGTGAAGGCCTTCCGGCCGAAGAACGCCATTCGCGCACCGCGCCAGGACTGAGGCGCGGACTTGCGCGGGGCGGCCCTCCGGCGGGGAGCACCTGTGACCGGAGAGCTCGCGCGGCGTGCCTACGCCTCGGTAACCGGCGCGCTTGCCGCCGGGATCAGGAAGTGCTCACGGTAGTACTTGAGTTCGTCGATCGACTCGTGAATGTCGGCCAGTGCCGTATGCATGGCGCGCTTCTGGAAACCCTTGTAGATGGCGGGCTGCCAGCGGCGGCACAGCTCCTTCAAGGTACTCACGTCGAGATTGCGGTAATGGAAGAAGCGCTCCAGATCCGGCATCCAGCGCGCCATGAAGCGGCGATCCTGGCAGATCGAATTGCCGCACATCGGCGACTTGCCGGGCGGCACGTATTGCCCGAGGAATTCGCGGATCTGCTCCGTGGCGTCCGCTTCGCTCACGCTCGAGGCGCGGACCCGGTCGATCAGCCCCGAACGGCCGTGGGTGTTCTGGTTCCACTGATCCATTTTGGCGAGCGTTTCGTTGCTCTGATGAATGGCAAGCACCGGCCCTTCGACCACTTTGTCGAGCGTGGAATTCGTCACGACGACGGCGATCTCGATGATGCGGTCGGTGTCGGGTTCGAGCCCGGTCATTTCCATGTCCAGCCAGATCAGGTTCATGTCGCTGCGCACGAGCGACGGCTGGTCAGCGGATTCGAGGATGTCAGTCATGAAGGGCAACCTTGGTGGAGAGCGCCACGCGTGCTGAACGACACGCGTTTTGGCGGTTGAAACGGTTCGTTTTGAGCGTGACCCCGCCAGCCGGCGGGAACAAACATATAATTCTCGCATAGATACCACGGATTCCCCGGATGCCTACTCTGTACTTCACCGTTCTGTTTGCGATCGCCGTCGTGGCTATGGTCTGCACCAAGCTCTGGCTCGCGTCGCGGCAAATCCGCTTCGTCGCGGCGCATCGCGAGCAGGTGCCAGGCCAGTTCGCGGCCACGATCGCACTGACCGCGCACCAGCGCGCTGCCGACTACACGGTCGAACGCACGCGTCTGACCATGGTGGAAATCGTCGTCAGCGCCGCCGTGCTGATCGGGCTCACGCTGCTGGGCGGCGTGCAAGTGCTGGATCTGGCTATCTCCGACTGGGTTGGGCGCGGCTACCTCGGCCAGATCGCGCTGATTGCAGCCGTGATCGCCATCACCAGCGTGATCGATCTGCCGTTCGACTATTACCGTCAGTTCGGCATCGAAGAGCGCTTCGGCTTTAACCGCATGAGCAAGGGTATTTTCTTCGCCGACCGCATCAAGGGCGCGCTGCTCGGCACGGCTTTCGGCCTGCCGCTGCTGTTCGTGGTGCTGTGGCTGATGAATCAGGCCGGCAGCCTGTGGTGGGTGTGGACGTGGGTCGTCTGGGTCGTGTTCCAGTTGCTGGTGCTGGTGCTGTATCCGTCGTTCATCGCGCCACTTTTCAACAAGTTCGAACCGCTCAAGGACGAGGCGCTGAAAAGCCGTATCGAAGCGCTCATGAAGCGCTGCGGCTTCGCGGCCAAGGGCCTCTTCGTGATGGACGGCAGCCGCCGTTCCGCACATGGCAATGCCTACTTCACGGGCTTCGGCGCTGCCAAGCGCATCGTGTTCTTCGACACGCTCCTCGCGCGTCTGTCGGGCAGCGAGATCGAAGCGGTACTCGCGCATGAACTCGGCCACTTCAAGCGCCGCCACGTGATCAAGCGGATGGTCGTCATTTTTGCCGTCAGCCTCGTGATGCTCGGACTGCTCGGCTGGCTCATGCAATGCGTGTGGTTCTATGAAGGGCTTGGCGTCCGGCCGTCTCTGCTAGGCGGCAATAGCGGACTCGCGCTCGTGCTGTTTTTTCTCGCGCTGCCGGTGTTCCTGTTCTTCGTGACGCCGCTTAGCAGTCTCAGTTCGCGCAAGCATGAATTCGAAGCCGACGCGTTTGCCGCCACCCAGACCGACGCGCAGGATCTCGTCAACGCCCTCGTCAAGCTGTACGAGGACAACGCGTCCACCCTCACGCCCGACCCGTTGTATACCGCGTTCTATTATTCGCACCCACCAGCGTCGCAGCGGATTGACCGCCTGATGCGGCACGCATGAGCGCCCGCTCCCCGAAAGCGCCGCGCGCCCTGTCCACGAAGCGCGTGGGCGGCATTGTGATTGCAGCCCACGGGCGCCACTACCTGGTCGCACCGGAAGACGGCGCCGCGATGCTGCAATGCTTTCCGCGCGGCAAGCGTAGTGAAGTGGCGGTCGGCGATCGCGTGATTTACGAGCCTACTTCGGCCGACCAGGGTGTGATTGTCGAGATTGGCGAGCGGCGCAACCTGCTCTACCGCTCGGACCAGTACAAATCGAAGCTCTTCGCGGCGAACCTCGACCAGTTGCTGATCGTGCTCGCCACCGAGCCGCATTTCAGCGAGGACCTGCTCGGCCGCGCTCTCGTGGCCGCCGAGGCGAACGAGCTGAAGCCGCTGATCGTCCTGAACAAGACCGACGTGGCCGTCGAATTGCCCGGCGCCCGCGCGAGACTCGCGCACTATCAGGCGCTCGGCTATACGGTGGTGGAACTGTCGATCAAGACCCAGCCCGAGGCGGCACGCGCCGCCCTCGGCGAACATCTGCGCGGTCATGCGACGCTGCTGCTCGGCCAGTCGGGAATGGGCAAGTCGACGCTGGTCAACCTCGTGGTGCCCAACGCCGAAGTGGCGACTCGCGAGATCTCTACGGCGTTGAATAGCGGCCGCCATACGACCACCTTCACGCGGTTGTACCCGCTGCCGGATGGCGGTGCGCTGATCGACTCGCCTGGCTTCCAGGAGTTCGGGCTGCATCACCTGACCGAAGGCAAGCTCGAACGCGCCTTTCCCGAGTTCAGACCACTGCTGCCGAATTGCCGCTTCTACAACTGCCATCATCTGCAGGAACCGGGGTGTGCCATTCTCGAAGCGGTTGCCGATGGACGGATCGCACCGGCGCGCCACGCGCTGTATGCACAACTCGTTCACGAGGCCAGCCAGATCGTACGTTGACTACGACGCGGGGTCCTGGCACCGCTCGCGACAAGCGGGTCGACCGCCTTGGCCGCCGCGAATTCGAGACCCACTCTACTCTCCACCCTCACTCACTCGCTACGGATTCCCCCTCATGATGAAACTGATGCGCGCGCCGAATCTGCTGATCGGACAGCATTGGATCAACGTGCTGGCGACAGCGGGGATTGAGTGTGAGTTGCACAACCGCTACCTGAACGGTGCGCTGGGAGAGATTCCGGCGGATCAGTGCGCGCCGGAACTGTGGCTCGTCGACGAACGCGACGAAGCGATCGCGCGCAAGCTGATCGATGTCGCTGCGCGCGGCCCGAGCGCGGGTTCGCCGTCATGGCAGTGTGCCGAGTGCGGCGAGACGCTGGAAGCGCAGTTTACGGTGTGCTGGCAGTGCGGGACGGCACGCAATCCGCTAGACGGTTGAAGCGCGCATCGGCCTGGCGCTTAAGCCAGCCACACGGCGATCGTCAGCATCAGCAGCAGGATCATCCACAGGATCACGGCGCGCCAAACCAGGCCCACAGCCGACTGCAGCGTGCGGGGCGTACAGTCGTCGCCGACCTGCAGCGGGCCGCCGTCGCCAGTTGCCAGCGCGTCGAGACTCGACGGCTCCGCGAGCGGTCCGCTCAGGCGCGCGCCCAACGCGCCGCTACCCGCAGCCAGTAACACGCCGTCGTTGGCGTCGGGCCATTGGCGCGCATGATTGCGCCAAGCATAAATGGCGTCCTCGAAATTTCCGACAATCGCAAAGCCTAGCGAGGTCAACCGCGCCGGGACCCAGTCGATCACAAAGAAGGCCCGCTGAGCAAAACTGGAAAACGCCACGGTGCGGTCGTCCGCCGGGCGCGACCAGGTGCGCGCCAGATACTCGGCGATCCGGTACAGCACGGCGCCGGCCGGTCCCACCGGCACGAGGAACCAGAAGAACACGCCGAACACATGGCGATGCGACGCGACCACCGCGTGGATCAGCGTATGACGGACGATCTCGCTGACCGGCATGTCGACCGTATCGAGTCCCGTCCATTCATTGAGGATTTCCCGCGCGCGCGGCACGTCGTCATTGTTCAACGCGAGGTGAATATCCGTGAAGTAGTGGCTGAACTGGCGAAAGCCGAGCGTGAAATAGACGATGACGACGTTCCACAGGAACGCCAGCACGAAGTTGATGTGATAGAGCGCGTAGTAAACGAGTGCCACAGCGAGCGTCCATGGCACCACCACCACCAGCCACGCGAGCAGGCCATGCTTGGGCTTGCCGGCATCGAACCCGTGCGCCGCCGACTCCGCATGATATTGAAGCAGCGCGGACACCGGATTGTTCGGCGACAGCGCGCGTATCTGTTCAACGATCAAAGCCAGCAATACGGAGAAAAATGTCATGCGGTGCGCCGTGCCATTCGGGTTTTTACGATTGTTTTATAACGATAGCACAGGGTCGGATGCCACTGAGCGCAGCTATAGTTGCAAGGCCGCGACACTCGGACCGGTTCGGGCCCGCTGGCGCCAGTCATGCGGCGAGAAAGCGATAGAAGTTGCGTAACATGCCCGCCGTTGCGCCCCAGATGAAGTAGTGTCCGGCCGCATCGCCGCGCGGATAAGGCATCGAAAAAAAGCGCCGCTCGCCACCCTCGCCGCGAAACACGCGCACCTCGTGGTGGGCCGGGTCCATTAAAAAGCGCAGCGGTACTTCGAAGACTTCGGCTACTTCGAGTGAGTCGGCCTCGACGGTAAATGGCGGATGCACCAGCCCTACTACCGGCGTGACGCGAAAACCCGTGCCCGTCAGATAGTCGGGCAACGAGCCGAGCACCTCGACGCGCTGAGGGTCCAGTCCGACCTCTTCCTGCGCCTCGCGCAGCGCGGTGGCCGTTGAGTTTGCATCGAAGGGCTCATGACGCCCGCCAGGAAAACTCACCTGACCCGCATGATCGTTAAGATGATCGGCACGCTGCGTGAGCAACACCGTGAGCCCCTCTTCACGTACCACGAGCGGCACGAGCACAGCCGCGACACGTGGATCGCCGAACTCTTTCCAACGCGCATCCACCGCTTCCGGCGTCCATGACAGAAGCTGCTCGAAGCGCGCGCGCAGGCTATCGGGTGTCAGACGTGCGGAGACAACCGGAGGTAACTCGTGGCCCGTCGATTCGACAGGCAAGGTTTCGGGTTCGAAGACAGGACGGATCAACGGGATCTCAGAGCGAGCTTGAATAGGACATAGCGCTATTTTGACCTAACAAAGAAAAAAGCACCCGCGAAGGGTGCTTTTTCTTACAGCTCTTACAGCTTTTACGCCTGGGAAGCAGAGCGGTCTTTCGAGACCAGCTTTTCCTTGATCCGAGCCGACTTGCCCGAACGGTCGCGCAGGTAGTACAGCTTTGCACGACGCACATCGCCACGACGCTTCACGACGATGCTTGCCAGCAGCGGCGAGTACGTCTGGAACGTACGCTCGACGCCTTCGCCCGACGAAATCTTGCGGACGATGAACGACGAATTCAGACCACGGTTACGCTTGGCGATCACGACGCCTTCGTAAGCCTGCACACGCTTACGCGTACCTTCAACCACGTTCACGCTGACAATCACCGTATCGCCGGGGGCGAATTCGGGGATGGTCTTCTCGCCGAGGGCGCGCGCGATTTCTTCCTGCTCGAGTTTTGCAATCAGATTCATCACTGACTCCTAATGCCATCTTGTCGACGTTCGTACCTGCCTCACAGAAAACTGCTTGGCTACGGCCCCGATAGAGGATGGGTTCACATCAGGCACCGTACACGCATGTGCGGCGCCGCCAATTCGCTAGTGACACCGGGGCATTACGCCTTCGATGCTTCCTTCGCGAGACTTGCGAGCCATGCCTCATCGGCACGACTCAACATCTTGTTCTGTCTGGCCTTTCCGATCAGGTCGGGCCGCTTGTTGAGCGTGTTGCGCAGCGCTTCGCGCCGGCGCCACAACTCGATCTCCGCGTGATGGCCGCCGAGCAGCACATCGGGTACACGCACGCCCTCGTATTCCTCGGGCCGCGTGTAATGCGGACAATCCAGCAACACGTCGACGAAACTGTCCTGCACCGCCGATTGCGAGTCGTTCAGCACACCGGGCAACTGACGCACCACCGCATCCATCAACGCCATGGCCGGTAATTCGCCGCCCGACAGGACGAAGTCGCCAAGACTGACTTCTTCGTCGACACACCGATCGATCAGGCGCTGGTCGATCGCTTCATAGCGACCGCACAACATGATCAGACCGGGTTCCGCCGCAAACGCCATCACCCGTTCGTGATTGAGTGTCGCACCTTGCGGGGACATCATCACGACGCGCGAACCTGTAATGCCTTGCTGCGCCTGCGCTTCTTTCGCCGCGCCGATCGCTTCTTCCAGCGGCCTGCCCAGCATCACCATGCCTGGGCCACCGCCATACGGGCGATCGTCGATAGTACGGTAGTTGTCCGTTGTGAAATCGCGCGGATTCCACGTACGCAAACCGTAGCGCTCCTGCTTCGACGCGCGACTGGTGATACCCCAGTCGGTCAGCGCACGAAACATCTCAGGAAAGAGCGTGACGACATCGAACTGCATCGCTCCCTCCAGTCATCGAGCTCGTTTAATAGTCGGCTTCCCAATCGACGACAATCTGCTTCGCCTTCTGGTCCACCGTTTTGACGTAGACACCGACGAACGGGATCAACCGCTCGCCAGTCACCGGCTTGCCGTCTTTACCGGTTGCCGGGTATTCGATGCGCAACACCGAATGCGCACCGTTGTCGATCATGTCGGCCACCTTGCCGAGGGCGACCCCGGTCAGGTTCACGACATCCAGGCCGAGCAGGTCGACCCAGTAAAATTCGTCGGCTTCCAGTGCCGGGAAATCGCTGCGGCAGATGGACACTCGCGTGCCACGCAGCGCAAGCGCCGCGTCGCGGTCAGCCGTGCCGCCCAGATGGGCGACAATGCTGTCGCTGTGGATCTTTGCCTGCAACGCCGGCACCGAAGTGCGCTCCTGGCCTTTCATCAGCCACCAGCGCTTCGCGCTCAGTAACGCGTCGCCACCACGCCCGGCGTCCGCATGCGCGGCCACCTTGACCCAGCCTTTAAGACCGTAGGCATCAACGATCGCGCCCACTTCAACCGCGTCGTCCGGCCAGCTTTCAGCCGTTTCGATACGCGTGGCTGCAGCGCTCGAATCGACCACCGCATCGGACTTAACCTTGGCCTCGGCGCGCTCGACCGGCTTACGGACGAATGAACCGAACGGCGCCTCGCCTGATGCCCGAGCACGCGGGGCCGCCTTGGCGCGACCTGAACTTCCCGAATCACGCCCAGACATGAAAACACCTCAAGGCTAAGCTTGCTGCTACCTTCAACGCCTGCTGCTTCAGTAAACCGCGCAGCAAAACTCGCGCATCGGACACCTCGCGCAAGCTGCGCGAGCCGCCAGCGATGCACATGCTAGCTACCATTAAGCAGCCGGCTGCGCCTTTTGCGCTTCCTTCACGAGACGCTCGACTGTCGGCGACAGTTGTGCGCCAACGCCTTGCCAGTACGTCAGGCGGTCTTGAGCGATACGCAGCGACTCACCCTTCGTAGCGACCGGGTTGTAGAAACCAACGCGCTCGATGAAGCGGCCGTCACGACGGTTACGCGAATCGGTTGCGACGATGTTGTAGAACGGGCGCTTCTTGGAGCCGCCACGAGCCAAGCGGATGATGACCATACTAGAATCCTTGAAAACCGGGGTTCGGAACCACTGAAACAGGCGATTATAGCGGGAAACCGAAGCCATAACAAACACTTACCGGGATAATCTGACATTCGCGGTTGCGCCGGTCATACAGTCCAGCCGGCCGACGCGTATCAGATCGCCCGAATAAGCGGATGGAAGGCCCGTGATGGCGGCCGTGGGGCGTAGAATGCGCCTCGGTCCGCGCACGGTTGCGCGCCACTCCTTGCGCTCGCCAGATACCGAACTCTCGCCCTCATGTCCACCCGCGTTTCGAACTCCCCACGCTTCAGGTCCAAGACGATTACCGCGGCGCTCGCCTTTTGCTTTGGCAGCCTCGGCGCGCATCGCTTCTATCTATATGGACGCCGTGACGTGTACGGCTGGCTCCATCTGATCTGCACCCTAGCCGGCATTCCAGGCGTTTTGCTGCTGATCGCCAGCGAGCGCACCTCCACGCCTGGTTGGCTGATGGCGGTTCCGGGCGCCATCTCCCTGTTTGCCGCCTTCCTCGCGGCGATCGTCTACGGCCTGCGTCCCGATCAAAAATGGGACGCGCAGTTCAACCCTCAGAACCAGCAACAAAGCCGCTCCGGGTGGGCCGTGATTTTCGTGGTGATTTTTTCGCTGTTCATCGGCGCGATGCTACTCATGACCGCCTTGGCCGTATCGTTCCAGACCTATTTTGAATCGCAGGTTCAGACCGCAAAAACGCTGTCTCAATAGCGCACGGCGCCGCCGCGCGGACACAGATCACGCCTAGAACAGATTCATTTGCGGGTCGTCGCGCGCGGGTTCGAGCGGCGCCCCGCGTATGAACTGCGACATATCGAGGATGCCGTGCCGGCGCTCGTTCAAACCCAGCCGACGCGCAGCCTGGCGAAAACGCTGCCTCAGCAGATCAGCCCACAAGCCCTCGCCCTTCATGCGGGTCGAAAAATTGGCGTCATAGTCTTTGCCGCCGCGCATGTCGCGCACGCGGCTCATTACCCGCTCCGCACGATCCGGAAAATGCGCCGCGAGCCAGCCCTTGAAGAGCGGCGCAACTTCCCACGGCAAGCGCAGCACGATATAGCTCGCGCTGCTCGCCCCCGCTTCTGCACATGCTTCCAGGACCCGCTCCATATCCGGCTCGGTGACGAATGGAACCACCGGCGCGATACTGACCCCAACCGGGATGCCGGCTTCGCTCAGCGTGCGAATCGCGCGCAGCCTGCGCGACGGCGTCGCGGCGCGAGGTTCGAGCGTGCGGGCGATGTCAGCATCCAGCGTAGTAATGGTGATGGCCGCCATGAATTGCCCGCGCGCCGCCATGGGCGCCAGCAGATCCAGATCGCGTTCGATCAACGACGATTTCGTAATAGCCGCGAACGGATGACCGCGCGCACTCAGCACCTCGATGATTCGCCGCGTGAGGCGTAGCTCGCGCTCGACGGGCTGCCAGGCATCCGTATTGACGCCCAACGCAATCGGCTCGGGCACGTACGACTTTTTCGATAGTTCGCGCTCCAGCAGTTCCGGCGCGTTGACCTTGGCATAGATGCGACTCTCGAAATCGAGCCCCGGCGACAAACCCAGATAACTATGCGTGGGTCGCGCGAAACAGTAGATACAGCCGTGCTCGCACCCGCGATACGGATTGAGCGACACGCTAAACGGAATATCCGGCGACGCATTGCGGGTCAGAATGGTTTTCGCCTGCTCGTTGAAGACTTGCGTGCGTAGGGCGGGCGATTCGCCCTCTTCCTCCTCGTGCAGCGCCCAGCCGTCGTCCACCACTTCGCGTTGGTCCACCTCATAGCGACCCTGCAGGTTCGTCACGGCGCCGCGCCCCTTGCGCGGGCGGGGTGGGGCAATCGGATATTCGGGGACGGAATCGGTCACAGTGAGGTCCAACGAAAACGAGCAGAACAAACGAGAAGACTCAAAACAATACTGTATAAATATACAGTATTTAAGCCGTTTGTCGAGTCCTGTCTCTCGCCCTATTCGCGCCGCTCGCTGGACTTATTCGCTGACTGCAATCATCAAGGTTTCCTTGATTTCTTCCATCACTACATAGCTCTTCGACTGCACCGCGCCCGGCAGTTGCAGCAGGATGTCGCCGAGCAGTTTCCGGTAATCGGCCATCTCGCCGATGCGCGCCTTGATCAGATAGTCGAAATCGCCCGAGACCAGATGGCATTCGAGCACCTCGGGAATCTTCTGCACCTCGCGGCGGAACTGGTCGAACATGTTGCCGCTCTTGTGGTCCAGCGTAATCTCGACGAACACCAGCAGCGCCGCCCCCAACTCCGCCGGATTCACCCGCGCGTGATAGCCGGTGATGACGCCATCGCGCTCCATCCGCTTGACCCGTTCGATACACGGCGTGACCGACAGCCCGACCTGCTCCGCGAGGTCTTTCATGGCCATCCGGCCGTCCTGTTGCAGCAGCTTGAGGATCTTGCGATCGAGCTTGTCGAGCGCGCGAATCGGTTGACGCTGTGTTCGCATGGTCTTTTTACTGAAAATCAGAAAAATACAATAACAAAACCTACCTGACTCTAAATAGTATAGCGGTTAACACTGGGCTGAAAGCGTTTCACCTCGTTAATCGAACGATCCACCAACGAGCTGAACCATTCACGGACGCGCAAGCCCCAAAGAACCTTCTGGAGCAGCTATGCGAATCGTCGTTTTGGGTAGTGGTGTCGTCGGGGTGACAAGCGCTTATTACCTCGCACGCGCGGGTCACGAAGTAACCGTGATCGACCGTGAAGCCGGTCCTGCGCTCGAAACGAGCTTTGCCAACGCCGGCCAGATTTCGCCGGGCTACGCGTCGCCGTGGGCGGCACCGGGCGTGCCCCTGAAGGCCGTCAAATGGATGTTCCAGAAACACGCGCCGCTCGCCATCCGGCTCGACGGCACGCCATTCCAGTTGCAGTGGATGTGGCAGATGCTGCAAAACTGCACGTCCGCGCGTTACGCGGTGAACAAGGGCCGCATGGTGCGCCTCGCCGAATACAGCCGCGATTGCATGCAGGCACTGCGCGCCGACACCGGCATCCAGTACGAAGGCCGCACCGGCGGCACGTTGCAGGTGTTCCGCACGCAACAGCAATTCGACGGCGCGGCAAAAGACATCGCCGTGCTGAAAGACGCCAACGTGCCTTATGAATTGCTGACGTCGGACGAACTGGCGCGCGCCGAACCCGCGCTCGCCGCGACCGCGCACAAATTGACCGGCGGCCTGCGCCTGCCGGGCGATGAAACCGGCGATTGCCAGCTCTTCACCACGCGCCTCGCGGCCATGGCCGAGGAACTGGGCGTGGCGTTCCGCTACAACACGCCCATCGACGCGCTCACGATGGCTGGCGGCCGCATCTCCGGCGTGCAATGCGGCAGCGAACTGATCCGCGCGGATTCATTCGTCGTGGCGCTCGGTTCGTATTCGACCAGGTTCCTCGCGGACGTCGTCAAGATTCCGGTCTACCCGCTGAAGGGCTATTCGATCACGGCGCCTATCGTCAACGCGGCTGCCGCGCCGGTGTCGACCGTGCTCGATGAAACCTACAAGATTGCGATCACGCGTTTCGATGACCGCATCCGCGTCGGCGGCATGGCGGAGATCGTCGGCTTCGACAAGTCGCTGCGCGAAGCGCGCCGCGAAACGCTTGAAATGTGCGTGAACGATCTGTTCCCCGGCGGCGGCGACACGGCCAAGGCCAGCTTCTGGACCGGTCTGCGTCCGATGACGCCGGACGGCACGCCGATCGTCGGCCGCACGCCTGTCTCCAACCTGTTCCTCAACACGGGGCACGGCACGCTCGGCTGGACGATGTCGTGCGGCTCGGGCCAACTGATCGCGGACCTGATGTCGGGCAAGCAGCCCGCCATCCAGTCGGATGACCTCTCGGTGCATCGCTATCTGGGCGAAACCGGCGGCACGACGCGTCCTGCGTACGCCTGAGCAGTATCAGCGGTCGTGGCCGGCGCTTTGACGCCGCGCCCGAGTCCAGCAAAAAACGGCACCTCTGAACTGCAGGTGCCGTTTTTCTTTTGCAGGTCGCTGATAGACGGGGCAGCGCCGCAATCGGCGCGAAGCAGCGTCAGAACTGATCTTCTGACAACGCCAGCACGCCTTCATCGCCCTTCGCGCTGACGATCGCCGCTTCCAGCGCCGACGCCTGCGGCAGCACGTGCTCCGCGTAGAACTGCGCGGTGGCGATCTTCGCGCCGTAGAACGACGGATCCTCGGCGCGCTTATCCTGCGCCACCAGCAATGCACGCGCCATCTGCCAGCCGCCGAGCACGATGCCCGCGAGCTTCAGATACGGCACGCTGCCCGCAAACACCGCATTCGGATCGCGCTTCGTATTGGCGACGACGAACTCCACCGCCGCGGCCAATGCACGATGTCCCTGCTGGAGTTGCTGCCGCATCGATTTGCAAGCCGCACTTTGTTGCGAGCCGAGCGCCTCGACCGTCTGCGCGATACCGTCGAGCAGCGACTTCGCCACCGCGCCGCCATCGCGCAAGGTCTTGCGTCCGATCAGGTCGTTCGCCTGGATCGCCGTCGTGCCTTCGTAGATGGGCAGAATGCGCGCGTCGCGATAGTACTGGGCCGCCCCCGTTTCCTCGATGAAACCCATGCCGCCGTGCACCTGTACGCCGAGGCTCGTCACATCGACCGAGAGTTCCGTGCTCCAGCCCTTCACGATCGGCACGAGGAACTCGTAGATTGCCTGATGTTCGTTGCGTTTGGCTTCGTCAGGGTGACGATGCGCGATATCGCAATGCGCCGCGGCCACATAAGCGAGCGCGCGCGAACTTTCGGTCAAGGCACGCATGGTCGCGAGCATGCGGCGCACGTCCGGGTGATGAATGATCGAAACCGGTTGCTTTGCAGAACCATCGACCGGGCGGCTTTGCACGCGGTCTTTCGCATACGCAACCGCTTTCTGGTAGGCCCGATCCGAGATGCCCACCCCTTGCATGCCCACGGCGAAGCGCGCCGCGTTCATCATGATGAACATGTACTCGAGACCGCGGTTTTCCTCACCGATCAGATGCCCGATCGCGCCGCCGTGATCGCCAAATTGCAGCACCGCCGTCGGGCTCGCCTTGATGCCGAGCTTGTGTTCGATCGACACGCAATGCACATCGTTGCGCTCACCCAGCGACCCGTCTTCATTGACGAGGAACTTCGGCACGATGAACAGCGAAATGCCTTTCACGCCTTCCGGCGCGCCCGGCGTGCGTGCCAGCACGAGATGGGCGATATTTTTCGCCATATCGTGCTCGCCCCACGTGATGAAAATCTTGGTGCCGAACAGCTTGAATGAACCGTCGCCCTGGGGCTCGGCGCGCGTGCGCACGAGCGCGAGATCGGAGCCGGCCTGCGGCTCGGTGAGGTTCATCGTGCCGGTCCACTCGCCGGAAATCAGCCTGGGCACGTAGGTCTGTTTCTGCGCTTCGGTGCCGGCCGTCAGCAGCGCTTCGATCGCGCCATCGGTCAGCAACGGGCACAGTGCGAACGACAGGTTCGACGCATTGAGCATTTCAACACACGGCGTCGCGATCAGCTTCGGCAATCCCTGACCTTCGTAGTCCAAAGGATGCTGCACGCCCTGCCAGCCGCCTTCGGAGAATTGCCTGAACGCGTCGGCAAAACCCGGCGTCGCCGTGACCTTGCCGTCTTTCCAGCTACTCGGATTGCGATCGCCTTCGACGTTCAACGGCGCCAGCACCTCGCCGCAGAGTTTGGCCGACTCTTCGAGTACGGCCTGCGCCGTGTCGAGATTGGCATCCTCGAAGCCAGGCAGCGTCGCGATCTCATCGAGTGCGGCCAGTTCTTTCATCACGAACAGCATGTCCTTGACGGGCGCCGTGTAGCTCATTTCAGTCTCCTCCTGTCTGCGATATAAAAAGGGACGCCGGACTATGGGTCCCTGCGTCCCTTCGTTTGCTGCCAGACGCCTGTTGACGGCGCTATTCAGTTCAGCCCAGCTCGCTCACCAGCTCCGGCACCACTGTGAACAGATCGCCCACCAGACCGTAATCGGCGACGCTGAAAATCGGCGCTTCGGGGTCCTTGTTGATTGCCACGATGACCTTCGAGTCCTTCATGCCGGCCAGATGCTGGATCGCACCCGAAATGCCGACCGCCACGTAAAGTTGCGGCGCGACGATCTTGCCCGTCTGGCCCACCTGATAATCGTTCGGGACAAAGCCGGCGTCCACTGCTGCACGCGAGGCGCCGAGTGCCGCATTCAGCTTGTCAGCCAGCGGCTCGAGAACCTTCGTATAGTTCTCACCGCTGCCCAGACCACGACCGCCCGAGACGATGATCGACGCCGAGGTCAGCTCCGGACGGTCCAGCTTCGTCACTTCACGGCTGACGAACTGCGACAGCCCGCTATCGGCTGCGGCTTCGATCTTCTCGACCGCTGCGCTGCCGCCTTCGGCTGCCACCGGATCGAAGCCGGTCGAGCGCACGGTGATGACCTTGATCGGATCAGCCGATTGCACCGTGGCGATCGCGTTGCCCGCGTAGATCGGACGCTCGAACGTATCGGCGCTGTCCACTGCAGTGATGTCGCTGATCTGCGCGACATCCAGCTTCGCGGCGATACGCGGGGCGATGTTCTTGCCGTATGCCGTAGCCGGAGCCAGGATATGCGAGTAGTCCTTCGCGATGTTCAGTACGGTGGCTTCGACGTTTTCCGCGAGGCCCGCTTCGAGTTGCGGCGCGTCGGCCAGCAGTACCTTGGCGACGCCCGCCACCTTCGCTGCCGCATCAGCCGCAGCTTGCGCGTTATGGCCCGCGATCAGCACGTGCACGTCACCGCCGATCTTCGAGGCCGCCGCAACCGTATTCAGCGTCGCCGCTTTCAGCGACGCATTGTCGTGTTCCGCAATTACCAGAATCGTCATTTCGTCCGTCTCCTCACAGCACCTTGGCTTCGGTCTTGAGCTTCTCGACCAGCGTCTTCACGTCCGCGACCTTCACGCCCGCGCTGCGCCTGGCAGGCTCGACGACTTTCAGCGTCTTCAGGCGCGGCGTCACGTCCACGCCGAGATCGGCAGGCTTGAGCGTTTCCAGCGGCTTTTTCTTCGCCTTCATGATGTTCGGCAGCGTCACGTAACGCGGCTCGTTCAGGCGCAGATCGGTGGTGATGACAGCCGGCAGCGTCAGCGACAGCGTTTCCGCGCCGCCATCCACTTCGCGCGACACCGTAGCCTTGCCATCCGCCACCACGACCTTCGAGGCGAACGTCGCTTGCGGCAGGTTAGCCAGCGCGGCCAGCATCTGACCGGTCTGGTTCGAATCGTCGTCGATGGCCTGCTTGCCGAGAATGACCAGCGAAGGCTGTTCCTTGTCGACCAGCGCCTTCAGCAGCTTCGCCACCGCCAAGGGCTGCAATTCTTCGCCCGACTCGATCAGGATTGCGCGATCCGCGCCGATCGCCAGCGCCGTGCGCAGCGTTTCCTGCGCCTGCGTCACGCCCGCCGACACGGCGATCACTTCCGTCGCCACACCCGCTTCGCGCAGACGCACCGCTTCTTCCATGGCGATCTCATCGAACGGGTTCATCGACATCTTCACATTCGCGATGTCGACGCCCGTGCCGTCCGATTTCACCCGGACCTTCACGTTGTAATCGACCACTCTCTTGACTGGCACCAGGATTTTCATGCACACGCTCCTAAGTTACGAATACGTCAACCCAACGCACATTATAGCGACTGCCCCTTTGCGGCAGCCGTGTCGCAGGCTGGTTTTACATCGAGGATAGCGCTCCTCAGCGGCGTGACGGCAATAACGAACGATCGTTCTATTTTAATCCCGAAAAAACCCGGGCGGCAACCCCGGGTTAAGACTAACGACTCTAATTCATCATTTGCCATCGAAGACGGCTGCGATGTCGAGATGATCGCCTGATGCCGCGGCCGCTTGCATCACCCGTTTGGGTGATCCGCCACGCTACCATGCAGCAATCACCGCACCGCCATATTTCGTGTCGATGTACTGCTTCACTTCCGGCGAGTGATACGCCGCGACCAGCTTCGCCACCCACGGCTTGTTACGATCCGCTTCGCGAATCGCGAGGATGTTCACATACGGGCCTTTGGGATCCTCGATCGCAATCGCGTCCTGTTTCGGCTTGAGGCCCGCCTGCATCGCATAGTTGGTGTTGATCGCGACGGCATCCACGTCGTCGAGCGAGCGCGGAATCTGCGCGGCGTCGAGTTCGACGATTTTCAGCTTCTTCGGATTGTCGACGATGTCGAGCGGCGTCGCCTTCAAACCGGCGTCGGCGCGCAGCTTCACCAAACCCAGCTTCTGCAGCAGCAACAAGGCCCGGCCGCCGTTGGTCGGATCGTTCGGCACGGCGATCTTCGCGCCAGGCTGCAACTGCGCGAGCGACCTGATCTTCTTCGAGTAGATGCCCATCGGGAACGTCACCGTGTCCGCCACCCGGATCAGCTTGTAGCCGCGATCCTTCACCTGCGCCTCGAGGTAAGGGTCGTGCTGATAGCTGTTGGCGTCCAGATCGCCACTGGCGAGCGCCGCATTCGGCTGCACGTAGTCCGCAAATTCGACGATCGTAATGTTCAAACCGTTTTTCGCAGCGACACCCTTCACGACTTCCATCAACTCCGCATGCGGACCGCCGGTGACACCCACCTTGATCGTCTCGTCCGCGTAAGCGGCCGTATTCGCGGCGAACCACGCTGCGGCGCCAAAAACGGCGGCCAATTTCAGAATGAAACGACGTTGCATGACTGACCTTCTCCCATTCTCATCTGACGGGTTCCGATAACCCTTGTTTTTGTCGCGGCGCCCGATTCGCCGCCTGTTTGCGCCTTACCCTACTTATGGCTCAGGCGGCGCACCAGCCAATCGCCGAACGACTGCACCAGTTGCACGAACACGATCAGGATCGCCACGACCGTCCACATCACGTCCGGTTCATAGCGCTGATACCCGTAACGGATGCCCAGATCGCCAAGGCCGCCACCGCCGATCGCGCCGGCCATCGCCGAATAGCCGACCAGCGAAACGAACGTGATGGTCAGACCCGCCACCACGCCCGGCCACGATTCGGGCAACAGTACCTTGAAGACGATCTGGCTGGTGGTGGCGCCCATGGCCTGAGCGGCTTCGATCAGGCCGCGGTCCACTTCACGCAGCGCCGTTTCCACCAGACGCGCGATGAACGGCGCAGCGGCAATCGTCAACGGCACCACGGCCGCAGCAGTGCCAATGGAGGAACCGACCACCAGCCGCGTGAACGGAATCACCGCGACCAGCAGGATGATGAACGGTGTCGAACGCACCGCGTTGATGACGACGCCCATCGTGCGATTGAACCCCACGCTCTGCAAGACGCCCTGGCGATCCGTCAGATACATCAGCACACCGAGCGGCAAACCGACCAGCGCGCCCACGAGGCCCGAGATGCCCACCATGACGAGCGTCTCCCAGAACGACTGGACGAACATATCGAACATTTCATTCAACATAGGACATCTCCTCTACCACCACACCTTGCTCGCGCAGATACGTCAGCGCCTGCGCCACCTTCAGCGGTTCGCCGCCCGCGAGCACCGCGAGCGAGCCGAACGCCTGCCCCTGAATCTCGTCGATCTGGCCGTGCAGGATATTGAAGTCGAGTTCGTAACGGCGAATCGTTTCCGAGAGGATAGGCTGATCCACACCCGTGCCGGTGAACGCCAGACGCAGCAGATGGCCATGGCCGGTCTTCAGGCGCTCGGCGACGCGCGCCTTCAGCGCCGGCGGCAACTCCTGGGCGATCACGTCGCCGATCAGCGCGCGCGTCACTTCATGATGCGGCTGCAGGAACACGTCGATGACCCTGCCGTGTTCGACGACCCGGCCCGCATCCAGCACCGCGACGCGGTCGCACACCTGCTTGATGACGTCCATCTGGTGCGTGATCAGCACGATGGTCAGGCCGAGCTCGCGATTGATGCGCTTGAGCAGTTCGAGAATCGAACGCGTGGTTTCCGGGTCGAGCGCGGAAGTGGCTTCGTCGGACAGCAATACCTTCGGCTTGCTCGCCAGCGCCCGGGCAATCCCCACACGCTGCTTCTGGCCGCCGCTGATCTGCGCCGGATAGCGGTCTTTCTGCGCGGTGAGCCCGACCAGGTCGAGCAGCGGCAGCACGTTCGCTTCGATTTCGGCGCGCTTCAAGCCCGCCAGTTCGAGCGGCAGCGCGACGTTCTCGTACACCGTGCGCGAAGACAGCAGGTTGAAATGCTGGAAGATCATACCGATCTCCCGCCGCGCCTCGCGCAGCTGCGCGGCGGACAGCGTGGTGAGATCGCGGCCGTTGACGACGATATTGCCTTCGGTCGGGCGCGTGAGCAGGTTGATGGTGCGCACGAGCGTGCTCTTGCCCGCGCCGCTGCGGCCGATGATGCCGAACACCTCACCCGCCGGAATCGACAGGTTGACGTTGTGCAGTGCCTCGACCCAGCCCCGCGGTCCGGCAAATCGCTGGGAGATATTGCGTATTTCGATCATGAAAAAACGAAACGGCGGGACTGCCAGCGAGCGTGAACACGCTCCCGACATGCGGCCGCCGTTACTTTTATTGGGATTTGATGCGGGATTCTACCCCGTCGTCGACATTCCCTTTAATAATCAATTCCGATTTTTTCATAACCTAGAGGAATTAGAGGCGAATGCCGCGCATCGCGCTCACGCGCGCTGCATGGGTACGACTATGATCGGGCCAATCAAAACCACAACGGCGGCGGACATGGAGACCACCCAAACCAACGACGCGCGCCCTGATCCGACGCCTGCGGCAAACGCCTCGCAGCGGGACGGCGGCGCGGCACGCTCGCTCGTCATGACCCGCGACGGCATCGAACTGCCGCTGCACCGATGGCGGGCTACAGGCACGCGACGGGCGACCGTCGCACTGCTGCACGGTCTCGCGGAACATGCCGGCCGCTATGCGGCGCTCGCCGGTCGGCTGAACGCGGCGGGCATCGAACTGCTCGCCATCGATCTGCGCGGTCACGGACGAGCGCCCGGCAAACGCGCCCGGATCGATCGCTTCGACGACTATCTGCTCGACGCCGAGGCCTTGATCAGCGTCGCGGCGCAGGACAGCGCGCCGCTGTTCCTGATGGGACACAGCATGGGCGGTGCGATCGCCGCGCTGTATGCGATCGAGCGTCTGCCCGCCAGTGGCCATCGGCTTGCGGGACTGATCCTGTCGAGTCCCGCGCTCGCACCGGGCCGTGACGTGCCACGCTGGATGCTGACGATGAGCCAGTTCATCAGCCGTGTCTGGCCTGGCTTTCCGGCCATGAAGATCGACGCGGCGCTGCTGTCGCGCAACCCCGCGATCGTCGAGGCAAACCGCAACGATCCGCTGGTGCATCACGGCGCGATTCCGGCGCGCACCGGCGCGGAGATTTTGCTGGCCATGATGCGCATCGAGCGCGGCCGCGCCGATTTGCGCGTGCCCTTGCTGGTGTATCACGGCACCGCCGACAAACTCACGGAACCCGACGGCAGCCGCGCGTTCGGCCAGCATGCCGGCTCGCCGGACAAGACACTGACGCTTCACGAAGCGAGCTATCACGAAACGATGAACGACCTCGATCGCGATCGGGTGATCGGCGATCTGGTGGCGTGGATCGAAGCACGGGCAGGTTGAACGGCCGACGCGCAGCACAAGTGCTGCGCAATCGCCGGCGCTCAGATTCCGGCCAGCGCCCGCACGTGAGCGACTACGCTGCGTCCAAGCGCCGACAGGTTGTAGCCGCCCTCGAGACAGCTCACGATCCGCCCACGCGCATAGCGGTCGGCGATATCGCGCACCTGATCGGTCAGCCACGCGTAGTCGTCTTCGACGAGCCCGAGGTTGCCAAGGTCGTCCTCGCGATGCGCGTCGAAGCCCGCCGAGACGAACAGCATCTCCGGCTTGAATGCGTGCAGACGCGGCAACCACATCATGTCCACCGCCTCGCGCACATCCATGCCCTTCGAGCGCGCCGGCATCGGTACGTTGACCATATTGGCCGCCTGGTTGTCCGCACCGCTGAACGGATAGAACGGGTGCTGGAAGATGCTGCACATCAGCACCCGCGCGTCGCCCGCAAAGGCGGCTTCGGTGCCGTTGCCGTGATGAACGTCGAAATCGACAATCGCGACCCGTTGCAAGCCATGCACTTCCAGCGCGTGGCGCGCGGCAATCGCGACGTTGTTGAAAAAGCAGAAGCCCATGGCGCGGGCCGGTTCCGCATGGTGACCAGGCGGGCGCACGCTGCAAAAGGCGTTGTCGTAGCGGCCTTCGATCACCGCGTCGGTGGCGGCCACCGCAGCGCCGGCGGCGCGCAACGCGGCTTCCCAGGTGTGCGGATTCATCGACGTGTCCGGGTCGATCTCCGCATAGCCTTCATCTGGCGAGCGGCTGCGGATGTAATCGACATGCGCCTGGGTATGCACGCGCAGCAGCGCGGACTCATCGGCAAGCGGTGGCGACTCGCGCTCGATCAGAGCGTCGATGCGGCTAGCGATCAGTTGATCTTCGATTGCCTGCAGACGCGCGGGACATTCAGGATGCCATTGGCCCATCTCGTGAAGCAGACAATCTGCGTGGGAATAAAAGGCTGTAGCCATGACTCTCTTCTGCGGCGCGTGGCGCAAGCACGCGGCGTGTCTCCGATCCAGGGCGTGCCCGCCCGGCGCACCCAACACCATCAAGTTACCACACCCTTTGTCGGCACCGCGCCGCTGCAACGGTTCTGCACGGTTCTGCAATGGCCCTCGGGTATACTGCCCCGTATTCTTCTGCCACCGTCTGTTTCCTTCGCACTGCGCTCCCAGTTCACTATGACCGTCAAGCTTGCCCTGTCCGTACGAAACCGGCTTCGCACCCAGAAAGTGGCCACCGCGCTCTCCGTCGCATGGTGCGTGTTCGCGGCAGGCAGCCCGGCCGAGGCACAGACCAGCGCGCCCAAACGGCCCCTGCAGGTCGCGCAGGCGCAACCGCAACAGGCGGTGCCGCAAGGCCAGACTTTCGAAGAAGAAATCATTCCGCAGCGCTACGCAAACAATCCGGATGTCGACGGTTTCATCAATGACATGGCGGCGCGCTACGACTTCGATCCGGCCGCTCTGCATACGCTATTCGCCGGTGTGAGCTATTCGACCACGGCCGTCAAACTCGTCACGCCGTCGCCCACGCCGTCTGTGAAGAACTGGCGCGTGTATCAGTCGCGCTTTCTCGATCCCGTCCGCATCAATGCGGGTGTGCGCTTCTGGCGTAACAACCAGGCTACGCTGCAGCGCGCCTATGACGAATTCGGCGTGCCGCCCGAGGTGATCGTCGGCATTCTCGGCGTCGAAACGATCTACGGGCGCTTCATGGGCAACTTCCGTGTGCTCGATGCACTGACCACGCTCGCCTTCGATTATCCGAACACGCCGAACCGTGCCGATCGCGAGCAAACCTTCCGCAAGAATCTCGAAGACTATCTGGTGTGGACCCGCGACTCGCAAATCGATCCCACCACGGTCCTCGGCTCGTACACCGGTGCAATCGGCATTCCGCAGTTTCTGCCGAGCAGTATCGTGCAGTACGCCATCTCGTACGACGGCAACAAGCGGATCGACTTGCGCACGAGCCAGGCGGACGCGATCGGCAGCGTGGCGAATTATCTGAAGCAGAATGGCTGGGAGAATGGCCGCCCGGTGATTTGGAACATAGCCCCGGATGCCGGCAGCCAGGGCATCGCTCAGGCCGGCGCCGACGGACAGCCCGAGCCGCATTGGCCGCTTCAACAACTGCTGCGTGCGGGGCTACTGCTGAATCAACCGGGTGTCGATACGGCAGCGGAGGCCGGCACGCCTGTCACGATCGTCGATTTGCCGTCGCCCGGACTGCCCACCGAATACAAACTGGGGCTAAAGAATTTTTACGTATTGACGCGCTATAACCGCAGCTTCTTCTATGCGCTCGCGGTGTATCAGCTCGGCCAGAAGATCAAGGAGCAACTGGAGGCGTCCGGCGATCTGGACAGCAACGGTGCGCCGACTTCTACACGACCACCTGCGTTACCGCAAGGTACGGCGCCTGCGCCGATGGCTGCCCCGGCGCCAGACGCACAATGAGCGTCCAACAAATGGATCGAGTAGTTTGGCGAGTCAGATCCGTTAGAACTGCATGAAAAATAAAGCGCCGGTCGAGACCGGCGCTTTTTGTTTGAACCTCGCATCAGGCGCTTAAGGCCGGTTCCGCATCACGCGGGAAATACGCCCGTGGACAAATAGCGGTCGCCGCGATCACACACCACGAACACGATGGTCGCGTTCTCGACTTGCCGCGCGATCCGCAAGGCCACTTCACACGCGCCCGCAGCCGAAATGCCGCAGAAGATCCCTTCGATCGCCGCCATCTTGCGCGCCATCGCTTCGGCGGCCGCCTGGCTCACGTTCTCCACGCGATCGATCCTGCTGCGATCGAAGATCTTCGGCAGATACGCTTCGGGCCACTTGCGGATGCCAGGAATACGCGAGCCCTCTTCCGGCTGCGCACCAATAATTTCCACCGCCTGATTCTGTTCCTTCAGATACTGCGACACGCCCATGATGGTGCCCGTCGTCCCCATGGCGGAAACGAAGTGCGTGATACGGCCTTCGGTGTCCTGCCAGATTTCGGGGCCGGTGGTTTCGTAGTGGGCCAGCGGGTTATCCGGGTTACCAAACTGGTCGAGGATGATGCCCTTGCCTTCGCGCTGCATCTGCTCGGCGAGATCGCGCGCGTATTCCATACCACCCGTGACCGGCGTCAGCACGATCTGCGCGCCATAAGCCGCCATGCTCTGACGGCGCTCCATGGAAAGGTCTTCGGGCATGACCAGCACCATCTTGTAGCCGCGGACCGCGGCCGCCATGGCGAGCGCGATGCCGGTGTTGCCGCTGGTGGATTCGATCAGCGTATCGCCCGGTTTGATGCGGCCGCGCAGTTCGGCCTTCTTGATCATCGACAACGCCGGGCGGTCTTTCACCGAGCCCGCCGGATTGTTGCCTTCGAGCTTGCCGAGGATGACGTTATTGCGGCTGCGAATCTCGTCGTCGGGGAGGCGCACGAGTTGTACGAGCGGCGTATTGCCGATCGTGTCTTCAATCGTTTTGTAAGCCATATTGGGGGTGCGGTGCAGTCGCTGCGCGGAGTCTTCAACCCAACGATTCTAAACTACCGTGCGCCGGCCTGCCGTGCGGCCCTCCTTGCGACATGGATGCACGCTCAAACCAGCATGCCCATATAACGTCAAGATATAAGCCCGCACGCAACGCAAAAAGCCCGCGGCTGAGAACCGCGGGAGCCAGTCACCCAAATGACGGCTGAAGGAGTGTGCTGTACCGACTCCAACCAGAATGGACGTCACCATACGGCGACGCGGGCCGGGCACGCGCCGCCGCAAAAGTCTATTTCTTCACCACCACCGCCGCGCCGTTCTTCTGCGTGCCGGCCGCGGTAGCGGCAGCAGTCGCAGAAGTGGCCGCCTTGCCTTGCGCCGGCACCGCAGCCTGTGCGCCAGCAGCAGCGCCAGCCGGACCGACAGCGAGACCTTCCGCCTGCAGGCGCTCGACGGTATGCCCGCCCATGCCCTTGACGCGTTTGCTGAGATCCGTGGGATCCTTGAACGGACCGTGGGCGTCGCGCTCTTCGAGGATTGCTTTCGCTTTAGCCGGACCAATGCCCTTGATGCCACGCAGTCCCGCTTCGTTGGCGGTGTTGATGTCGACCGCCGCATAGGCGTGACCGAACGCGGCGAGCATCGCCGCAGTAACCATGATTTTTCGCAACATATGGAATCTCCCTCGTACAACCTGGCCGGTGACGACCACCGGCCAGGAGATTCCAGTTTAGAGAGGTCTGCGAACGATTTATAGCTGGCCGAATAGCCAACGTACGTAGCGGTCGACACCTTCCTGAACGCTCAGAAATGGCGCGTCATAACCGGCGGCACGCAGCTTCGTGAGGTCGGCTTGCGTGAAGCACTGATACTTGCCGCGCAGTGCGTCCGGGAACGGAATGTACTCAATCAGGCCGCGCTGCACCTGTTCCGCGAGCGACAATGGAGCTTCGTTGTCCAACGCGCGCAGTGTATTCACGACGGTGCTCGCAATATCATTGAACGGCTGTGCACGACCGCTGCCGAGGTTGAAGATGCCCGACTGTTCCGGGTGATCGAAGAAGTGCAGATTGACCTTCGTCACGTCTTCAACGGAAACGAAATCGCGGGTCTGTTCGCCCGCGGCGTAACCGTTGTATTCGCCGAACAGCTTGACCTTGCCCTCGGCGCGGAACTGGTTGAAGTTGTGGAACGCGACCGAGGCCATGCGGCCCTTGTGCGTTTCGCGCTGACCGTACACGTTGAAATAGCGAAAGCCCGCAATCTGGCTCTTTGCCGTGGGCAGCACGCGGCGGATCACCTGATCGAACAGGAACTTCGAATAGCCGTAGACGTTGAGCGGCTGCTCCACTTCGCGCTCTTCGACAAAGCGGCTCGAACCGCCGTACGTCGCCGCCGAGGACGCATACAGAAACTGCGTGCCCTGGGCGAGACACGCGTCGAGCACCGCACGGCTATAGCGGAAGTTGTTATCCATCATGTAGCGGCCGTCGGTTTCCATCGTGTCCGAACAGGCGCCTTCGTGGAACACTGCGCGCACCTTGCCGAAATCGCCGCGCGTAAAGCGGTCGACGAACTCGGTCTTGTCGAGATAGTCGTCGATCTCGCAATCGACGAGGTTCTTGAATTTGTCGGCACGCGTGAGGTTGTCGACGGCGATGATACGTTGTTCACCGCGCTCGTTGAGCGCCTTCACGAGATTGCTGCCAATAAAGCCGGCCGCGCCGGTGACGATGAGTGTCATGATCGTCCTGCGGAAATGAGCTTGGTATGGGATTGAAGTCAGGCCTCTAGCCCAGACTCCAATCGACAGTTTTCAGCCGGCACCAGGCGCGCTGCTTTGAGCAGGCACGACTGGCACGCAGCATTAAAGGAAGAGTTCGTCGTAGTCGACAGTAGCCGTGCCGAGTTTGCCGACCACGATGCCGGCCGCGCGATTCGCCAGCGCCACGGCATCCACGAGCGACAGACCCGCGCCGAGCATGACGGCCAGCGTGGCGATCACGGTGTCGCCCGCACCCGAGACATCATACACTTCGCGTGCCACGGCCGAAGCGTGCAGGATGCCCTCATCCGAGAAGAGCGTCATGCCCTCTTCCGAGCGCGTCAACAGCAGCGCCTTGAATTCGAGTTCGGTGCGCAACTTCGTCACGCGCGCAAGCAGGTCGTCTTCCGACTTCCATTGCCCGATCACCTCGCGCAACTCCGCGCGATTGGGCGTAATCAGGGTTGCGCCACGGTAACGTTCCCAATCGTCGCCCTTCGGATCCACCAGCACCGGCTTACCCGCCGCGTGCGCTTTCGCGATCATTTTCGTGACGTGCGTCAGGCCACCTTTGGCGTAATCGGACATCAGGATCACGTCGTGCGCGGGCAGCAGTTCGTCAAAGCGCGCGAGACTGGCGAGCAGCACTTCGTGCGCCGGCGAGTTCTCGAAATCGACCCGCAGCAACTGTTGCTGGCGCGACAGCACGCGCAGCTTGATCGTGGTCAGCAAGGCCGGATCACGCTCCAGATGCGGTACCACGCCGCTATCGCCCAGCAACTGGATGATGCGTTCACCCGGCTCGTCATGTCCGACCACGCACAGCAGCCCAGCCTGCGCACCGAGAGCGACCGCGTTACGCGCCACGTTCGCGGCGCCGCCAAGGCGGTCTTCCTGCTTCTGCACGTGCACCACCGGCACCGGCGCTTCCGGCGAAATGCGATTGACGTCGCCGAACCAGTAACGGTCGAGCATCACGTCGCCGACCACCAGCACCCGAGCCCCGGCGAGCCGCTCGCGCGGCACCGCGCCGGCCGTGGGAGCGGACACAGCGGTTTCGTTGATAGTTTCAGGCATCGGCTGGGAGTTCGAGGGGTTGGGCATAGGGACGTCCAATCGAGTGGTAATCGATGCCCAGTTCGGTCATCGTTTCCGGTTCGTAGAGGTTGCGGCCGTCGAAGATCAGAGGCGTCTTCAGCACCGATTTCAGATGCATGAAGTCCGGACTCTTGAACTCTTTCCATTCGGTGACGACCACCAGCGCGTCGGCGCCGGTGAGGGTGTCGTTCTGGGTGCGGGTGAACTGCAGACGCGACATGTGTTCGGGCACATCGTGCAGATCGATCGCGAAAACGCGGCGCGCTTCGGTGATGGCGACCGGGTCGTAGGCACGCACATTGGCGCCCCGCGCCAGCAGCTCGGCGATGATGCGCCGACTCGGCGCTTCGCGCATATCGTCGGTATTCGGCTTGAACGCGAGGCCCCACACGGCAAAAGTGCGACCGCTCAAATCCTCGCCTAGCGTGCCGGTGATTTTGCGCACGAGGACATCCTTCTGCTCGTGGTTCACCGCTTCGACCGCTTCGAGGATACGCAGATTGTGACCGCTCTCGGCAGCGGTACGCACCAGCGCCTGCACGTCCTTCGGGAAACACGAGCCGCCGTAGCCACAGCCGGCATACAGGAAGTGATAACCGATGCGCGGGTCCGAACCGATGCCGCGGCGCACCGCTTCGATATCCGCGCCGACGCGATCCGCCAGATTCGCCATCTCATTCATGAACGAGATGCGCGTGGCGAGCATCGCGTTCGCCGCGTACTTGGTGAATTCCGCCGAGCGCACGTCCATGTAGAGCGTGCGTTCGTGATTGCGGTTGAACGGCGCGTACAGGCGTTTCATCAGCTCGCGCGCGCGCAGGCCGGCATCGTCCTCGTCATGGCCGAGCACGATGCGATCGGGGCGCATGAAGTCGTCGACCGCCGCGCCTTCTTTCAGGAACTCAGGATTCGAGACGACCGAGAAACGATGCGATTCGCTCGCGGCAAGCCCGCGCTTCGCGAGTTCCTCTTCGACGACCGCACGCACACGCTGCGCGGTGCCGACCGGAACCGTGGACTTGTCGACGATGACCTTGAAGCTGTTCATCGTGCGGCCGATGTTGCGGGCCGCTTCGAGAACGTACTGGAGGTCTGCCGAGCCGTCTTCATCGGGCGGCGTGCCGACGGCAATGAACTGCACTTCGCCGTGCGCTACGCCGGCCTCGACGTCGGTCGAAAACGTGATGCGCCGCGCCGCCCGGGTGCGCGCGATGATTTCCTGCAAACCCGGCTCGTGAATCGGCACACCGCCATTGTTGAGGATCTCGATCTTGCGCGGATCGACATCCAGACAGAAAACGTCGTGGCCGATTTCGGCAAGACACGCGCCAGTGACAAGGCCAACGTAGCCCGTGCCGATGATGGTGATTTTCATACGCGTTCCGCTTATGGGTTCCGGTGATGGTTTCCGGTATTGATTCCGGCGCTGACTGTCGTACACGTTCGGCCCATGCCGGGTCCGCCTGCGCGCATCAGCAGGCCGGCGTGCCGGGCCACGGCGTGAGCCACGGCCGCCCGCTCAGCTCGACGCCGTGATCGGCTCGACGCGGCGCGGTGCATAGGTTTCCCACCCACTGCAACCCGGACACTGCCAGTAGAAAAGACGTGCCCGGAAACCGCAATTCTGGCACGTATACCGTGGCAGATTTTTGGTGCGCTGCTTGATTAGCGTGCGCATCAGTTCGAGTTCGCTGCGTCGCGGCTCTTCCGCGCTGGCCTGCTGCGCTTCGAGCAAGCGCGTCATGCCGGCCAGGTTGGGCGACTTCTGCATCTGCGAGCGCGCGAGGGCGTGCGCAGCGTCCAGCCCACGCAATGCCGCGACGTGCTGGTAAGCCACGTCCAGCAAGTCGTTCGAAGGATAGCGGTCGACCCAGCTGGTCAGCAGGTTCGCACCTTCCTCGGGACGCCCGAGCGCTTCGTAGGCCTTCATCAGCTTCTCGGCCACGAGCGGTAAATACGAGGAATTCTGCTCTTCGACTTTCAGCCAATGCGCGACCGCCGCCTCCGGCGCACCGCCCACCATATCGACATCGCCGAACAGGATGGTCGCGCGCACGCTTTGCGAATTGGCCTTCAACGCCAGATGTAACTGGTGGCGCGCCTCATCGGGCTTCTTTTGTTGCAGCGCTTCCTGCGCCAGTTCGCAGTGGAACTGGGCAATTTCCTTATCGAGCGATTCGGCGCCCATCGTTTCGAGATGACGCGCGGTGTCGATCGACTTGTGCCAGTCCTTTTCAATTTCGTAAATGGTGAGAAGCGCGCGCTGGGCACCCAACGCGTGCTCGCCCGCCTCGAGCGAGCGGAAGGTTTCTTCGGCGCGGTCGAGCAGACCCGCCTTCAGGAAGTCCTGGCCCAACTCGTAGGCCGCATGGTCGCGTTCCTTGACCGGCAGGTCGGCGCGGCTCAGCAGGTTCTGATGCACCCGAATTGCACGATCCGTCTCACCGCGGCGACGGAACAGATTGCCGAGGGCAAAGTGCAATTCGATGGTTTCCGGGTCCAGCTTGGCCACCTCGATAAACGCGTCGATAGCCTGATCCGGCTGCTCGTTGAGCAGGAAATTGAGGCCGCGAAAATACGAACGCGGCAGATTGGCGCTCTCGGACAGCAGCGTCTTGAGGTCGTAACGCGCGGCCATCCAGCCGAACGCGAAAGCGACGGGTATGACAAGCAGCCACCAGAAGTCTAGATCCATGCGAATGATCGGGAGTGCAGAAACGAAAGCCGCGCGCACGAGGCACACGGCATGGGAAAACCTAGATTAACGGCGGCAACGGCGGTTGCTCGACCACCACCGGAGTTTCACGCGCCACCCGCAACTCACGCTTCAGGCGACCGTTTTCGAGCCGCAACCGGAACACGGCCGGCACCGCCGACACCAGCCCCGCCAGCAGCCCGACCACAAAAAACGCCAGACCGATGAGGATCAGCGGGGCGGACCACGCGTAGCCAGCGAGGAAATTCAACGTAGCGGTTTGCGTGTTGGAGAGTGCGAGCACGAGCAGCAGCACGAACACCAGAACCCGGATCAACCAGACGATAAATTTCATGAATAAGGTCTCTTGACGGCAGTTGCGGGTATGACGCCGGCTTGATGACGCGCGTCACGCCACCGTGTCGCCCGCGCCGAAGTGACCCGTATTGTAATGGAAGGCCCCGCACGTGGGCAGTAACAAGCCGTTTGCATGCACTTACATGGGGTTTACCGCCCGGTTTGCGTGGCATCACCCGTGACACACCGACCGCCCAGCGCCTGGATGGCGAACGCGGAGCCACTTCAGACAGCATGCCGCGCGCGGCGAGCGGAGGACACCCGCAAGCACAGGCGAAAAAAAAGCGCCCTAAGGCGCTTTTCTGATCTTTTGCCGTCTGGCTTTGGCCGCTGACGCTACCAATGCCACGCTGCCAACCCGCACAGCGGAGCATTTACAGGTCGTCGTCATCCGGCTCTTCGGCCTTCAGCGGTTCTCCCGAACGTCGATCTACCCGTTCGCGCAATTCCTTGCCAGGCTTGAAGTGCGGTACGTACTTCTCAGGTACCAGCACCTTTTCGCCCGATTTCGGATTACGTCCGACGCGGGAGGGGCGACGATTGAGGCCGAAGCTGCCGAAGCCGCGAATTTCGATGCGATGACCGTTGGCAAGCGCCTCCGACATCGCATCAAGCATCGTCTTCACCGCAAAATCCGCATCTTTAAGTACAAGTTGCGGAAATCGCGTGGCCAGCTGGGCGACCAATTCCGATTTGGTCATACTGCAGCAGACCTCTCAGGCGTTACTGGTTCTGGCCGTCAAGCTTGGCCTTCAGCAGCGCGCCAAGGTTCGTCGTGCCGGTGGCAGCCGAGTTGGAGTCCGACGAAGCCAAGCCGCGAATCGCTTCCTGTTGCTCAGCCGAGTCCTTGGCCTTGACCGACAGGTTGATGCCACGCGACTTGCGATCGATGTTGATGATCATCGCGTTGACCTTGTCGCCTTCCTTCAGCACGTTGCGAGCATCTTCCACGCGGTCCTGGGCGATCTCCGAAGCGCGCAGGTAGCCTTCGACTTCCGCCGACAGCTGAACCACTGCACCCTTCGCGTCCACCGTCTTGACCACGCCGTCGACGATCGAACCCTTGTCGTTCATTGCAACGAAGTTGCTGAACGGGTCGCCTTCGAGCTGCTTGATACCCAGCGAAATACGTTCCTTCTCGACGTCGATGCCGAGAACGATCGCTTCCACTTCGTCGCCCTTCTTGTACTTGCGAACCGCTTCTTCGCCCGTTTCCGACCACGACAGGTCCGACAGGTGAACCAGACCGTCGATGCCGCCCGGCAGACCGATGAAGACGCCGAAGTCGGTGATCGACTTGATTGCGCCTTGCAGCTTGTCGCCCTTCTTGAAGTTGCGGCTGAAGTCGTCCCATGGGTTCGGCTTGCATTGCTTCATGCCGAGGCTGATACGGCGGCGGTCTTCGTCGATTTCGAGAACCATGACTTCGACTTCGTCGCCCAGCTGAACAACCTTCGACGGTGCAACGTTCTTGTTCGTCCAGTCCATTTCCGACACGTGAACCAGGCCTTCGATGCCCGATTCGACTTCGACGAATGCGCCGTAGTCGGTGATGTTGGTGACCTTACCGAACAGGCGCGTGCCCGACGGGTAACGGCGGGAAATGCCCTCCCACGGATCGTCGCCCAGTTGCTTGATACCCAGCGAAACGCGGTTCTTTTCTTGGTCGAACTTGAGGATCTTCGCGGTGACTTCCTGGCCGACCGACAGCACTTCGCTCGGATGACGCACACGACGCCATGCGATGTCGGTGATGTGCAGCAGGCCGTCGATACCGCCGAGGTCCACGAATGCGCCGTAATCCGTGATGTTCTTCACCACGCCTTCCACGATCGCGCCTTCCTTCAGCGTTTCGAGCAGCTTTGCGCGCTCTTCGCCTTGGGTCGCTTCGATCACAGCACGGCGCGACAGCACGACGTTGTTACGCTTGCGGTCGAGCTTGATGACGCGGAATTCCAGCGTCTTGCCTTCGTACGGGGTCGTGTCCTTGACCGGACGCGTATCAACCAGCGAACCCGGCAGGAATGCGCGGATGCCGTTGACCATGACGGTCATGCCGCCCTTGACCTTGCCCGTGATCGTGCCGGTCACGAGTTCGTTGTTGTCGAGGGCCTTTTCCAGCGACAGCCACGAAGCGAGGCGCTTCGCCTTGTCGCGCGACAGGATGGTGTCGCCATAGCCGTTTTCCAGCGCGTCGATCGCGACGGAAACGAAGTCGCCCGCCTGCACTTCTACCTCGCCCGCGTCGTTCAGGAACTCTTCGAGCGGGATGTAGGCTTCGGACTTGAGACCAGCGTTGACAACCACAAAATTGTGGTCAACACGCACGACTTCGGCGGAGATCACTTCGCCAGCGCGCATGTCTTGCTTGGTCAGCGACTCTTCGAACAGAGCCGCAAAAGATTCGGTATTCGGGGTAGAGGTTTGCAGGTCGGACATAAAAATCAAAAGTTGCATGGTTCTCGCGGTGCCCGGCTGACCGGATGGTCAGCAATGACGGCTAGAGTGCGAATGCCAAGCGGGGTTAAGGGGTTGAAACACGCTCCTCGATATCGCGGAGCACCTACACGACAACAGACTGCTCTTTACTGCTTGCTACTCATCCGGTTGATGCCCGAACGCACATTCATGCGGCTTTTTCACACGTTCGGAAGAAGCGCCTGATACCACTGCACCACCTGATCGACCGCCTGGTCGACCGACAACGTGGAGGTGTCGAGCAGCTTCGCATCCGCTGCAGGCTTGAGTGGCGCGGCCGCGCGCTGACTGTCGCGCTCGTCACGTTCACGCAAATCCCGGAGCAAGTCATCTATATTAGCAGAAAATCCTTTTTGGATCAATTGCTTATGTCGCCGGGCGGCGCGAGCCTCGGCACTGGCCGTCAGAAACACCTTCAGCGCCGCGTCCTGGAAGATCACGGTGCCCATGTCGCGGCCGTCCGCGACCAGCCCCGGCTCCTTGCGAAAAGCCCGCTGACGGGCCACCAGAGCGGCTCGCACAGGACCGTGAACGGCGATCGCCGAGGCCCGTTTGCCGATTTCCTCGGCGCGAATGTCACTTGACACATCCACGCCGTCGAGCTGCGCGAGCCCCTCGCGGAAGGTGATATGCAGATCGTCGATCAGCTTTGCAAGCGCGCCGGAATCGTCCGCGGCGATGTCATAGCGCAAGCTCGCCAGCGCCGCGAGCCGGTACAACGCGCCACTATCCAGCAGATGGAAGCCGAGGTTGGCAGCAACCAGTGCCGCCACGGTGCCTTTGCCGGAGGCAGTCGGGCCGTCGATCGTAATGACGGGCGTCTGGTGAAAGGGACGGGTCGGTTTCATCTAAAAAGTCGCACGTCAGGTCGGTTCAGATCGAATCAGGGTTGAGCCAGCGCCGTAAAGCGCTCGAAATAATCAGGGAAAGTCTTGCCGACGCACTTCGGATCGTTGATCCGCACGGGCACGCCGCCGAGACTCACCAACGAAAAACACATCGCCATCCGGTGGTCATCATAGGTGTCGATTGCCGCGTTCGGCGTCAGTTTCTCCGGCGGCGTCACGGCAAGGTAGTCCTCGCCTTCCACCACCTTGGCGCCGACCTTGCGCAGTTCCGTGGCCATGGCCGCCAGCCGGTCGGTTTCCTTGACCCGCCAGCTGGCGATATTGCGCAACGTGGTCGTGCCGTCGGCGAACAGCGCGGCCACGGCAATCGTCATCGCCGCGTCCGGAATCAGGTTGCAGTCCATGTCGACCGGTTCCAGCTTGCCGTGATCGTGGCCCACCCCGCGCACTTCGATCCAGTCTTCGCCCATCGACACATTCGCGCCCATCCGGATCAGCGCGTCGGCAAAGCCGACATCGCCCTGGATACTGGCGCGCCCGACCCCTTCCACACGCAACGGACCGCCGCCCAGCGCGCCCGCAGCCAGGAAATACGAGGCCGACGACGCATCGCCTTCCACCATGATCTTGCCCGGCGACTGGTAACGCTGGCCGGACGGCACGGTGAACTGGTGCCAGCCGTGGCGCTCGACCTGGATGCCGAAACGCTCCATCAGCTTGATCGTGATCTCGATGTAGGGCTTCGAGATCAGCTCGCCGTCCACCTGAACGACCGTCACGCCGCTGTCCGTGCGCAACAGCGGCAGCGTCATCAGCAACGCGGTCAAAAACTGGCTCGACACGTCGCCACGCACCCGGATAGGCGCCTCGACGGCGATCTTTGCCGGACGAATCCGCAGCGGCGGAAAGCCTTCGTTTTCCTCGTAATCGATGCGCGCACCGATTTGCCGCAGGCCGTCGACCAGATCCCCGATCGGCCGCTCATGCATGCGCGGCACGCCGTGAACGCGGTAATCCCCGCCGTTGACCGCGAGCGCCGCCGTCAGCGGCCGCACGGCCGTGCCGGCGTTGCCGAGAAACAGATCCGCGGTTCTCGCAGTAAACGCGCCGCGCGTACCGGAGACGACACACTCGTCGCCCTCGCGCCTGAGCTTCACGCCGAGCTTTTCGAGCGCTTCGAGCATCACGCGCGTGTCGTCGGAGTCGAGCAGATTGGTGATCGTGGTTTCGCCCTCGGCCAGCGCCGCGAGCAGCAACACGCGGTTCGAAATGCTCTTCGAGCCAGGCAGGCGAACCGTGCCGGATGCACGGGAAAACGGTCCGAGATCGAGGTGTTCCATGATTGAGTCCAGTTTCCGGTTATTTCGCGGGGTCAGCGCCCGCGACGATCGTCGCGCGCTGCTCCTGCCATTCGGTGCGTGCCACGCGCGAGCGGGCAAACACAGCTTCGAGCGCCGCGCCGTCTCCTGCCTCGACGGCGGCGCGCAAGCGCGCAAGCACCGCCGTATAGGCATCCAGTTCATCCAGCAGCGCGGTGCGATTGGCGACGCAGATGTCACGCCACATTTCCGGACTCGACGCGGCGATCCGCGTGAAATCGCGGAAACCGCCGGCGGCAAAGGAAAATTTCAGCGCTGCGTCCGGCGAGTTGAGAATCTGCTCGACCAGCGCAAACGACAGCAAATGCGGCAAATGACTCACCGACGCCAGCACGCGGTCGTGTTGCTCCGCTGTCATCTCGTGCACCATCGCGCCGGTCGCGCGCCACATCGCCGCGACGCGCTCCACCGCTGCGGGTGGATTTTCGGGCAACGCACACAGCACGACGTTGCGCCCTTCGTAGAGATCGGGCAACGCGGCATCCGCGCCGCTCGATTCGCGCCCGGCAATCGGATGCCCCGGCACGAATTGACCGACCCGCCCACCCAACGCGGCACGCGCCGCGGCGACGACGTCGGACTTGGTGCTACCCGCGTCGGTCACGATGGTGGCGGCTTCGAGGAACGGTGCAAGGCGCTCGAGCAGCGGCTGCGTTTGCGCAACCGGCGCGGCCAGCAGGACATAGTCCGCGCCGGAGAGCGCTGCGCGCAGCGCGTCGTCGTCGCTCAATGTCACCGCAGCGTCGATCACGCCCAGTTCGAGCGCCCGCGCGATCGACGCGGGCGTGCGCCCCACTCCGATCACGCCACGTGCGCCTGCCACGTCGCCACGCTCGCGCAGCGCGCGCGCCAGCGAGCCGCCGATCAGGCCGACACCGAAAATCACCAGCTTGTTAAAAGAAAACCCGGCCACGTCAGTCACAGAAAGAAGCGCGCCATAAAAAGAAACGCTGGCGCGCGGGTGAAAATCTCACGCTCGCTTCAAGCGCTCGCCTGACGCCGTTCAGGCGGGCGCGAGCGTCTTTTCGAGCGCGGCGATAAAGGTTTCGTTTTCCTGCGGCAGACCGATCGTCACGCGCAACCACTGCGGCAAACCGTAGTTACCCACCGGACGCACGATCACGCCCTGCTTGAGCAACGCGAGATTGACGCGGTTGCCGGCGCCGTCGTCCCGCCCGACTCGCACCAGAACGAAGTTGCCGTACGACGGCACATACTCAAGGCCCAGCCGCTCGAACGCTTCGGTCAACAGACGATAGCCCTGCGAATTGAGCGCAGCAGTCTCCTCGAGGAAGGCCTTGTCGTGCAGCGCTGCGATCGCCGCGGCCTGAGCCAGCGTATTCACGTTGAACGGCTGGCGCAGACGGTTCAGCAGATCGGTCAACTCCGGTTGTGCAATCGCGAAACCGACGCGCAGGCCGGCGAGGCCGAACGCCTTCGAGAACGTGCGCGACACGAGCAGATTCGGATAGCGGCGCACCCAGGCAATCGAGTCGTAGCGCTTTTCCGGCGCCAGATATTCCGTATAGGCCTCGTCCAGCACCACTACGACGTTGCGCGGCACCTTGTCGAGAAACGCCTCGAGTGTTGGGCCTTCGATGAAGGTGCCGGTCGGATTGTTCGGGTTGGCCACGAACACGAGACGGGTGTCGTCGGTGATAGCCGCGAGCATCGCGTCGAGGTCGTGGCCATGCTTCACCGCCGGCACGACGATCGCGCGCGCGCCCAGACCTTGGGTTGCCAGCGCATACACCGCAAACGAATATTCGGAGTAGACGATCGACTGCCCCTTTTCGACCAACGCGTGCGCCGCGATTTCGAGGATGTCGTTGCTGCCGTTGCCGAGCGTGACCCAGTCAGCCGGGACGTCATAGCGTGCGCTCAACGCGGCCTTCAGCGCAAATGCGTTGGCGTCCGGATAGCGGCCCAGGTCGCTCGCGGCCTGCGCCAATGCGCGCTGTGCCGACTCCGGCATGCCCAGCGGATTTTCGTTCGAGGCGAGCTTGACGATGCTAGCCTCGTCGAGGCCAAATTCGCGGGCCACTTCGGCAATCGGCTTACCGGCGATGTAAGGCGCAATCGCACGCACGTAGGAAGGGCCGAATGGCGTTGTCATGAATCTCTCCGGATCGACTACTAATTGAATAGGGGTTGAGGTTCGGGGTTGGACGACACGGAACCAGGCGGGCGGATCAGCGCGCCCGCGGGTACGAGCCCAGAATCTTCAGGAATTCGGCCCGCTCGCCGAGTTCGGCCAACGCGGCCGCGACCGGCGCGTCGTCCCGGTGTCCTTCGACGTCGATATAAAAGTAGTACTCCCAAGTCCCGACACGGGCCGGACGCGACTCGAAACGCGTCATCGACACTCCATGGCGAGCCAGCGGCTCCAGCAGCTTGACCATCGCGCCCGGCTCATTCGCGACCGAGACGATCAGCGAGGTCAGATCGCTGCCGCTTGCACCCGTGGGCTCCTTGCCGATCATCACGAACCGCGTGCGGTTATGCGGGTCGTCCTGGATCAGCGCCTGCGCGACCTGCAGGCCGTAGTGAGTGGCCGCGCGATCACCGGCGATTGCCGCCACGCCCGGATCAGCGGCAGCAAGCCGCGCGCCTTCGGCATTGCTCGCCACCGCCTGCCGTTCGAGATGCGGCGCATTCGACGCGAGCCATCCCTGACATTGCGCGAGCGCCTGCGGATGCGCGCACACGCGTGTCACGCCGGTCAGGTCGCCATTGAGTGTCAGCAGGTTATGGTGGATCGGCAAAGCGAGTTCGCCGCCGATCAGCAACTGGGTTTGCAGCAGCAGGTCCAGCGTACGCGACACCGCGCCTTCGTTCGAATTCTCGACCGGCACGACGCCGAACTCGGCAGCGCCGGCTTCGACCGAGCGGAAAACCTCATCGATCGACGGACACGGCAGGCCTTCGATCGACTGACCGAAGTACTCGTGCATCGCCTGTTCGCTATAGGTGCCCACCGGGCCGAGATAAGCGGCCTTGATGGTCTTCTCGAGCGCGCGGCTCGCCGCCATGATTTCGCGCCAGATCGCGCTGATGTGCTCGCTGGCGAGCGGCCCGTCGCTCATATCCTGCAGACGGGCGATCACCTGCTGCTCACGTTCCGGGCGAAACACTGGCGCGTTGAAATGCTTCTTGACTTCGCCGACCTCGAGCGCAATCGCGGCGCGCTGGTTCAGCAGCGCGATCAGTTGCGCATCGAGCGCGTCAATGCGCTCGCGCAGTGGTTTCAGTCGTGTATTAAGTTCGTCGTCCATGCGTGAAACGGCTCTGCCGGGAAACTGCGGGAAGGGATGCCCGCGCCTGAAGCTCAGGCGCTGCGCTGTTCGAATTCCTTCATGTACTCGACAAGCGCTTTAACGCCTTCGAGCGGCACCGCGTTGTAAATTGACGCCCGCATGCCGCCGACGGACTTGTGGCCCTTCAACTGCACCAGTCCGCGTGCTTTCGCGCCGGCCAGGAAATCTTCGTTGCGCGCTGCGTCGGCGAGGAAGAACGGTACGTTCATCCGCGAGCGCGAAGCGCGTTCAATCTTGTTCTCGTAGAAGCTGCTGGCATCGATCGTGTCGTACAAAAGCTTCGACTTTTCGACGTTGCGTGCCTCCATGGCGGTCAGACCGCCCTGCTTCTTCAACCACTTGAACACGAGGCCCGCGATATAGATCGCGTACGTGGGCGGCGTGTTGAACATCGAATTGTTTGCCGCGACGGTCTTCCACTCGAACGCCGACGGGCAAACGGTCATTGCCCGGTCCAGCAAGTCCTCGCGCACGATCACCACGGTGACGCCTGCCATGCCGATGTTCTTCTGCGCGCCGCCGAACAGTACGCCATATTTGGCGATGTCCATGGGACGCGACAGGATATGCGACGACGCATCGGCCACCAGCGGAATGTTGCCGAGGTCGGGAATCTCGAACGTTTCGACGCCGTGAATCGTCTCATTTGTGCACAGATGCACGTAAGCCGGGTCGTCAGAAAGTTGCCATTCGGCGCGCGCAGGGGCACGCGTAAAACCGTCTGCGGTCTCGCCGCTCGCCGCCAGATGGACGCTGCCGTACTTTTGCGCTTCCTTGAACGACTTCTGCGACCAGGAACCCGTCACTACGAAGTCAGCGCGCGGCTTCGAACCGAACAGATTCATCGGCACGATGGCATTCTCACCCAGCCCGCCGCCCTGCAAAAACAGGATGCGATGGCTTGCCGGCACCTCGAGCAGATCGCGCAAGTCTGTCAGCGCCGCTTCGTGGATCGACATGAATTCTTTGCCGCGATGGCTCATTTCCATCACGCTCATGCCGCTGCCTTGCCAGTCGAGCATTTCGTCGGCCGCTTGACGCAGCACTTCTTCGGGCATGGCCGCAGGTCCGGCCGAGAAATTAAAGACGCGCATCGTGAAATCCCTGAAGCGGGCGCGCAATAAATGAAATCTTGCGATTTCGCGCCCGAAAAGAAAATGGCCGTCTGCGCGTGTGCGCAAACGGCCATTATCGCATTGACGCCGCTGGCCCGCCAAACCCGAGCGCCGCGAGGCGCCTGTGGCTGGACGGCTAATGCGGCATCAGCGCAGCCTGATCGACGCGCTTACTTGGCAGCCGGCGCCTTGACCGAAGCGACTTCCTGGTCAGCTTGAGCGCGCGTTGCCTTGATCGATTGAGGCATGTACTTTTGCATCAGACCGTTCACGACGTCGCGGCCAACCTGATCTTGAACCTGGATGAACTTGCGGCCCGTCGTGCTCTTGTAGAACGCCGTCAGATCCTTGATTTCCGACGTTGTGTAGTACTTCGCGTAAGCGTCGTACTGAGCTTGCATGGCGTCTTGACGGAACGAGTCCGTTGCGAAGACCTGACCGGCCGAGTCAACCAGCTTCGGCACAGCATTTTTTTGCAGCGTCGGAACGGAAGCTTGCTTCTGCTTGTCTGTCATCGTCTTGTTTTCGCTCAAAGCGTCCGACAGGATGGCCGGAACCAGTTGCTTGGCTTGCATTTGTGCGCTGTTACCAATTGCGCCGACGAGCTTTTGCGCGTCGATCGCGTCCAGCAGATCCTTGATGGCAGCCTGCTTGGCCGGATCAACCGGTGCTGCCGCAGCCGCGCCGTTGTCCGCCGGAGCCGGCGTTTGACTTTGAAGTGCCTGCGCCATTGCAAAGGTCGGCACGAAAGCAGCCAGCAACATCAACTGTTTGAATCCTTTTTGCATCATTACTCCCTAAGAGAAATTAGTCGAACTGCTTGCTGCGTGGACTGCGCATCGGCCCGATGCGCCTGTCTGTGTCCTCGCAGCGTTCACCCTGTACATGATTGCCGGCGCGAATCAGGCTGCTCCGCCTTCTTCACCGCTTTCGTCACCGTCAGCGGGACCCTCGGCGTCACCCTCCACGTCGGCTTCAGCCTCAGCAACCTGCTGCAAGCCAGAAAGCTTCGTCCCTTCATCAAGGCTGATGAGTGTAACACCTTGGGTTGCACGGCCCATTTCACGGATTTCCGACACGCGCGTGCGAATCAATACGCCCGTGTTCGTGATCAGCATGATCTGGGCTTCGGAATCCACCAGCGTCGCGGCAACCACACGACCGTTGCGCTCCGACGTCTGGATCGCGATCATGCCCTTCGTGCCGCGCCCGTGGCGCGTGTATTCCGTGATCGGCGTGCGTTTGCCGAAGCCGTTTTCCGTGGCAGTAAGCACTGACTGCTGCTCGTCGCCCGCAACCAGCAGCGCAATGACCTGCTGCCCATCGTCGAGCTGCATGCCGCGCACGCCGCGTGCTTCCCGGCCCATCGGACGCACGTCGTTCTCGTCGAAGCGTACCGCCTTGCCCGAATCCGAGAACAACATCACGTCGTGCTGGCCATCGGTGATAGCCGCGCCGATCAGGTAATCACCGTCATCCAGACCGACCGCAATAATACCCTTGCGCAGCGGCCGACTAAAGGCTTCTAGCGGCGTCTTTTTTACCGTTCCTAACGCGGTGGCCATGAACACGTATTTGTCGGCCGAGAATTCCTTGACCGGCAGGACCACCGTAATCTTTTCGCCGTCCAGCAGCGGGAACATATTGACGATCGGGCGGCCGCGCGAATTACGCGAGCCTTGCGGCACTTCATAGACCTTGACCCAGTACACACGACCGCGGTTCGAGAAGCACAGGATGTGATCGTGCGTGTTGGCGATGAAGAGCGTGTCGATCCAGTCGTCTTCCTTCATGGAAGTGGCCTGTTTGCCGCGACCTCCGCGCTTCTGGGCGCGATATTCCGACAACGGCTGCGATTTCACATAACCCGCATGCGACATGGTCACCACCATGTCCTGCGGCGTGATCAGGTCTTCGGTGTTCAGCTCGGTCGCGTTCAGTTCGATCTTGGAACGGCGAGCGTCGCCGAATTCGGCCTTGATCGAGGTGAGTTCGTCGACGATGATCGCCGTAATGCGTTCCGGGCGGGCGAGGATGTCGAGCAGGTCGGCAATCTGGGCCATCACTTCGCGGTACTCGCCAATGATCTTGTCCTGCTCCAGACCTGTCAGGCGTTGCAGACGCATCTGCAAGATTTCCTGAGCCTGAGTGTCCGACAGACGATAGAGACCGTCGGACTGCATGCCAAACGCCGGGTTCAGACCTTCCGGGCGATACGCTTCGCGACCGCCCGCCGAGGCGTTTTCCGTCTCGGCGCGCGACAACATTTCGCGCACCAGGGACGAATCCCACGGACGGTTCATCAACTCCTGCTTCGCAATAGGCGGCGTAGGCGCAGCCTTGATGATGGCGATGAACTCGTCGATATTGGCGAGCGCCACGGCCAGGCCTTCCAGCACGTGACCGCGTTCACGCGCCTTGCGCAGTTCGTATACAGTGCGGCGCGTCAGCACTTCCCGGCGATGCGACAGGAAGCAGGACAGCATTTCCTTCAGATTCAGCAGCTTCGGCTGGCCGTCGACCAGCGCGACCATGTTCATGCCGAACGTATCTTGAAGCTGGGTTGCCTTGTACAGATTGTTGAGGATGACCTCGGGCACTTCGCCGCGCTTCAGCTCGATCACGACCCGCATACCGCTCTTGTCGGACTCGTCGCGGATGTCGGAAATGCCTTCGAGCTTCTTCTCGTTGACGAGTTCGGCGATACGCTCGAGCAGCGAGCGTTTGTTCACCTGATACGGCAGCTCGTCGACGATGATCGACATGCGCTGGCCGCGGTCGATTTCCTCGAAGTGCGTGAGCGCGCGCATCACCACGCGGCCACGGCCAGTGTGATAACCATCGCGCACGCCGGCCACGCCGTAGATGATGCCGGCCGTCGGGAAGTCAGGCGCCGGAACGATTTCGATCAGTTCGTCGATCGTCGCTTCCGGGTTCTTCAGCAGATGCTGGCAGGCGTCGACGATTTCGTTCAGGTTGTGCGGCGGGATATTCGTTGCCATTCCCACCGCGATCCCGGACGAGCCATTGATCAGCAGATTGGGAATCCGCGCCGGGAGGATGGCCGGCTCGTTTTCACTGCCGTCGTAGTTCGGCGTGAAGTCGACCGTTTCCTTGTCGATATCGGCGAGCAGCTCATGGCCGATCTTCGACATGCGGATTTCGGTGTACCGCATTGCCGCGGCGTTGTCGCCGTCGACTGAACCGAAATTGCCTTGACCGTCCACCAGCATGTAGCGCAAGGAGAAATCCTGCGCCATCCGGACAATCGTGTCATAGACAGCCGTGTCGCCGTGCGGGTGATATTTACCGATCACGTCGCCGACAATACGCGCCGACTTCTTGTAAGCTCGGTTCCAGTCATTGTTCAGCTCGTGCATCGCGTACAGCACGCGCCGGTGAACCGGCTTCAGGCCATCGCGAACATCGGGAAGCGCACGCCCCACGATCACGCTCATCGCGTAATCGAGATACGAACGGCGCATTTCCTCCTCTAGGGAGATTGGCAGAGTCTCTTTGGCGAATTGATCCATTATCCGTATCTTTTACGTGCGAAGACGATGGCGGAACCCCGCCTCCGCGTAGGCGCTGCAGGCGCAACGCATCACGCGATTCTAACATGCCGGGCATCCACTCCCGGCGGGGGTACGTATACCTATTAGTGGGGCGCTCCCGAACGGCTCCAGGGACGCTTCTGCGACAGGCAGAAGCAGGCCCGATTTATGCTGGCCCCTATTCGGCTCTCAGCCATGACTGGCGGGCTGCACCGCACTCTTCCCGCGCTTCTGTTGCGGACGCACCACAATCAGACAAGGGTATGGAAAGGGGCTAGATTTTTTTACGTGGGAAGGGAACGATATGGCAAAATGCCAACGCACTAAGAAGTTAGACACTGCTCGAAGTCTACACAGCGCGTTTTTTGTTCTGCACCAATGTTATACTTCGAGCAATGTATGACTTGTCATCGTCAACAAGCTCGCAGTAAACCTGCGGTAATCTCAATTTCGAGAGGAGAAATATGAATAAACTTTCAAAGCTCGCGTTCATTGCAGCTACCGCAGTTATGGCTGCATCCGCAATGGCACAGTCGGTGCCGGCGTCGCGACAAGCTACGAACGACAACTGGGTGAACGGTACGGGCGAGTACGTGTGGATGAACGGCACGAACGAACTCTGCTGGCGCGATGCATTCTGGACGCCGGCAACCGCAAACGCGAAGTGCGATGGCGCTCTGGTTGCTCAGGCACCGACCCCGCCCGCACCGGCTCCGGCACCCGCTCCGGTTATCCAAAGCCAGAAGATTACGTATCAAGCTGACGCACTGTTCGACTTCGACAAGGCTGTCCTGAAGCCGGGCGGCAAGGAAAAGCTGGATGATCTCGCGTCGAAGATCGGCGGCCTGAACCTGGAAGTCGTGGTTGCAACGGGCTACACGGACCGTATCGGTTCGGACAAGTACAACGACCGCCTGTCGCTGCGTCGTGCTCAAGCTGTCAAGGCATACCTGGTCAGCAAGGGTATCGAAGCCAATCGTATCTATACGGAAGGCAAGGGCAAGCGCAACCCGGTCACGACTGGTTGCAACCAGAAGAACCGCAAGGCCCTCATCGCCTGCCTCGCACCGGATCGTCGCGTGGAAGTCGAAGTTGTGGGTACTTCGAAGCAGTAAGCTCCAGATTACCGCAGTATCAAAGCCCCGCTTCGGCGGGGCTTTTTTTATGCCCGAAGACTTTGCCGTGTCGGATTGGGGCGACCGCCGCACCTTCGCCTTTGACTGCAAAGCCTCAGGCGGGTGAGGTTTCTGCCGCATTTTGCCGCCTTGTCCCCCGGCCTATATACTCGGGGTCTACTGTCGACACCCGCTCACCCGCTCTCATCAAGGCCGCATCCGCCATGACCAACGCCGATCCCCACGAACTGCAGAAATTCAGCGATCTCGCCCATCGCTGGTGGGACCCGAACGCCGAATTCAAACCGCTACACGAACTGAATCCGGTCCGGCTCACCTGGATCGACGCTCACGCGCATCTGGCCGGCAAACGTGTACTGGATATTGGTTGCGGCGGCGGCATTCTGACGGAATCGATGGCCGGATTAGGTGCGCATGTGAAGGGAATCGACCTGTCGAGCCAAGCGCTCGGGGTCGCCGATCTTCACAGCCTTGAAAGTGGTGTAACCGTCGATTACGAAGAGATCGCTGCGGAGGCGCTCGCCGCCCGCGAACCCGGTACTTACGATGTCGTGACCTGCATGGAAATGCTGGAACACGTACCGGAACCCGCGGCCATCGTGGAGGCCTGCAAGACACTGGTAAAGCCTGGCGGCTGGGTCTTTTTCTCGACGCTCAACCGCAACGTGAAGTCTTATCTGTTCGCGGTGATCGGCGCGGAATACATTGCGAGGATGCTGCCCAAAGGCACCCACGATTACGCACGCTTTATTCGCCCGTCGGAGTTGGCCGGCTTCGTCCGCGCCGCCGAGTTGCGCACGGCGGATATCAAGGGCATCGTCTATCACCCGCTGAGCAAGCACTTCGCCCTGTCGCACGACACGAGCATCAATTACATGCTCGCCTGCCGCCGCGACGTCTGACGCGCACCGACTCCCATACGCATCCATGAGCGACCCCACCCCACTGCCGCAGCGCGAAGACGACGACGCCTCAATCGGCCTTTGCCAGGCGGTTCTGTTCGACCTCGACGGCACCCTCGCCGACACAGCGCCGGATCTGGCCGCCGCCGTCAACAAGATGCGGCACGAGCGCGGCCTCGAAATGGTGCCGCTAGACGACCTGCGACCGCTGGCGTCGGCCGGCGCGCGCGGACTGATTGGAGGCGCCTTCGGCATCGGCCCCGAACACCCCGAGTTTGCGGCGATGCGGGAGGAGTTTCTCGCCAATTACGAAGCCGACCTATGCATCGAAACCACGCTCTTCCAGGGCATCGATGCCGTGCTCGATGAACTGGATGCACGCGGTGTGCGCTGGGGCATCGTCACCAACAAGGTCGCGCGTCTGACCGATCCGCTCGTCGCACTGCTGGGTCTTGATGTGCGGGCTGGCTGCGTGGTCAGCGGCGATACGACCCCGCACTCGAAGCCCCATCCGGCGCCGCTCTTGCACGCGGCCCGGATGCTGGACCTTCCGCCAGAACGGATCGTCTACGTGGGTGACGACTTGCGAGACGTCCAGGCGGGCTTTGCCGCGGGCATGGTGACAGTGGCGGCTGCATATGGTTATTGTGGCAACGACATTCCGCCGACCCGCTGGCATGCGCAGTACGTCGTTCAGTCTCCGGCTGAACTGCACAATCTGCTGCGCGAGATCAGCTAAGCGGCGGTTTGCGTGGGGGATCGCATTTCGGCCCCCACATCGCCGCCAGTCTAATGAGAAGACAGCCAAGACAGGGCTGTCGATCTATTGTAAAATCTACTTTTGGTTCAGCATTTTCGGACCAAAAAAACCGCGGGGGCGACCTGGTTTCGACAGGGGTTGCGAAGCGGCCAGGGCATGTCGAGGCCCCGTCACCTCGTAAATCAGCGGGAAAAACGTAACTGCAAACGACGAAACGTTCGCACTGGCAGCCTAAGGGCCGCCGTCCTCTGCCTAGTTCACTGACGGGCTAGAGTCGCAAGACCGGTAGCAATACCGACAGAGGTCATATACGTCAGTTAAGCCTTGGTGGTGTCACGACATCCGGGTCGAAAACCTAGTGAATCGCCGTAACGCAGCGTGTTCGTCCGCGTCGTTATGGTTAAATCAAAAGACTGAACTACACATGTAGAACTGGTCGTAGAGTGCTTCTGGACGCGGGTTCGATTCCCGCCGCCTCCACCAGACACCCTGCAAATTGCAGCACTGTTTTGCAAAAAACCCCGACAGCCTCAGGCTCTCGGGGTTTTTTGTTGCGTCGATTGATCGTCAAACCATACTTTGCAGACCAGCAAATTTCACAGGCCGTGAACCCCGGTCATTGCTGCATTCGGACAGCGCGAACCACCTCTATAGCAGGCCCCGTAAATCGAAGCCCCTATTGGCTCTGGAAAGCGCAGAAAAGTAGCGCGCCAGTACCGCTTGCTAATCCTGCGGGCATTGCAGGTTGCAACCATCCGGATCACCCAGATCGCCCTTTTTGCGCATGGAGGATTTCTTGTCGGACTGGTACTTGTTGGACGGCGCCGACGCGGCGAACGGCAGTTGCGGATGCTCCTGCAGATGAAATCCATCGTCCAGGATGCCGCCAGGCACGCCCGGCGAATTCTGCGCAAATGCTATTGAAACGGTGGCAAACAGCGCGCCTGCCGTAACGGCCACGGCGCAGGCTTTAAGAAGAACGTTCATGTCGATCCGGCGCGGTGTGGGCCGCGCAATTGAGGCTAAATCTGAAGGCTACAGAGTATCGCATACCGCCCCGAAACGCAGCGGCATGTCCTGTCGGTGTTATTACGGCAGCTTACCCGAGCGCAGGACCGAGCCCGTCATCGAGCTCGAGCAGCATGCCGCAATCCGCCGGATTGTAGCCATCCAGCCGGGCTACGCCGCCCTTGAATGCGGCGCTACACAGCATGTCGATAACCGTGGCGAGCGGCGCACGCCCCAACGCCGCGCGATCGCACGCGAAGTAATAGTCTTCATCGACGATCGGCACGAAATCGAGCCCGAAATGATGCGCCGCCGGCTCGACGCCGAATCCCACATCGGCCATGCCACTGGCGACAAACGCGGCAATCGCCGAATGCGTCAGCTCCGTCGACGCATAGCCGTTGACCCGGTCCGGATCGACGCCCACCCGCCGCAGCGCCAGATCGAGCAGCATCCGCGTGCCGGAGCCCGGCTGCCGGTTCACGAAGCGGATGTCGTCGCGTGCGAGATCGCGTAGTCCGCCGATCCGCTTTGGGTTGCCCTTCGAGAGAAACAGACCCTGCTTGCGCTGCGTGAGATGGACCAGCACATGGCGCTCAGGGTCGAGCCAACGCCGGTAGGTGTTGGCGCAGACGGCGCGAAATTCGCCGCGTGGCAGGTGAAAGCCAGCCAGATCGCACTCCCCGCGCGCCAATGCGGTGACCGCGTCCGCGCTGTCGCGATACTTGATCTCGACGGGCACTTCATCGGCCACCAGCGCCGTTACCAGTGCAGCCACCGCGTAGCCGTGCGACGCGTGAATCCGCACATCGTCGGCGGGCGGCGCAAGCCAATGGTTCAGGTCGCTCGCTACCTCGCTCGCCAGCGCCCGCATGTTGCCATCGAGCCGTTCGCTGCACAGACGCTGCGCGCGCAACACTGCCTGCCCCAACTCCGACAGCACGGAGCCACGACCGCGCTCTTTGGCGATCAATGGACCGCCCAAACGCTCCTCGATACTGCGTAGCAGTCCCCATGCGTGGCGGTAGGACAAACCCTTAAGTGTCGCGGCCTGGGCAATGCTGCCCGACTCGTCGACGAGCGCCAAAAGCTGCACGACGTCCGTCAGGCTGGCTTCACGGCCGTCCGGGTCGCGGACAACCAGTTGTGCGTGGCATTCGATCCGGATCATATATGCTGAATCGTCTCCTATTGCGGAAGGGCCAACACCCGCCTATCGTTGGTCTACACAGACCAAACGAGTGAAGCATAGGTGCACACTTTATGAATGACAAGTGCATATTAGACTTCGGAGGAGCCCCCACTTTGGACGATTCCAAAGCGATCACGCCCGAGCAACTGGTGCAGCGCCATGCGCATCCCGGCCGCTCTTTGCTTGCCGTACTGCATGCCATCCAGGACGAACTGGGCTTCGTGCCGCCCGATACCGTGGCACCGCTTGCCGAGACGCTGAACCTGTCACGTGCGGAAGTCCACGGTGTGCTCACCTATTACCACCACTTCCGCACCCATCCCGCTGCGCCCGTCACCGTGCAACTGTGCCGCGCCGAAGCCTGCCGCAGCATGGGCACGGAGGCGCTCGCGCAGCATATCGAAGCACACACCGGGTGCCGCTTCGACAGCGCGCATCAAGGCGAACAGGGCGCAGCCGTCGGGCTCGAATCGGTGTATTGCCTCGGTCAATGCGCGCTCTCGCCGGCGCTGACGATCAACGGCACGCTGCATGCGAAGGTCACGCCCCAGAAGTTCGATGCGCTGCTCGCGGCTGCAACCACGCGCGTGGAGGCAACCGTATGACGCGCATCTATGTCCCTCGCGATTCCGCCGCGCTGGCACTCGGTGCTGACGCGTTAGCCGAAGCCATTGCCCATGAAGCCGCCCGGCGCGGCATCGACATCGAACTGGTGCGCAACGGCTCGCGCGGCTTGCTGTGGCTCGAGCCGCTCGTCGAAGTCGCCACGCCGCGCGGCCGGATCGGCTACGCGAATGTCGACGCAGCGGAGATCGGCTCGCTATTCGACGCCGGCTTCATCGAAGGCGGCACCCATTCGCGCCACGTGGGACTGGTCGACGACATTCCCTATCTGCGACGGCAGCAACGTCTGACCTTCGCTCGCATCGGCCTCACCGATCCCTTGTCGATCAAGGACTACGTCGCCCATGGCGGCCTGGAAGGCCTCGAACGGGCGCTCACCGCCGACGGCGACGCCGCCTGCGAAGCGCTGATCGAATCGGGCTTGCGTGGCCGTGGCGGCGCTGCGTTCCCCGCCGGCATCAAGTGGCGCACCGTACGTGGCGCCAAGGCTGCCCAGAAGTACATCGTCTGCAATGCCGACGAAGGCGATTCCGGCACTTTCTCCGATCGCCTGATCATGGAAAGCGATCCGTATGTGCTGATCGAAGGCATGATCATCGCGGGCATCGTGACGGGCGCGACGCAGGGCTTCATCTATGTGCGCAGCGAGTATCCGCATTCGATCGCGACGCTCGAAATCGCGCTCGAGCGCGCCCGCGCAGCGGGATGGCTCGGCGACAGCGTACTCGGCTCGGCGCACCGCTTCGAGCTGGCCGTCGCCAAAGGCGCGGGCGCCTACGTATGTGGAGAAGAAACCGCGCTGCTCGAATCGCTCGAAGGCAAGCGCGGTATCGTGCGGGCCAAGCCGCCCGTGCCGGCGCTCATCGGTTTGTTCGGACAGCCAACTGTCATCAATAATGTCATCACGCTCGCCACGGTGCCGATCATTTTCGCGCGCGGCGCGGCGTTTTATCAAAACTTCGGCATGGGCCGCTCGCGTGGCACGCTGCCGTTCCAGCTCGCCGGCAACGTCAAGCAAGGCGGCCTCGTCGAACTCGCGTTCGGTGTCACGCTGCGCGAACTGCTGAACGACTATGGTGGCGGCACCGCCAGCGGCCGTCCCGCGCGCGCCGTACAGGTGGGCGGCCCGCTCGGCACCTATCTGCCGGAGAGCCAATGGGACATTCCGCTCGACTACGAAGCCTATGCAGCGGTGGGCGCCGTGGTCGGTCACGGTGGCATCGTGGTGCATGACGACACCTCGAATCTCGCCGAGCTTGCGCAATACGCCATGCATTTCTGCGCGCTCGAATCGTGCGGCAAATGCACGCCCTGTCGCATCGGTTCGACGCGTGGCGTCGAGGTCATCGCACGCATCCGCAATGGCGATACTTCGACGCGCCAGGTGCAGTTGCTGCGCGACCTGTGCGACACCATGGTGTCCGGTTCGCTCTGCGCAATGGGCGGCATGACGCCCTTTCCGGTGCTGTCCGCACTCGACCACTTTCCCGAAGACTTCGGTCTCGACACCGTCCAGCCCAAAGTGGCGGCGGCCTGAAGATGGAGCCCACCATGTCCGACCTGCCTAAATCCTCCACCGGCGGCTGCGGCTCGGCAAACTGCGCGTGCAAATCGCAGGCACAGGTGCAACGCAGCACCCTAACCCGCTCGCCTTACGACGACACCGATTACGGCACGCCACTGCGCCACGCCGATGTCGACGTCACGCTAGAAATCGACGGCGAGGCGGTCACCGTCCCTGCCGGCACGTCCGTGATGCGCGCGGCCATCGAAGCCGGGGTCAACGTACCGAAGCTGTGCGCCACCGATTCGCTCGAACCGTTCGGTTCATGCCGTCTGTGTCTCGTCGAGATCGAAGGCAAGCGTGGTTATCCGGCCTCATGCACGACGCCCGTCGAAGCGGGCATGAAAGTCCGCACGCAGACCGATCGTCTGCAGTCGCTGCGCCGCAATGTGATGGAGCTGTACATCTCCGATCACCCGCTCGACTGCCTCACCTGCCCCGCCAACGGCGACTGCGAACTGCAGGACATGGCCGGCGTGACGGGACTGCGCGAAGTGCGCTACGGCTTCGAAGGCGCCAACCATCTGAAGGACAAAAAGGACGAATCGAATCCGTACTTCACCTACGACCCGTCCAAGTGCATCGTCTGCAACCGCTGCGTGCGTGCCTGTGAAGAAACCCAGGGCACCTTCGCACTGACGATCGCCGGACGCGGCTTCGAATCGCGCGTCGCGGCTAGCGCGAACCAGCCGTTCATGGAATCGGAATGCGTTTCGTGCGGTGCGTGCGTCGCTGCGTGCCCCACTGCGACACTGCAGGAAAAGACCGTCGTGATGCTCGGCCAGGCGGAGCACTCCGTCGTGACCACTTGCGCGTATTGCGGCGTTGGATGCTCGTTCAAGGCGGAGATGAAGGGCAGCCAGGTGGTGCGCATGGTGCCGAACAAGAATGGCCACGCCAATGAGGGCCACGCGTGCGTGAAGGGCCGCTTTGCGTGGGGCTATGCCACGCACAAGGACCGCATCACGAAGCCGATGATCCGCGCGAAGATCACGGACCCGTGGCGCGAAGTCAGCTGGGAAGAAGCACTCAGTTATGCCGCCTCGGAATTCCGCCGCATTCAGGCGAAACACGGCCGCGATTCGATCGGCGGGATCACCTCGTCGCGCTGCACGAACGAAGAAACCTACCTGGTGCAGAAGCTCGTGCGCGCCGCGTTCGGCAACAACAATGTCGACACCTGTGCGCGCGTGTGTCACTCGCCAACCGGCTACGGTCTGAAGACGACGCTCGGCGAATCGGCCGGCACACAGACGTTCGCCTCCGTCGACAAGGCCGATGTCATCATGGTGATCGGCGCCAATCCGACCGACGGTCATCCGGTGTTCGGCTCGCGTCTGAAGCGCCGCATTCGTGAAGGAGCGAAGCTGATCGTCGTCGATCCGCGCCGCATCGATATCGTCGACACGCCGCACGTGAAGGCCTCGCATCATCTGCAATTGCGACCGGGTACGAACGTCGCGGTCGTCAATGCGCTCGCCCATGTGATCGTCACTGAAGGTTTGCTCAACGAAGCGTTTATCGCCGAGCGCTGCGAAAGCCGCGCGTTCGATCAATGGCGTGCGTTCGTCGCGCTGCCGGAAAACGCGCCGGAAGCCACCGCGGATATCACCGGCGTGCCCGCCGAGCACGTGCGAGCCGCGGCTCGCATCTACGCAACGGGCGGCAACGCCGCGATTTACTACGGCCTCGGCGTCACCGAGCACGCGCAAGGTTCGACCATGGTGATGGGCATTGCGAACCTCGCGATGGCCACGGGCAACATCGGCCGCGAAGGGGTGGGTGTGAATCCGCTGCGCGGCCAGAACAACGTGCAGGGTTCCTGCGACATGGGCTCGTTCCCGCACGAACTGCCGGGCTACCGCCATATTAGCGATCCGGTCGTGCGTGGGGAGTTCGAAGAAGCCTGGCACGTCACGCTGCAACCGGAACCCGGTCTGCGCATTCCCAACATGTTCGACGCCGCGCTCGACGGCAGCTTCAAGGGACTCTACTGCCAGGGCGAAGACATCGTGCAGTCGGATCCAAATACGCATCACGTGTCGGCCGCGCTGTCGTCGATGGAATGCATCGTCGTGCAGGATATCTTCCTGAACGAAACCGCGAAGCATGCCCACGTGCTGCTGCCGGGTTCCACGTTCCTCGAAAAGGACGGCACCTTCACCAACGCGGAGCGCCGCATTTCGCGCGTCCGCAAGGTCATGCCGCCGCTTGCCGGCTACGCCGACTGGGAAGTCACGTTGCTGCTCTCGCGTGCGCTCGGCTACGAAATGGACTACGCGCATCCGTCCGACATCATGGACGAGATCGCGCGCCTCACGCCGACCTTCCACGGCGTGTCGTATGCGAAGCTCGATCAGGCCGGCAGCATCCAGTGGCCGTGCAATGAGAACGCACCGGACGGCACGCCCACCATGCACATCGATACCTTCGTGCGCGGCAAGGGTAAATTCGTCATCACGAAGTTCATTGCCTCGCCGGAAAAGGTCACGCGCAAATTCCCGCTGATCCTCACGACCGGACGCATCCTGTCGCAATACAACGTGGGGGCGCAAACGCGGCGCACTGAAAACTCGCGCTGGCACGACGAAGACCGGCTCGAAATTCATCCACACGATGCCGAAGAACGCGGCATCAAGGTGGACGACTGGGTCGGGATCGAATCGCGTGCCGGGCAAACCGTGTTGCGCGCCAAGGTGACCGAACGGATGCAACCGGGCGTCGTCTATACGACGTTCCACTTCCCCGAGTCCGGCGCCAACGTGATTACGACGGAGAGTTCCGACTGGGCCACCAATTGCCCGGAATACAAGGTGACGGCCGTGCAGGTGATGCCGGTCGAACAACCGTCGCAATGGCAAAAAGACTATTCGCGTTTCAATACCGAGCAGCTCGATTTGCTGCGGCAGCGCGAGTTGGCCAATGCAACGTCGGGCAAATAAGGGAACGCCATGGATGAACAGAACCTGATCGACATGGCGAACCGGATCGGCGAATTTTTCGATTCGATGCCGGACCGCGAAGAAGCGCTCGCCAGCATCGCCGATCATATTCGCCGCTTCTGGGAGCCGCGCATGCGGCGCGCGCTGCTGGCCACGCTCGACCGGCCCGATGCGGGCGGGATTCAGATGTCGGCCATCGTCAAGGAAGCGCTGCTGGCGAACCGCGACAAGCTGACACCGGCGGCGGCTCCGGTCGCATGAAGCGAGACACCGCGGCGCCGCGTATGCGACGCTAACTGGCTGCCGGCTCCGGTGTCACACTCCGCGCAAACCACGCCTCGCAGTGGCGCAGCAAGGCGTTCAGATCGGACGCTGGCCGGCCGCGGACGCTGATATACCCGTCCGGGCGCATCAGGTAGAACGCCGGCCGGGTACGTCCATACGACTCGGACAGCGACGGCGCGCCCTCGCCGGTCGTATCGCTGACACGCCAGATCCGCACCGCGCCCGGCAAAAGTCGATCGACGGCTTCACTCAGGCGGTCGAGATCCGCGTGGCGCGTCGCCTTGAGACTGGCGGCCGGGTCGAGCGGCGCTTCGTTGGCATCGGCCGGTGCAACCAGCAAAAACAGCGAGAAAAATGCCGGATCGTGCAGATCGAAAATGCAGCCAATACCGGGCGCGCGCCCAAGCGGCCCGTCCACGACATGCACCAGCGCATCCGGCGCCCGCTCCCCGGCGCGCGGGCCGCCGTCGAGCACCCGTTCGAGCGTGAGCGGACTGCGCCGATATTGAATCGCCAGCTCGCTTACCGTGAGACGCGCGGCATCGCGCAGCGGACCCAGCGCGGCAAGCGCCGGCATGACGCGCTCGCGCAGCAGTTTGAGCGGCCCGTGATCGGCTTCGGCCATGTGGGTGACAAAACTCGTCTGCCGCAACACGTCGCGCTCGATCGGATGCCGCTCCAGGTGATAGGAGTCGAGTAGCCGGTCCGGCGCGTGGCCCTTCATCACGCGGGCGAGCTTCCAGCCCAGGTTGAACGCTTCCTGAATCCCCGTGTTCATTCCCTGCGCACCGGCCGGGCTATGCACGTGCGCCGCGTCACCGGCAAGGAACACGCGCCCGACTCGCAATTGTTCGACCATCCGGCTGTTCAGATGAAAATGCGCCGACCACTTCAGGTCGTCGAACTTCACCGGATGATGCATGCGCCGTGCGGCGAGCGCGCGGCATTCGTCGATCGTAGGTGCGGGTACCGCGGCGGCAGGCGCAGAGGGAGAAGCGTCGCCGCCTGATGCGCCTTGCGCACTCGCGCCGTTCAATGAGCCCGGGTCGGATCGCGCCTCAGCGGTGCGCGCGGCGGCCGGCATCGCCGGATGATCCGCAATCAGACGATAGCGCCCCGCGCCCATCGGAAACAGCGCTGCGAGACCCTCGCCCGAGGCAAAAATTTGCAGTTCGTCGTCGGACCAGTTCGTCTCGGCATATAGATCGGCCAGCAGGAAGGTCTGCTCGAAGGTCTTGCCGGCGAAGCTCATGCCGAGGCGGTGGCGGATTGCGCTGTGCGCACCATCTGCCGCGATCAGGTAAGGCGGATGCACGGTTTCGCTGCGCCCGTCGGTGCGCTGCAGCGTCGCGCTGAGGCCGGCCGATCCCTGCACGAACTCCGTCAACTCGACGCCACGCTCGATGCTGACGCCAAGCGTCGTCAGATGCTCGGTCAGCAGGCGTTCGGTGACGGCCTGATCGAGGAACAGCACGTACGGATAGCGCGTCTGCAGCGGATCGAAGTCGAGGCGCGCAAGACGTTGGCCATTGGAATAGAGATTCGCCGCGCGAGTCCGATGGCCCAGTTCGAGAAACGGCTCGATCAGACGATGCTGTTCAAGCAGTTCCAGCGTACGCGCCTGAATGCCGATAGCCCGCGAATGAGGGTCCGGCTGCAACGCCTTGTCGATCAGACGCACGGGAATGTGCGCGCGCGCGAGACTCATTGCGGCAGCTAGCCCGGTTGGGCCCGCCCCAACGATCAGCACCGGCGACGCGTCGTATGAGGCGGCGGCCATGCAGAACTCCGGAGACCAACATGCCGCCTAGTGTACGCCGCTGCCCCACTGCCTGCGGGTGCACTGCGGCAAACGCGGGTCAACGTGCGCGCGGGTGTTCGAGGGAGCAATGATGATGGGTCGTCCCCAGATCGACCTGCAGCGTGGCGTGCTGCATCGAAAATTCTTCGCGCAGCGTGAACACGATCGCGTCAACCGCCGCGTCGCCGGGATGGCCACCTGGGATCACGAGATGCGCGCTCAGTGCGTTGCCGGTGGTGGATAGCGCCCACACGTGGAGGTCGTGGACATCGGTGACGCCCGGCTGGGCGGCAAGATACTCGCGAATGCGCTGCAAGTCGACGTCGGCAGGAACGGCATCGAGGGCGAGCCGCACCGAATCGCGCAGCAGGCCCCACGTACCGTACACGATCACAGCCACGACGATCAGACTCATCACCGGGTCGAGCCAGGTCCAGTTCGTGCCGAGAATGACGAGGCCGCTCACCGCGACCGCCGCTGAGATCAGCGCGTCGCCGGCCATGTGGAGAAAGGCGCCGCGAATGTTGAGGTCTTCCTTCTGGCCGCGCATGAAGAGCCACGCGGAGAACCCGTTGACCAGCATGCCGACGGTGGCGACGATGAACACGGTCAGCCCGGCAACGGGTCCAGGGTTCATCAGACGGCCAATCGCTTCCGTGACAATTACGCCGCACGCAAACAGCAGCAACCCGGCATTCACCAGCGAGGCGAGGATCGAGGTGCTACCGTAGCCGAAGGTGTAGCGCGCCGACGGGCGCCGTGTGGTGAGCCACGTGGCGCCCCAGGCGAGCAGCAGACCGAGCACATCGGACAGGTTGTGGCCGGCATCGGCGAGTAGCGCGGTCGAATGGGCGATCACGCCGTAAATGCCCTGAATCAGGACAATGACGAGGTTCAGTACGACAGCGATCGCGAACGCGCGCCCCTGACCCGCAACCGGCGCGTGATGGTGATGGTGGCCGCCATGGCTGTGCTTATGGCTGTGCTTATGGCTGTGCTTATGGCTGTGCTTATGGCTGTGCTTATGGCTGTGCTTATGGCCGTGGTCATGGTCATGGTCATGGTCATGGTCATGGTCATGGTCATGGTCATGGTCATGGTCATGGTCGTGACCGTGGTTATGGTTGTGGGTCTCTGTATTCATGACGGGTCCAGGGCAAGCTCGGTCACCGGCTCCGCCACATGTTCCAGCATGCCCGCGAGCATGCCGCTGATGTGGCGGTCCGCCGCGAGGTAGAACACCTGCTTGCCCTGGCGCGCGGCGCGCACGATCCGCGCCGCGCGCAACAGGCGCAGATGATGGCTCACGAGCGATGGCGAGAAGCCGAGCGACCCGGCAATCGCACCCACCGCGCGAGGTTCCTCCACGCACGCAAGCACGATACGCAGACGGCTCGGATCGCCGAGCAGGCGGAACAGCTCGGCAAGCGGCACGACACGGTCATCATTGAATTCGGGTAGCATCGTCGACAAACATATGAACAGTTGTTCACATGTTATAGATCAAGCGCCCAACCGTCAATCGATGGGTGGAACGCGGCGAGTGTGGGAAAATGCGGCGTTTGCCTTACAAGACTCGCCCTTCCCGTCATGGAACCCCTGTTTGAAAGCGCCTACGCGGCGCATCGTGACGGCCGCCTCGACGATGCCGAGCGCGGCTATCGCGCCGCACTCGATATCGATCCCGCGCATGTCGATGCGCTGCACCTGCTGGGCGTACTGCGCCACCAGCTCGGTCAGCATGCCGAAGCTGCCGACCTCGTCGGCCGCGCGGTGGATCTGCGCCCGCAGGACGCCGCGCTGCAGCTGAATCTCGGCAATGCGCTCAAGGCACTGGGACAACTCGACGGCGCGATCGAGCGCTTTCGCAACGCGCTCACGCTTGCGCCGGCGTTTCCACTGGCGCACTACAACCTCGGCAACGCTTACGCCGCGACAGGTCGCCACGAAGACGCGGCGGACGCGTTCCGCAAATCGTTGCGCCTGCAACCGGATAACGCGTCGACGCATAACAACCTGGGCAACGCACTGCATGCGCTCGGGCACCACGACGAAGCGATTGCCTCGTTCCGCCGCGCGCTCGAACTGCATCCGGGCCACGGCGGCGCGCACAACAATCTCGGCATGGCGTTCAATGCGCTCGGCCAGTCCGACGAAGCCGTCGCACAGTTTCGTGCCGCGATCTCCGCGCAGCCGCGCTTTGTCGCCGCGCACTTCAACCTCGCCAACACGCTCGACGCCACCGGTCAGTACGAACAGGCGCTCGGCGCATTCGAAGTCGTGCTGGCCTTGCAGCCGCAATTTCCGCCGGCGCTGTACGGCCTGGGGAATTCGCTTGCCGCATTGGGACGTCACAAGGAGGCGCTGCCGCGTTTCGAACTCGTGGTGGGTCTCGATCCGAAGTTCGCGCTGGCGTGGCTCAGCCTCGGCACCACGCACCATGCGCTCGGCGCGCACGCGGCAGCGGTGCGCGCATTCGATCAGGCCTTGCGGTTGCGGCCCGATCTGGCGTCCGCCCATATGAACCGGGCACTCGCGTGGCTTACCCTCGGCGACTTCGCGCGCGGACTGCCCGAATACGAATGGCGCCTCAAGACCATGGCACAGCGTGCGCCGCAGACGCTGCCGCGCTGGCAAGGCGAGCCGATCGAAAACCGCACCCTGTTCGTACATGCCGAACAGGGCTTCGGCGACACGCTGCAATTCGTGCGTTTCGTACCGATCGTGGCGCAGCGTGCAGCGCGCGTGGTGCTGGAAGTCCAACCGCAACTCGTGCCGATTCTCGTGCCTGCCGCGGCCGAGTGGCGCGTCACGCTGATCGCGCAGGGCACCCCGCGCCCGCCGGCTGATCTGCAATGCCCGTTGCTGAGCTTGCCGCTCGCACTCGACATGAACGCCGAAACCATTCCGGCCCGCACGCCGTACCTCAGCGTGCCGCCCGCCTATCGGCGCAAATGGCGCGGCTCGCTCGGCGGTCACGCCAAACGCAAGATCGGTCTCGCATGGTCCGGCCGCATCCAGCAGCACGAGAACCGCACCATGCCGCTCGCCGCGCTCGAACCGCTGTTCGCGCTCGAGGGTATCGACTGGATCATCCTGCAACCGAATCTCAGCGCGGCGGAGTGCGCGATCCTCGACGCGCATCCGCACGCTGGCGCCATTCACCGCTTCGACCAGCGCATCGGCGATTTCGCGGACACGGCGGCGATCATCGAACATCTCGACGCGGTCGTCTCGATCGACACGTCTATCGCCCACCTGAGCGGCGCAATGCGCAAGCCGCTCTGGCTGATGCTGCCGTTTGCCGCCGACTGGCGCTGGTCCGTCGACGAACCGCGCAGCGCGTGGTATCCCGCCACGCGTCTCGTGCGTCAGCCGCAACCGGGTGCGTGGGACGCCGTGGTCGCGACAGTCGCGCAGGAATTACGAAACGTCTAACAGATCGGGAAGCCCCACGGGCGTTGAGGCGCGCCAGGAACGAAGCCCCGACACTCGCAAAAGTGTGGGGGCTTTTTTGCGGAACAACCCCGCGGCGTTCAGGCCGTACGGTACTGGTTGCGCGATTCCGGCGTGCGGTACAGCACGAGCGTCGCAATCAGGCCGCAGATTGCCGCGAGACCGAGCCACAAGCCCGGTGCGGCCTTATTGCCGGTCATATGGATCAGCAGCGTGGAGATTGCCGGCGTGAAACCGCCGATCGTCGTCGCAAGACTGTAGGCGAGCGAAAAGCCCGCGGTACGGACTTCGACCGGCATCACCTCGGTCAATGCCACCACCATCGCCCCGTTATAGCTGGCGTACAGGAACGAGAGCCACAGTTCGACCACCAGCAGGCGCGCGAACGACGGTTCGCTCACCAGCCATTGCACCGCCGGATAGGCCGTGAGAATCGTCAGGATGGTGAACACCAGCAGCACCGGACGACGCCCGACCCGATCCGAGACCGCGCCGGAGAGCGGCAGCCAGACCAGATTCGACAATCCGATACAGACCGTCACGACCAGCGCGTCGAGCGACGACAGCTTCAGCACTTCCCTGCCGAAGGTCGGCGTGTAAGCCGTGATCATGTAGAAGCACACCGTGGTCATGATGACCATGCCCATGCCACCGAGCACGATGCTCCAGTTTTCGAGCATCGATTTCATGATCTCGCCCATGCTCGGACGATGCTTGCGCGCCGCAAACTCTTCGGTTTCCTGCAACGAACGGCGGATCAGGAACAGGAACGGCACGATCAGGCAACCGATCAGGAACGGCACGCGCCAACCCCACGCGCCCATCTGGTCAGCCGGCAGCAGCTGATTCAGGAACACGCCGATCAGCGCCGCGAACACCACGGCAACCTGCTGGCTGCCCGACTGCCACGAACAATAGAAGCCCTTGTTGCCTTTGGTCGCGATCTCCGACAGGTAGACCGACACGCCGCCCAGTTCCACGCCGGCCGAGAAGCCCTGCAGCAGGCGACCCAGCAACACAAGCGCTGGCGCCAGCATGCCGATGGTGGAGTAACCTGGAATAGCGGCGACCGTCAGGGTGCCGAGCGCCATCAACCCGAGCGTGAGCATCAGACCTTTGCGCCGGCCGTGATGGTCGATATAGGCGCCGAGGATGATGGCGCCGAGCGGCCGCATCAGGAAGCCTGCACCGAATACCGACAAGGACAGCATCAGCGAAGCGAAGTCGTTGCCGGTCGGGAAGTAGGTCTTGGCAATCGCCGAAGCGTAATAGCCATAGACCATGAAATCGTACATCTCCAGAAAGTTGCCGCTGACGACGCGGAACACCGTCCGGACCTTCGATTCTCTGGAAGAGGGGTGAGACGCAGTAGACATGACACTCTCGAATTGGCCCACCGCCGGATGGACTCCGGCATGATTGGGCAGTTGACCACACTTCACCGCGTCCGCGAGCAGATGCCACTGGCGAGGGAAAACCTGGAACGTAGGCGCCGGCGGCGTGCTTTTTGCTGCCCCACCGATTGCCGCGGTATCCGCGGATACCTAAGCGTACCGACGCGACGCCTGCGAGACGGAATGTTACCTGTCCTGCCGCAAGCCTGCAGGTTATAGACACACTGATCGCGCCCCTTGGCGGCGCTCGCAGTACACTCGCTGTACGCCCTTCTGAGACGCTCTTTCCGTGACTGTTGAACAGATGTCCACTACCCGCGCTTTATCTTTGCGCCCCGGCACAGCGGCGGACGCCGATCTGATCGCATCGATCCACTCCGCCAGCTGGCAAGCCACCTATCGCGGCCTGCTGCCCGACGCCTTCCTCGACGGCGAGGTGGCGCGCGAACGCGCCGCGTACTGGCAGGCGCGTCTCAACGCGCCGGGTTCGGAACGGCGCAAGGTGATGATCGTCGAAATCGCTTGTGAGCCAATCGGATTTGCGTGCTTCGAACGGCAGCCTGACTCCGCATGGGGCGTCTTGCTCGATAACCTGCACGCGCTGCCGGGCCATCAGGGAATGGGTGTCGGCACGCTGCTGATGGCGGCGGCCGTCGACTGGGCACGCGAGCAAGGCGAAAGCCAGCTGTATCTGTACGTGCTGGAAGGCAATACCCCCGCCATCCGTTTTTACGAACGTCAGGGCTGGCAGTTTGCGGGCGCGGAGCCCGATTTCATGGGCGGCGTGGATATCACCGCGTTGCGCTACGTGTATCGACTGGATCACGCTTCCAGCAAGGATTGAGATCGACGCAGCCGATGTAGCCGTCGGCCCGCGGTCTTTTCCGGCGTGTATGACGCACTGCCGGTGAACCGTCCAGGCTATCCGGTCCGCGCATTTTCTTTCGGATTAGTCCGATCGACGCCATCTCTCTTGAACCCCATGATCGACCGCACCTCGGCGGTTGCGCAGCGAAACGTCGCACGATGCCGGGGCGCCGACATGGGCGCCCCGGTTGATGCGCATTTCGTCAACATCGCTCCGAGGCTACATTCCATCAAGAGGCGTTGCGAGAGACCGATGTCGACAACTATCCCCCTCACCCTGATCGAAGGCGCGACGGCCATGCCACGGCTGCGGCCTCTCGACCATTTACCGGCACCGTTCGGTCGCGACTGGGCGTTGCTCCCACCCCATGCCAGTGTGCGCACGGAACTGAAGGCACTCTACGCGGCCATCCTGCGCACGTTTTGCCTCAATGCCGCGGCCATTCTTTCGGTGTGCCGCTGGGACCCTCGGCGCACGCCGGTGGCCGCTGTCAGTCGTGATAGACCCGAAACCCAGGATACGCCCGCACGCGTTCACGCCGAGATCGCGGTAGACGCAAACATCGCGCGGCACGGCTCGGCCTATCGCTGGACGGCATTGGCGGGCGGTGCGTGCGCGCTGGGCGGCGCCGCCGTGCTTGCCTGGTTGGCAAGCCATCATCTGTCGCAGCATCGCGGCACGCATTACGCGACCCAACAAGGTCCGGTGGTGGGGCGTGGGCGTGGTGCGTCTGCAAGGGACACGCGAACGCCGAGCCCAATACCTCTTGCACCGAATCGCAACGGCGCGGCTCGCCTTGCAGGGCCAACTGTTGATCCCACCGACACCGCAGAATCAACCCGCACATCCGCCACACGGCGCCTGCTTATGACGGATGCCGGCAACCTAGATCACACGCTGCGGTCACAAGTAAGCACTGCGCGCCGCAAACCGCGCAATGTCGTCCCAGAGTCTGCCCGGGTCAAACAACAACAAGAGCCAAGCGTAACGGCTTCGTCCAACGCTGCGCCACGACAAGCAACCGGCGAGGTCCGCGCAAGGCGGTGGGCCAAACCCTCGGCTGCAGGCGGATTTTCGCCAGTCGTTCCGGCCGCGCTCGGCATCGACGAGTACGCTTCCATCACGATGTCGGCGGGCACGCATTTACGCGACATTGCCCAGCCACGTTCCGCGCCCCACAGTGCCGCCGTTGGCACAGACAATTCCGAATGGCTAAAACACCTGACGCATCGCCGCGTCACCGAAGTCCCCGAGCAGTTCGCGGAATGACGCCAGCGACAATGCTCGCCCTCCGACAAAACCGTCGCGCATAAGCAAACAGCCCGGGAAATTGCCGGGCTGTTTGCATGAAGCAGAAAGCGAACGCCAGCCAACTCAACGCGGCGCCGGCAACCCCGACTCGTTCTGACGCTGCAGTTGCTGCACCTGATTCTGCACCTCGCGCAACTGGGTCTGAGCCCTCTCCTTCTCGGCCCGCAATGCAACCGCCTCGCTTTGCGCCTGGCGTTGATAATCGTTGACCTTGGCCTGCTGCGTGCGCGCCACTTCGAGATCGGCCTGCAGGCGCTGCGCGCGCTTTTCGGACAACGCGATTACATCCTGAATAAACGCCTTTTGCGCCTGCAACTGAGTACGACGGATCTCCACCTCGGCCAGTTGCGAGGTCTGCTGCACGAAGCCTGCGTAGACAGCCTCGGCGCGAACGTCGTCCTGCGACTTGATCACTCGCCAGAAATGCTTATCTTGAAACAACGCTATGTAGTACGTCATTTCCTGCGGATAGAAGAACAGACTTGCACCATAGCTGCCGTTGTACGTGGTGCGTAACTCGGTGAGTTGCGAGTCGTGGATCATTTGCATCAGTTCGGCGACGTTGCCTTGCGCATCCCCGCCCATATCGCCGACACCACCGGAACCACTGGCACCGTTGATACCTGAAGCCACCTGCAATGCCGCAGCAACCGGCTGCGGCGTCAGCGCATTCATGGCCGGACGCGTCCCGACGACCGGCACCGGATCCGATGCTCCCGCGCTCCCTCCTGCCAGCACGGGACCACCATGCTGCAGCAGCGCACACGTGGTCGCGAGCAACATTGCGCGCCGCACAGTTAAGAGGTACTTCATACTTGCATGCTCCATGCGAATTCCAGACAGCCGGGGATTATCGCGCGGAATGGCGGTCAAGCGAAGCGTTACTGTGTCGCGTCACAACACTTTAAATCGAGATAGATAGTCATCTTAAGGTTCTATCAAACGGATCGATGCATCGCGAAAAAGTATCCCGCTTGATGCACTAAAAAAGAAACAATAAACCGCATGAAGTCACGAAAAATTGCCCGGAAAATCCAATCGGATCCGCGTTAAACCTGCCTGCCAAATAGAGATGGATGCTGCGTGAAATTTCATCGCTCACAAGTGCCACATCTTATATTGCACAACTGATTATCTGATTAAAGCAACGCACAGCGACAGCCCCTTCAAGCCATGATCGAAGCGGTATCCACATAAAACAAAACGGCCCCGTACGAAAACGGAGCCGCCTTTATGCCACTGCTTCGAGCGCGACGAGAGGGTTGCTGCGAACGCTTTTCTAGAACCGCGTTTCGCGCGCCACGCGCAAAAACGTATCGAGCAGTGGCGTGCAGTCCAGCAACTCCGGACCACCCGCACGGTGAAACTCAGGGTGCCACTGCACGCCCATCACGAACGGCGCGCGTCGATAGCGAACCGCTTCGATGATGCCGTCCGCTGCCGACACGGCTTCAATATTGAGATCGCGACCGAGCGTCTTGACCGCCTGATGGTGGATCGAATTGACGATCGCGTCACGACGGCCCGGAAACATGTTGACCAGTGTCGAGCCGTCCGGAAAATGAATGCCGTGGCGATGTTGATCGTAGTGTTCGTTGACGTGCGCGCCGGCGGTCGGTACGTCCGTGGCGATGTCCTGGTAAAGCGTCCCGCCAAACGCCACGTTGATCAGTTGACAGCCCCGGCACACGCCCAGCACCGGCTTGCCGGATTCGATGAATTCGTGCAGCAGTTCCAGTTCGTACATGTCCCGCACCCGATCGCCGGGCCATTCGGGGCTCGTCGCCTGTTCCGCATAGGACTGCGGTGACACATCCGCGCCGCCCTGCAACAACAGGCCGTCGAGATTCTTCGCGTAGTCGCGCAGCCGGATGTTGCTCGGATGCAGCATGCCCTGGTGGCCGACGGTCGGGATCATGAAAACCAGCACGTCGCGCGACATGACCCAGTGCGCAATCGATTCTTCGAGATATTGCAGCGTCTTGCCGCGCAAGCCTTTGGCACCCGGCTCCGGGTGGAAGATCCGCGCCGATACACCGATCCGCAACGTCCGCTGGGTGATCCGTCGCCCTGCCCGGTCGAAGATCTGCCGAGCCCGCGCCGCGATGATGCGGCCGAACACGGACCAGGCCGAGTCGGTCTGCTTCAGATAGCGCGGCGGGGACGGCGGCAACGCGTTCGGCGGCGGCGGGTTCGTGGCCGTGAAATCGGGAGCCGCGCCAAAGCCGGGCGGCACCGTACTGCCAGCCCGCGCGCCGGAGGCAGGCGGCGACACGCTCGCACCGTTCGCGTTCGCAGCTTCAGACGCCGGTGCCGATACCGCTGCAGCAGCTGGCGTCCCCGCGCGCGCAGCATCGCGCATCTGCTTTGTTTGAGCTTCCTGCTGCGCGTAGCCCTCCTGTTGCGCCGTCGACTCAGCCGCAGACGCCCGCGCTTCGGCGGCATCGCGTTGCTGGGCCTCAGCGGTATCCACGGGAGTGACGCTCGACGCGCTGGCGGGATCGTCGGTCGACGAGCGCACGGCCGCTTCTTCAGCCGCCTTCGAAGGCGCGCCAGCTTGGGCAGGCAGATCTTTCAGAGGCGACTGGATGGCGTCCTCATGCGAGACGGGCAAGGAGACCTGCGCAGAGGCGGGCGTTGTCTCGGGCGCTGAACCCGCGGGCAGTGAGACGTCGGGCTTCGAAACCTCAGCCGGCGTGCCGGACGGGGACGGGGTGCCGGGCGTACCGGCATTCTCTGGCTTGTTTTCGCTCATGACTGTCGGACTGGCGCCTTCCACGCGAACGGATGGATATGGACCGATTATCCGCTACCGGGCGAGGCGCGGCAAACCGGCACACAATTGCTCACATTGTTGTCTCACCCTCGTCGGCCGGTGCGATCAACCGGTTGATTCAGGGATCGGGTTGCTCGTCGAAGGTTTCGCGTAGTGCGATCTGCAAGCTCGCGTGGATTTTGACGCACCAGCGCCACAGCAGCGTCATCAGGAGCGCGGCGCACACCAGCACCGCGACGAGCAGCCCGGTCGGCGGCAGAATGCCGCCCGAGAGCGCCGCCACCAGCAGGAACACGCCCACCATCGAGACCACCGGCACCAGATCGGAAATCACCGAGCGGATCGCGCGGTTGAAACGTCCCGCCTTGGCCGGCTGCACGCTGAGCTCCGCGAGTAGCAAGGCGAGTGATTGGGTCTTGCGATACACCGCGACCAGAAACGGCATCGACACCAGCAACGCCACGCTCCATAAGACGACGCGCTGCATCGGCTCGGAGGGCAATCCATGCGCGAGCAGCGTGCTCGCATGCGGCGCGCCGTACGTGACGGCGAGGAAGATCGCCACCACCAGCGCGAGGTTGACCGCGATCTGCAGGACGATCCGGCGCGTGATGCCGAACAGCGTCGGGCCGTCGCTGGCAGGCCGCAGACTGCCGAGCCACTGCGAATACATGCCGAACACGTTGACCACGGCACGTGGCATCGCGCGGCCGAGCCGCTGTGTGAGCGGATCGGCCGCACGGATCAGGTACGGCGTGAAGAGCGTCGTCAAGGCCGACACCGCGACGGCGATCGGGTACAGAAACGCGCTCGTCACCTTCAGTGTGAGACCGAGCGAAGCGATGATGAACGAGAACTCGCCGATCTGCGATACCGTCATGCCGACCCGCATCGCCGTGCGCCCGTCCTTGCCGGCGAGGAACGTGCCGAGGCCGCACGAGACGATCTTGCCGGCGATCACCGCCACCGTGATGACCGCGATCGGCCACGCGTAGTCGACCAGCACATGCGGATTGAGCATCAGGCCGATCGTGACGAAGAAGATCGCCGAAAAGGCGTCGCGCAGCGGCGCAATCAGATGTTCGATGCGATGCAGATGGCGCGACTCGGCCATGATCGCGCCGATCAGGAACGCGCCGAGCGCGATGCTGTAGTCGAGCTTGACCACCAGCAGACAGAAGCCGAAGCAAAAGCCGAGCACGGACACGAGCAGCATCTCGTCGCTGCCCGAGCGGGCCACGTAATTGAGCGCGCGCGGCACGACGAGGATGCCCACCACCAGCGACACGGTCATGAACAGCAATAGCTTGCCGAGCGTGATCAGCGCGATACCCGCGCTCAACTGACCGGTCTGCGCGATGCCGGACAGCAGCACCAGCATGGCAATGGCCAGAATGTCCTCGACGATCAGAATGCCGAACACCAGTTGCGCGAAGCTTTCGCGCTTGAGACCCAACTCGGACAATGCCTTGACGATGATCGTGGTCGAGGAGATCGCCAGGATCGCGCCGAGAAACAGCGAGTCCATCGAATTCCAGCCAAACGCGCTGCCGATCTCATAACCGAGCCACAACATCAGCACGATCTCGGACAGCGCCGCGACGATCGCCGTCGCGCCGACCTGAAACAGCTTGCGCAGGCTGAATTCGAGCCCCAGCGAAAACATCAGGAACACGACGCCGAGTTCGCCCAGGGTCTGGATGGTCTGCTCGTCGTGGATCAACTGAAACGGCGGCGTGTAGGGGCCGATGATGACGCCCGCAGCAATGTAGCCGAGCACCACCGGCTGTTTCAGGCGATGAAACAGTACCGTGACGACGCCCGCGAGCGCCATGACCACCGCCAGGTCCTGAATGAAGCCGATACCGTGGTGCATACGCCGAGTTTCCTTACAAAAAGTAATATTGAAAAGCGATAGTAACTCACCCGGGTAACAAGCCGGTCGGGTCGTGTCGTGACTTCCGCAGCACGCGTTGCCGAACGCAGCCGCACGATCGCTGCGGCGCGTGGGAAGCCTTGTTCTACAATTCTTGCGACCTTCACCCGGATTTAATCGTCAACCGCATCTAACCGGACCTGAACGACCATGGCCACTGAATTCACGCCCTTTCCGCCGCTCGCCCAGCTCGCTGCCGAGCTGGCCGCGGGCCGCACCACCAGCCGCAAGCTCGTTGAAACCGCGCTCGAACGCATCGCCGATCCGGCCGGCCAGGGCTCGACCGTCTTCATGCATGTCGATGCCGACAGCGCCCGCGCCGCCGCCGACGGCCACGACCGGCTGCGTGCCGCCGGCACGGTGCTGTCGCCGCTTGCCGGCATTCCGGTGTCGGTCAAGGACCTGTTCGACATCGAAGGCCAGGTGACGCGCGCCGGTTCGCTGGCGCTAACCGACGCGCCGCCCGCCGCCGCCGACGCGGTCGCGGTGGCGCGCCTGAAACGGGCTGGCGCGGTGATCGTCGGGCGCACGAACATGAGCGAGTTCGCCTTCTCAGGACTCGGCCTGAATCCGCACTACGGCCATCCGCTGTCGCCCTACCAGCGTGACGTGAAGGGCGATGAGCGGGTGTCCGGCGGCTCGTCTTCGGGGGCGGCGGCGTCGGTGGCCGACGGCATGGCGGCTATCGCGCTCGCCACCGACACGGGCGGTTCGATCCGCATCCCGGCGGCGCTGTGCGGCCTGACCGGCTTCAAGCCCACTGCCGATCGCATCCCGAAGCAAGGCGGCGTGCCGCTCTCCACCACGCTCGATTCGTTCGGACCGATTGGCGTGTCGGTCGCCTGCTGCGCGCTGCTCGACCGGATGCTCGCCGGGCTCGAACCGCGTATTCCGGCGCTTCGTCCGCTCGAAGGCGTACGGCTCGGCGTGTTGACCAACTATGTGACGGACGGCGTCGACCCGGCTGTGGCAGCCGCGCTCGACGTCGCGCTCAAGCATCTGGAAGCGGCCGGCGCGATCGTCAGCGAAGTGCGTTTTGCACCGCTCGAGCGCTTGCCGGAGATCAACCGTTTCGGTTTTCCGTCGATTGAAGCGTATGCGTGGCATCGCCCGTTGCTGGAAAAGCACCGCGAGCAGTACGACCCGCGCGTGCTGACACGCATCCTCAAGGGGCAGCCGGCCAGCGCCGCCGACTACCTCGACCTGGTGGCCGAGCGCACCGCGCTGCTGGAGGCCGCCCGCGGGCTGTGGCAACGCTTCGACGCGATCGTCGCGCCCACGGTGCCGGTCGTGCCGCCGCGCGTAGCCGATCTCGTACATGACGACGATGTCTTCAGCCGCACCAACGCGTTGATCCTGCGCAATCCGAGCGCCTTCAACTTTCTCGATACCTGTGCGCTCTCGCTGCCCTGCCATCGCCGTGGCGACGCGCCGGTCGGACTGATGCTGGCGGGCGCGCCACACGGTGACGATGCGTTGCTGGCGATCGGCCGGGCCGCCGAAGCGGTGCTCAACACGATCCGCTAGCAAACCATCAGACGAAAAACAGGGCCGCAGTGTTCGCGCTAGAATCGCGGACACCCACCCCTTTGGGTTTTCGACTTTCGACAGCCACACGATCCATGAATAACGACAATGCGATGCTGCGCCGCGAGCGCTCCCTGCTGGTTCTGCTTGGTCTGATCTGCGTTGCGCTGGTTGGCGGCGCGCTGTACATGCAGTACGCCCTGCACGAAGACCCATGCCCGCTGTGCATTCTGCAGCGCTACTTCTTTCTGCTGATCGCGATCTTCGCGTTCCTCGGCGCGCGTTTCAACAGCTGGCGCGGCGTGCGGCTACTCGAAGTGCTAGCCGCGATTTCGGCGTTGGCGGGCATCGTGACGGCGGCACGCCACGTCTACGTGCTGGCGAATCCGGGTTTCAGCTGCGGTTTCGATGCGCTGCAACCGCTGGTCGACAGCCTGCCGCCGGCTCACTGGCTGCCGGGCGTGTTCAAGGTCGCGGGATTGTGCGAAACAGCCTATCCGCCGATTTTTGGCCTTTCCCTGCCGGAATGGTCGCTGCTCGCCTTTTTCGTCGCGTATGTGCCCCTCGCGTTGAGCCTCATCCGCAATCGTCGCCGGATTGCCTGAGCCGTCAGGCGGCCTGCGCCCCAATGCGCTTTCCCGCCGCAGAGGTTCACATGGTCCAGTTTCCCAGCCATGGGCCCGGTTCTCCGCCGGGCCGGACCGCGCTGGGACGCGCCGCCAAGGTCTGCGTCGTCGTAAACACCTAGGGCCCTTCCTGGCCCTTTTTTGACCGCTGCCGGTCCCCATTTCCGCTTCCTCGCGCACCACGCGCCAGCCGCTGCGCCCTGCTCCGCCTGCCTTTGCGGCAACCGCGCCGGCTTCGCCCCCGTCCCGCTGCCCGCTACGTCCCTGTGGCTCATGACCCCGCGCGAATAACCCGCATCACCCTCGCGAAATATTTTCGGGACGAGGGAGTGCTATCTTCAAATATGGATGGCGATCTACGTGCGCGAGGCCGGCTACGGTGCGACCCCCTGCGTAACGCGCGCCCGGTCCGCAATGTCTTTCGGATTCGCCATGACAACGCAAACCATCCGCTTCTATTACCGTGGGGCCGTCCATGAGGTTCAGGGCGTGCCGGCGACGCGCACTGTGCTGCAGCACCTGCGCGAAGACCTGCATTGCACGGGCACCAAGGAAGGTTGCGCGGAAGGCGACTGCGGCGCCTGCACCGTCGTGCTCGGCGAACTGACCGGCGCAGGCCGGCTGACGCTCAAAGCCGTCAATGCCTGCATCCAGTTTCTGCCCACGCTCGACGGCCGGGCGCTTTTCACCGTCGAAGACCTGCGCGCGGCCGACGGCGCGCTGCATCCCGTGCAACAGGCCATGGTCGACTGTCACGGCTCGCAATGCGGCTTCTGTACGCCCGGTTTCGTGATGTCGATGTGGGCTCTGTACGAGAACCAGCCGGCCGCCGCCGGGCTCCCGACCCGCGACGAAATCAACACCGCCCTGTCCGGCAATCTGTGCCGCTGCACCGGTTACCGGCCGATCGTCGACGCGGCGCAGAAGATGTTCGACTACGCCCGCTATCCGCGCATCGCGTTCGATCGCCCCGCCGTCGCCGAGGCGTTAGAGCCGCTGCAACGCAAGGACACCTTCGAATACCGCGCGCCCGACGTGCGCGGCGCGGCCTTCGGCACGCCCGCGTTCTACGCGCCGGTCACGCTGAATGCCTTCGCGGCCTTGCGTGTGCAGCATCCGCAAGCGCGCCTGCTCGCCGGCAGCACGGATGTGGGCCTGTGGGTCACCAAGCAGTTTCGCGACCTGGGCGACATCCTGTACCTCGGCAACGTAGCCGAACTCAAAACCATAGGACGCGACGCGCAAATCCTGACCATCGGCGCGGCGGTCACGCTGGAAGAAGCGTACGCCGCGCTCGCCGCCGACTATCCCGAGCTCGCCGAACTCTGGACCCGCTTCGCCTCGTTGCCGATCCGCAATGCCGGCACGCTCGGCGGCAATGTCGCGAACGGTTCGCCGATCGGCGATTCGATGCCGGCGCTGCTCGCACTCGGCGCTGAAGTCGTGCTAAGGCACGGCGCCAAAACGCGCACGCTGCCTCTGGATGCGTTCTACCTCGGCTATCAGAAGACGGCGCTCGCTGCCGGTGAATTCGTCGCGGCGATCCGGGTGCCGCGTCCAGCGCCTAACCTGCGCTTTCGCACCTATAAGGTTTCGAAGCGCTACGACCAGGATATCTCGGCGGTTTGCGCCGCGTTTGCCCTGCGCATCGCTGATGGCACGATCGCCGAAGCGCGTATCGCGTTCGGTGGCATGGCCGCGACGCCAAAGCGCGCCGCCCACGTCGAAGCCGCGCTGACCGGTGCGGCCTGGAATGACGCGACGACCCGGCGCGTCATGGACGCGCTTGCCGCCGACTATCAGCCGCTTAGCGACATGCGGGCGTCGAGCGCGTATCGTCTGAAGGTGGCGCGCAATCTGCTGCGACGCTTCCAGCTGGAAACGCGCGACGATGCACCGCTCGCGCTGCTGGACGTGAATGCCTTCGCATTCGAAGCCGGCGTAGCCGGCGCCGCCGATGCAACGTCCGCGCAGGAGTCAGCGTGATGAACAGGCAAACCGATGCTTTCATCCAGCATGCCGCGGACCGTGAAGAGGCCGTCGCGATCGGCACGTCCTTGCCGCATGAATCCGCCGCGTTGCATGTAAGCGGCGAAGCCGCCTATACCGACGATCTGCCGGAACTCCACGGCACGCTGCACGCCGCGCTCGGCCTCGCGCGCCATGCGCACGCCCGCATCGTGTCGCTCGACCTCGACGCGGTGCGCCGCGCTCCCGGTGTGATCGCGGTGCTGTGCGCGGCCGACATCCCCGGTGAGAACAATTGCGGCCCGGTGCTGCACGACGATCCGATTCTGGCCGACAGCGAAGTGCTGTATCTCGGCCAACCGGTGTTCGCCGTGATCGCCGAGAGTCACGAACTGGCACGCCGCGCCGCGGCGCTCGCGAAGAGCGACGAAGTGGTCCGCTACGAGCCGCTGGAAGGGGTGCTGACACCAGCCGAAGCGAAGGCGAGGAAGCAGTTCGTCTTGCCGCCGCTGCATCTGAAACGCGGCGAACCCGCCGCCAAAATCGCCGCCGCGCCCCATCAGATTGCGGGAACATTCGAAGTCGGCGGTCAGGAACAGTTCTATCTGGAAGGACAGGTCGCCTACGCGATCCCCAAAGAGATGAACGGCATGCTCGTCTACAGTTCGACGCAGCATCCGAGCGAAATGCAGCAGGTGGTCGCGCATATGCTCGGCTGGCCGGCGCATGGCGTGGTCTGCGAATGCCGTCGCATGGGCGGCGGCTTCGGCGGCAAGGAATCACAATCGGCCCTGTTTGCCTGTATCGCCGCGCTCGCCGCACAACGGCTGCAGCGTCCGGTCAAAGTGCGCGCCGATCGCGACGACGACTTCATGATTACCGGCAAGCGTCACGACGCCGTCTATGAGTATCAGGCCGGCTTCGACGACACCGGCCGCATTCTCGGCGCGCGCGTCGAGATCGCGCTGCGCGCGGGCTATTCGGCGGACCTCTCCGGCGCCGTGGCCACGCGTGCCGTGTGTCACTTCGACAATGCCTATTACCTGTCCGACGTCGAGATTATTGCCTTGTGCTGCAAGACCAATACGCAGTCGAACACGGCGTTTCGCGGCTTCGGCGGCCCACAGGGCGCGCTGGTGATGGAAGTGATGCTCGACAGCATCGCCCGGCAACTGAAATGCGATCCGCTCGATGTGCGGCTGGCCAACTACTACGGGATCGGCGAGCGCGACGTCACGCCGTATGGTCAGCGGGTCGAAGACAACGTGATCGCGCCGCTCACCGAGGCCCTGCTCGCCACCAGCGACTATCGCGCCCGCCGCGCGGCGCTGCCCGCCAGTAACGCGGCGAGTCCGGTGCTCAAACGCGGCATCGCCTTCTCGCCGCTGAAGTTCGGCATTTCGTTCAACGTACCGTTCCTCAATCAGGCCGGCGCGCTGGTGCACGTGTACAAGGACGGCTCGATCCTCGTCAATCACGGCGGCACGGAAATGGGCCAGGGCTTGAACACGAAGGTGGCTCAGGTGGTGGCGAACGAATTCGGCGTGCCGCGCTCGCGCGTGCGCGCGACGGCGACGGACACGTCCAAGGTGGCCAACACGTCCGCGACGGCCGCCTCCACCGGCAGCGATCTGAACGGCAAAGCCGCCGAAGCGGCGGCGCGCACGATCCGCGACCGGCTGGCAGCGCTCGCCGCGCAAGAACTCGGCGGCGAAACCAGCGCCGTGCAGTTCAGGGACAGCATGGTGCACGTCAACGACGTGGCAATGCCGTTCGCACAACTCGTCAGCGCCGCGTATCTTGCCCGCGTGCAGTTGTGGTCCGACGGTTTCTATACGACACCCAAGGTGCACTGGGACGCGAAAAACCTCACCGGTCACCCGTTTTACTATTTCGCTTATGGCGCGGCGGTGTCGGAAGTGGTGATCGATACGCTGACCGGTGAATGGAAGCTCGTGCGCGCCGATGTCCTGCATGACGCCGGACAGTCGATCAACCCGGCCATCGATATCGGCCAGGTCGAAGGCGGCTTCATCCAGGGAATGGGCTGGCTCACCACCGAGGAACTCTGGTGGAACCGCGAGGGTCGACTGATGACGCACGCCCCGTCGACCTACAAGATTCCAGCCGTGAGCGATTCGCGACGCCATTGCAGCCGCAGCGCCGCAGGTCGAACAGGCACCGTCCCTGCGCGCGCCTGCCACGCCCGAGGCGATCCTCGATGCGCTGGACGCGCTGGTGCCAGCGCCTGCCGAGGCACCGCCCGGCTCGAGCGGTGCGCAGGTGGAAAACGCGACGCAAGAAGGTCATCAAGGCGGCCAGACGGACACACCGGCAAGCATCGACGCCGCCACCTGATTTTTCACGCGCTGCGCGACACGAACGCGCGGCGCCACGCATAACCGGCCACACGGACACCCCGTGCGGCCATGGAAGGAGAAGCGCCGGATGCATATTTGGCTCACCGATCTGCAACAACTGCTCAGCCACGGCGACGCTGCCGTGCTGGTGACGGTGGCGCGCGTCGAGGGATCGGCACCACGCGAGGCGGGCACGAAGATGATCGTCACGCGCGATTCGGCGCGGCATACGATCGGCGGCGGCCATCTCGAATGGAAAGCCATCGAAACCGCGCGCCAGGTCCTCAAGGAAGGCATGCGTGTGCCGCATATGCGCCGCCTCGAACGCTTCGCACTCGGCCCGAGTCTCGGCCAATGCTGCGGCGGCGCGGTGGTGCTCGCATTCGAGCGGCTGGATGTCGGCGATCTCGGCTGGATCAGTTCGCTGGCGAAGCGCGTAGCCGCCGGTCAGTCGACGGTGCGTAGCGTATCATTCGGGCCCGCGCCGGATGCGGTCATGCTGTCCGAGCCCGAACCGGGCGTCGAAGGCCCCGACTGTCTGCTGTGGGACGGCGCCGGTTTCGACGAAAGCAGCTCGCTGCTCACCGAGACCATCGCGCCGCGCGACTTCGCCGTCGTGCTGTTCGGCGCCGGGCACGTCGGCGCGGCGCTCGTTCGCGTGCTGGGCACGCTGCCGTGCCATGTGCGCTGGGTCGACGAGCGCGACGCGCAGTTTCCGCCGCCCGAGTTGCTGCAGGCGTCGAATGTGACGATCGATCCGACCGATGCGCCCGACGAGGCCATCGACCAGGCGGCGCCGCATACGTACTTCATCGTGATGACGCACAACCATGCGCTCGACCTCGAACTCGCCGAGCGTATCCTGCGGCGCGGCGACTTCGCGTTCTTCGGCATGATCGGCTCGCACAGCAAGCGCAAGCAGTTCGAGCACCGGCTCGCCGCACGCGGCATCGACCCGGCGCACGTGGCCCGGATGAAATGCCCGCTCGGCGTGGACGGCATCGTCGACAAGTCGCCGGAGATCATTGCGATCGCCGCGGCCGCGCAGGTGCTGCAGGCGGTCGAAGCGAACGCCCACGCAACCCAGGCAGCATGATGAAGCAACGATCAACTGCGGACCTCCGGCACGGATCGGCTCATCCCCAATCAGACCATTGAAGAACTGAACATGAACACAACGACCACCCTCACTCTCGCCGACAAGGTGGCAGGCGCGCCAAAGGCCGAACTGCATATCCATATCGAAGGTTCCCTGGAACCCGAGCTGATCTTCGCGCTTGCCGCGCGCAACGGCGTGAAGCTCGCCTACGACTCGATCGACGCCCTGCGCGCCGCGTATGCATTTACCGATCTGCAGTCGTTTCTCGACATCTACTACGCAGGCGCAAGCGTCCTGCTGCATGAGCAGGATTTCTACGACATGACGATGGCCTACGTCGAGCGCTCGCTCGCGGACAACGTCACGCACACCGAAATCTTCTTCGACCCGCAAACTCACACCGAACGCGGTGTGTCGATCGCCACCGCCGTGGCCGGGATCGAGCGCGCGCTGGCCGACGCCGAACAGCGCGCTCTGACGAGCAAGCTGATTCTGTGCTTCCTGCGCCATCTGTCAGAAGAGGATGCGCTCGCCACCTTCGAGGAAGCGTTGCCGCTGTTCGATCAGTATCCGCATCGGCTGATCGGCGTGGGGCTCGATTCGTCGGAGCGTGGTCATCCGCCGTCGAAGTTCGAGCGCGTGTTTGCGAAAGCGCGTGCCAAGGGGCTGAAGCTCGTCGCGCATGCCGGCGAGGAAGGCCCGCCGTCGTATATCTACGAAGCGCTCGATCTGCTGAAGGTGGATCGCGTCGACCACGGCGTGCGCAGCATCGAAGACCCAATGCTCGTCACGCGTCTGGCCGACACGCGCGTGGCGCTCACCGTGTGCCCGCTGTCGAACCTGAAGCTGTGCGTGTTCGACGACCTGACCCAACACACGCTCAAGGCGCTGCTCGACCAGGGCGTCGCCGTCACCGTGAATTCCGACGATCCGGCTTACTTCGGCGGCTACGTCAACGCGAACTACCTCGCCATCATCGAGGCGCTCAAGCTTACCGACGCCGAGGTCTACACCATCATCCGCAACAGCTTCGAAGCGGCGTTCGTGACGCCCGCCGAACGCGACGCATTGATCGCGAAGCTCGACGCGCACTGGCACGCCGTCGAGGTGAGCTGACTTGCGCGGTTGCGCCTGAGCAGCAGAGGACGGTGCAGTCCTCTGCGCCCCCTTTACATTCTCATATAACGGAGACGGTTTTCCCCATGACTCACTCGGCTAAAGCGGCCCAAACCGCATTCCGCGCGCAACTGCTGACGTTCAACGGCGACCCGGCGCAATCGTCCGACGCGGCGGTCTTCCACGAAGACGGCCTGCTGATCGTCGAAGACGGCCATGTCGTCGCAACAGGCGCGTACGCAGCGCTCTCGTCGCAGCTCGCCGCCGGCACGCAAGTGCAGGACCTGCGCGACAAGCTGATCGTGCCGGGCTTCATCGACACGCACATCCACTATCCGCAAACGGACATGATCGCCTCGCCGGCACCCGGTCTGCTGCCGTGGCTCGAAACCTACACCTTCCCCACCGAGCGCCGCTTCACCGATCCGGCCTACGCGCAGGACACCGCGAGCTTCTTCGTCGAAGAACTGCTGGCCTGCGGCACGACCACGGCGCTGGTGTATTGCACGGTGCATAAGGAATCGGCGGACGCGCTCTTCACGGAAAGCGCGGCGCGCAACCTGCGCATGGTGGCCGGCAAGGTGCTGATGGACCGTAACTGCCCCGAGTTCCTGCGCGACACCGCGCAATCGGGCTACGACGACAGCGCCGAGCTGATCGGCCGCTGGCACAACCGCGGGCGCCAGATGTACGCGCTGACGCCGCGCTTCGCCCCGACCTCCACCGAAGCCCAGCTCGAAGCCTGCGGCGAACTCGCGCGCCAGCATCCGGATATCTTCATCCAGAGCCACGTCGCGGAGAATACCGACGAAGTGAAATGGGTCGCCGATCTGTTCCCGGGACACCGCAGCTATCTGGATATCTACGATCACTACGGCCTGCTGCGGCGCCGCGCCGTGTATGGGCATTGCATCCACCTCGATGCGGAAGACCGCAAGCGGATGGCGCAGACCGGCACGGTGGCCTCGCACTGCCCGACCTCGAACCTGTTCCTCGGCAGCGGCCTGTTCGACTTCGACAAGGCCGACGAAGCCGGCATGCCGATCGCGCTGGCGACCGACGTGGGCGGCGGCACCTCGTTCTCGATGCTGCAAACCATGAACGAAGCGCACAAGGTGGCGCGTCTGACCGGCCATCATCTGACGGCCACGCGGATGTTCTGGCTCGCCACCGCGGGCGCGGCAGAAGCGCTCGATCTGGCGGACAAGGTGGGGACGCTGGCGCCGAAGTCGGAAGCCGATTTCGTCGTGCTCGACCCGCAGGCAACGCCGCTGCTCGCGCGCCGCACGGCACGCACCGAGTCGCTGGAAGAACTGCTGTTCGCGTTCGCGCTGCTCGGCGACGACCGCGCCATTTTCGAAACCTACGCGGCCGGCAAACGTGTGCACCGGCGCGACGAGGCGCGGCAACATGCAGCGCGCAAGGCGAAGATCGCCGCGTAAATGCGTGCAACTGGCGGTAGCTCGCGGCCGCTGGCTGCCTCCAGCAACCGCCAGCGGCTGCCCGCGGGTTGCACGCTGACCGCTTACTGCGCGACCACCGCCGCTGAAGTCGGCGGAGCGGTCGGAGCGATCGAAGCGGGCGCCGGCACACCGGCCGCCTCGTTCGACACGCCCGCGTTCTTGTCCAGCGGCAGCTTGACCGTGCGCACCGCGCCGTTGCCCAGCGGGAAGTCTGCCAGCGCGCTACGCACCAGATAAGGCATCGCTCGCACCAGCGACGGTTCGTCGCCCGCATTGCGCGCCATCACGTTGTAGACCTCCTTACCCGTCGCGCGCTCGGTCATGCGGATACCGAGCGTATGCGAAAACACCGGGTACGACTGACTCACGTAAGCCGGCGGGAACGGTCCGAACGCTCCCCACGGATCAAGCGGACGCCCCCAGAAAGGTCCGGGCCAGGGACTGCTGTAGAAGACCGGCTGGGTGACGTTGATCGTCTCGCCCTTCGTGCCGTATGAAAGACCCACCAGGTAATGAGCCTGCTGCGCGTCCACCTGCCTGAACGCGCGCGTTGCCAGTTCGTTGGCAACCTCGATTTCGTAAGTCTGCTGTTCGAGGCTGTTCTGCTGGGCGGGGCCGCGCGTGAACGCATAGGTGCGGCTCGTGTCGCTGCCGCTCCAGTCGGAGAAGGCCGTCACCTGGGTGGTCACATAAGTGGTGCAGCCAGAGAGCACTGTCGTCAGCGCCACCAGCATCAGCATGGCGCGCCGGGTCCAACGGTCCGATTTCATGGTCTTCCTCTTCCTTACGTTTATCCGCCGCATCGGTGCGCGGCGGCCCGATCATACGCTGACCTGGCCCCTACACAAAAAGTTCGGCGCACAGAGCACGCCCGAGCTTTGTACAATGGCTCGGTATACCGGTGCGCACTGGCGTGCGCGGCCGGCTTGAGACCCTATTCCTAGAAAATGCCATGGCTGATACCGCTACACCTCCTGTGATCCGCCGCGCCGACTACGCGCCGCCCGCTTTCCTGATCGATACCGTTGCCCTTGAATTCGACCTCGTGCCCGAACGCACGCTCGTCAAGAACACGATGCGCGTGCGCCGCAATCCCGACGCCGCGCGTGCCACGAACCTCGAACTGATCGGCGAGCGCCTTGAATTCGTCAGCGCGGCGATCGACGGCAAGCCGTATGCCGCCGTGCGTCCGAACGAACACGGGCTGACGGTCGAGAACGTGCCGGAGAGCTTCGAACTGACGCTCGTCAGTTTCTGTAAGCCCATTGAAAACACTACGCTTTCCGGACTGTATGTGTCCAGCGGCAACTTCTTCACCCAATGTGAGGCGGAAGGTTTTCACGGCATCACCTATTTCCTCGACCGCCCGGACGTAATGTCCACCTACACGGTCACGCTGCGCGCCGACAAGGCCGCGTATCCGGTGCTGCTGTCCAACGGCAACCTGCTCGAAGAAGGCGAGCTGCCGGACGGCCGCCATTTCGCCCGCTGGGAAGATCCGTTCCGCAAGCCCTGCTATCTGTTCGCCCTCGTGGCGGGCAAGCTGGTGTGCATCGAAGAGCGCGTGAAGAGCGGTTCCGGCGCGGAAAAGCTGTTGCAGGTGTGGGTCGAACCGTATGATCTCGACAAGACCCGTCACGCCATGGATTCGCTGATCCATTCGATCCGCTGGGACGAGGAGCGTTTCGGGCTCGAGCTGGATCTGGACCGCTTCATGATCGTCGCCGTGAGCGACTTCAACATGGGCGCGATGGAAAACAAGGGGCTCAACATCTTCAACACGAAGTACGTGCTGGCGAACCCCGAAACCGCGAGCGATACCGACTTCGCCAACATCGAAGCCGTGGTCGGCCACGAGTATTTCCACAACTGGACCGGCAACCGCGTCACGTGCCGCGACTGGTTCCAGTTGAGCCTGAAAGAAGGCCTGACGGTGTTCCGCGACCAGGAGTTCTCCGCCGACATGGCAGGCGGCGCGACCGACGAAGCGGCGCGCGCCACCAAGCGGATCGAGGACGTGCGGGTACTGCGCCAGATGCAGTTCGCCGAAGACGCGGGTCCGATGGCCCATCCGGTGCGCCCGGAAAGCTACGTCGAGATCAACAACTTCTACACGATGACCGTCTATGAAAAAGGCGCGGAAGTCGTGCGGATGTATCAGACCTTGTTCGGCCGCGAAGGCTTCCGCAAGGGCATGGATCTGTACTTCAAGCGGCACGACGGCCAGGCGGTGACCTGCGACGACTTCCGTCATGCAATGGCGGACGCGAACGGTCGCGACCTCACGCAATACGAGCGCTGGTACAGCCAGGCCGGCACGCCGCGCGTGGCCGTCAAGACCGAGTACGACGCCGCGCAGCGCAGCTACCGCGTGACGCTCACGCAAGGTTATGGAGACGCCGCCGCAGCCGCCCGCGAAACGCAAAAGGGCGCCTTGCTGATCCCGTTTGCGATTGGCCTGATCGGCAAGGACGGTGCCGACCTGCCGCTGCATCTGCAAGGCGAAGCGAGCGCGGCGCCCGGCACCACGCGCGTGCTTGAACTGACCGAAACCACGCAGACGTTCACGTTCGTCGATGTCGCCGAAAAGCCGCTGCCTTCGCTGTTGCGCAATTTCTCGGCACCGGTGATCGTCGAATACGATTACACCGCCGACGAACTGGCCTTCCTGCTCGCTCACGACAGCGATCCGTTCAACCGCTGGGAAGCCGGTCAACGGCTTGCGACGCGCGAACTGCTGGCGTTGACCGCGCGTGCCGCGAGCGGTTTGCCGCTGCAACTGGACGATTCGATCGTCGCCGCGTTTGCACGCGTGCTGACCGACGAGTCGCTCTCTCCGGCGTTCCGTGAACTAGCGCTGATCCTGCCGTCCGAGACGTATCTGGCCGAGCAGATGGCCGAGTCGAACCCGGCGGCCGTTCATAGCGCCCGCCAGTTCGTGCGCAAGCGTCTTGCCACCGCCCTCAAGGATGAATGGCTCACGGTGTACGAACAACACCACACGCCGGGTGCGTATGAAGCCACTTCGAAGGCCAGCGGCCATCGCGCACTGAAGAATCTCGCGCTGTCCTACCTGGCCGAACTGGACGATCCAGCCGACGCGGTGCGGCTCGCCTCGGCGCAATACGCTGCGGCCAACAACATGACCGATCGCTCGGCGGCACTGTCCGCCTTGCTCAATGCGGCGGCTGCGGGCGGAGGCACCCACGCGCAAGATGCGCTGGCCGACTTCTACCGTCGCTTCGAGCAGGAACCGCTCGTCATCGACAAGTGGTTCGCCCTGCAGGCCACCCAACGCGGCACCGCCCAGCAGCCGGTAATCGGGAGCGTGCGCAAGCTGATGGCGCATGCGGCATTCAACCTGAAAAACCCGAACCGCGCCCGCTCGCTGATTTTCAGCTTCTGCATGGCCAACCCGGCGCAATTTCATGCCGAAGACGGTTCGGGCTATGCGTTCTGGGCCGAGCAGGTGATTGCGCTCGACGCGCTGAATCCGCAGGTCGCCGCGCGGCTGGCGCGCTCGCTTGAACTGTGGCGCCGCTTCACGCCCACGCTGCGCGAAGGCATGCGTGCCGCGCTCGAGAACGTGGCTGCGCAAGCGAAGTCGCGTGATGTGCGCGAAATCGTGGAAAAGGCTCTGGCCTGATCTTCGCAGGCGCTCTCAGGCGGGAAGAAGCCGGCACGGGTTGCCGGCTTTTTTTCGCCCATAGAAATAGATCTGCAGGAGGCTGCGTAAGAATTAGTTAGCCATCCGGACGACTGTTTTTGTCCGGCGGCATGGGGGAAAGTAACGCATCTATCCAACCGTTTACGTTTAACGCGATGCGTTATATACTTCCCATGATCACAACATTTGGCGACAAGGCCACAGCGCTGTTATTCAGCGGCAGTTTCGTGCGTTCGCTGCCCACGCAGATCCAGGAAATTGCGTATCGCAAGCTGCTCATGATCGATGCCGCAGCGTCGCTCGAAGACCTCTACACGCCGCCCGGCAACCGGCTGGAGTCGCTGCAGGGACAACGCAGTGGGCAATGGAGCGTTCGCATCAACGCGCAGTGGCGCATCTGCTTTCACTTCGTGAACGGTGAAGCGCTGAATGTCGAGATCGTCGATTATCACTGATTGATTGGGAGGCCAGCATGGTCATCAAACGTTCCGAGCTGGACAGCATCGACTTTTCGGAAATCGACACTGGCGAGCGGATTGCGCCGGTGCATCCCGGGGAGATCCTGCGCAGCGAATTCCTCGAACCGCTCGGCATGTCGGTCAACGCGCTCGCCAAGGCGCTGCACGTGCCTACGCCGCGCATCAACGACGTCATGCTCGGCAAGCGTGCTATCTCGGCGGACACCGCACTTCGCCTTGGCCGCTATTTCGGCGCGAGTGCGCAGTTCTGGCTCAATTTGCAGATCGACTACGATCTGCGCGTCGCGACCGCTGCCGCCGGCGAACAGATCGCCAGCGAAATCGAACCCCTTGCCAGAGCGCGGCGCCCGAAGCTGCCCGGTATGCCGCGCGCCCTCGTGCGCGCCGCCGCCGTTGCGGCAAAGATGTCCAGCAGCGTGGCCGCCATCAAAACCCGCCGCAGGCCCTGAGATTCGACGCCACGGTCAATGTGACATGCGCATTCCTTTTCAAAAGCACAGGAAAGTCACAGCGAGCGGGTAAAATCGCACTATTCCTTCGCCTTACCGGAGTACTGCAATGGCTTTGCAACGTCGTACCACTCTTACGAAGTACCTGATCGAGCAGCAGCGTGAGACCAACAATCTGCCGGCGGATCTGCGGCTCCTGATCGAAGTCGTTGCGCGGGCCTGCAAGGCCATCAGCTACCACGTCAGCAAGGGCGCGCTAGGCGATGCGCTCGGCACCGCAGGCAGCGAGAACGTTCAGGGCGAGGTGCAGAAGAAGCTCGACATCCTGTCGAACGACATCCTGCTCGAAGCGAACGAATGGGGCGGCAACCTGGCCGGCATGGCGTCCGAAGAAATGGAGAAGTTCTCGCCGATTCCGGCCAACTATCCGAAGGGCGAATATCTGCTGGTGTTCGATCCGCTAGACGGTTCGTCGAACATCGACGTGAACGTGTCGATCGGCACGATCTTCTCGGTGCTGCGTTGCCCGGACGGTCAGCAGCCGACCGAACAGTCGTTCCTTCAACCGGGTACGCAGCAGGTCGCCGCCGGCTACGCCGTCTACGGTCCGCAAACCGTACTCGTGCTTACCACGGGCAATGGCGTGAACTGCTTCACGCTCGACCGCGAGCTGGGTTCGTGGGTGCTCACGCAGAGCGACATGACCATTCCGGTCGAAACGCGTGAATACGCGATCAATTCCTCGAACGAGCGCCACTGGTACCCGCCTGTTCAACAGTACATTGGCGAACTGAAAGCCGGCCAGGATGGTTCGCGTCAGTCCGATTTCAATATGCGCTGGATCGCGTCGATGGTGGCCGACGTGCACCGTATCCTGAACCGCGGCGGAATTTTCATGTACCCGGCCGACAAGCGTACGCCGGATAAGCCGGGCAAGCTGCGCCTGATGTACGAGGCAAATCCGATGGCATTCATCGTCGAACAGGCAGGCGGAGCGGCAACCAACGGTGAGAAGCGCATTCTCGACATCGTGCCGAAGAGCCTGCACGAGCGCGTGGCGGTATTCCTCGGCTCGAAGAACGAGGTGGATCGCGTCACCCGCTACCATCTCGAAACAAAAAATTGACCCGGGGGCTTGCCAAAGCGTCAATGAAGTCCCTATAATCTCGTTTCTCCTGATGCCGGAATAGCTCAGACGGTAGAGCAGCGCATTCGTAATGCGAAGGTCGGGGGTTCGATTCCTCTTTCCGGCACCACCTGAATCTGTCAAAGCCTCTACAGGCAAGGTGGGCAAGGCTTCTAGGGCATGTGCGGTTACCATAACCGATTACCATACGCTGGTACACATGCCTCTCCTTCGCCTATCCGCCATCATGTCTATCAAGCTCAAGCACGCCTGGCGCAAGCCCGGTAGCCCCCTGCTCTACTTCCGCCGTAGGGTCCCTGACGACATACGCCCGTTGCTGGTCGTCGCTCGGTCGCCGCATGCCGGTAAGGCTCATATCGTGGTGTCTCTTCAGACCGAGGACCCAAGGGTTGCCGCGCCCCTGATTGCCAAGCTAGCTCGACAGACGGACGAGGAGTGGTCACAGCTACGCAGTCCCACAAGGGCGGGTGTCCAGAGCCTATCGGGCGCTGCCCTCAAGCTCCAGGCTCACCGGCTACTGGTCGACAATGGCATAGACCCCTCGGACCCCAAGGCGAACCCACGGGCCTTGGAGGCGTTCCATGAATTCCTTGACGCACAGATACCGCGCTCGGTCCTGGAGGACGAGGATGTGATCCACGGTCACCAGCTAGATCGGCACCTATCGCCGGTAAGCCGGGAGGCGTTCCAGCTAGTCCAGGGCCGGGGGGTCTTTACGCTGACTGATTGCCTTGACCAGTACGTGACTGCCCGCCCCAATGGGGAGAAGACTGCCCGCATAGCGTTCGGTTATCTGACCAGCTACCTTGGGTCCGACAGGGATATACGGAAGGTGCGCCGGTCGGATGTGAATGGCTTCGTGAATTGGCTCCTCACAGGTGGTCATAGCGCCAGCGGCCAGGCAATCACCACCGCTACCGTGACCCGCTACCTGAACGCCCTTAAGGCCGCTTGGGGTCGAGCCATACGGGAAAACGAGTTAGACATTGAAAGTGTGTTCGCAAGGGTCGAGATTCCCGAGGCCGGTAAGGATTCCAAGGAGCGGCTACCCTTCACGGCTGACCAGCTACAGGCGCTGCACCGTGGGGTGGATGCGTGGGTCGCTGCTAAGGGCTGGGACCCCCTGCGCTGTATCGTTACCGTGCTGGCTGAGACTGGGTGCCGCCTCGCGGAGGTCGCTGGCCTGGCTGCTGCCGATATCCACCTACACGCGGGTGTACCGCACATTGACGTCAAGCCACACCCGTGGCGCTCCCTGAAGAACGCTCACAGCGCTCGTAAGGTCCCCTTGACCCCCAGGGCCATGGTGGCACTGCGGGAGGCCCACAGGCTGGCCCATGGATCACCGTTCGCCTTTCCCACGTACACCACTGCGGAGGCTTGCAATGCTGGCGCGGTGTCTGCGGCCTTGAATGCGTGGATACAAGGGCGTGAGGGGCTCAAGGGCTCGGGGCTCACGAACCACTGCCTACGCCATACGATGAAAGACCTGTTGCGGGCTGTGCAGTGTCTCCCGGAAATCACGGATAGGATCCTGGGCCACCTGACGCCGGGCGTGGGTGCTACCTATGGCCAGGGCTACCCGCTTGGGATCTTGGCGGAATGGTTGGGCCGCGCCGCTGAAGCGGTACGCTAGATTCGTTGTCAGGGGGTGGCTCAGTAGTGCAGCAAGCTCAAAAGGCGTCAAGGAGCCACGCTCCGCGTTTCTCAGGCTTAAGTGCAACGCGCTTGCGCGACCTGCTGCGCCTTCCCGCTTAGAACTCAGCCTAGGTACTGCAGGACCCACAGGACTCCCACCATTACAGGCACCACGACGAACACTCCCCAGCGTTTGCTGTAAAGCTTCGACAGGGGACCGTTGCATATCTTCGCCCTCGACACGCCACTCGCGGCCCTGAAGGGTAGGAAGATCACGCCCACTATCGCCGCTATGATGTAGAGGCCCAGCCCCACCAGCAAAGGGCCGATTGTGATTGCAAGGGCTATGATGATGAACAGATGCATGGTCTTCCCCGAACTACGTTGTTGTGTGTGTGGCGTTGCCGCTTGTCCAGAGCGCCAGCTCGACTTGCTCGCCCCTGTGTTTATGGGCGAAGCATACCTGTGAATATTTCGAGCTAGTAGAGGCCGCTCTCGGTACTGAGCGGCGCGACCAGCTGAATGACTCACAAGGGCCCTTAGGACGTGATTACTGGCCCCCACGCCGGGAGTGTGTTGGGCGCGGGCTACGGTCGGGGGTGTCCGCTTGAGTCGCTGGCGGATTGGTTGGAAAAGGCCACGGAAGCGATCCGCTAACGATTGAGGCAGCTACGCGTCTAGGCCCTGCGGTCGTTTATCATGCTGCATTCCCCGCGCGGATGCCGACACATGAAGAAACTAACCGAGTTCGCGGACGTTGCTCTTAAGCTACTGTCCTGCCTCGCAATTATTGGGGCTGGTGTGTGGGCACTATGGGTATTTTGGCTTGGGGGCTCAACGGATTGGCAGGACAACATCACGCTCGAAACGCAAGTTCTGCCGTATCACGACGACCTTCGCCTGCTGGTCGTGCATGTGAAATCGAGAAATCCACGCAGCGCGACGTTCGAACTGGACGACAGCAAGAAAGACTCGTTCGAATTACGAGTGCGCAAGCTGTCTTCCGATGCGAAAGTGGGCACGGTATTCCATGAGGACGAAGGAGACCTGATTGCCAAGGTCGATTTGCTGAAGCTCGCGGGCGGTGACTATGAATTCCTGCCAAGCGCTGAAATGGACGATATGCAGACCATCGTTCTGCCAGCGGGTAGCACAGTGTCAGTTATCGCTGAGATGAAGATCCACACTGGCACACGAGATAAAAACGGCGAGCCCGATATCGACGCGAACTCAACGTCTGCCATTGTGCATATTGAGCCGTGAACTGGCGTCAACGGAGTGCATTACATGACCAGTGATGAAGTTACGCAGCCGTTCCACCCATTCCGATGCCCGCGATGCAAACTGGAGACCGTGGCGAGCACTCCGTTTTGCACAAGATGCAAACTGGATTTGCGGTATGGATCGCCGGGCAAGGTCCAATCGGGAAAGTGCGTCTATTGCACCAAGACTCGGAAATTCAGCGAAGAACACGCGTTCGGCAAATGGCTGAAAAAGCGTTACGGCGGTCGACATACGAGAACGCGGCACTGGCTACGTCGCCCTGAACGGGTTGCGTTCTGGGAGAACATACCGGTCCACACCGAAAGCGTGGATTTGCCAGCCCCTCCTTACGACACAGTCGTGTTGAATGTTTGCGCTGAGTGCAACAACGGATGGATGAGCAGGCTGCAGAATAGCGCGGCGCCGTTAGTCGAAACACTTGCGGACGGAAAGTGGCCGGACTTTTCCGATGAACAGCGCGACCTTATCGTTCGCTGGGTTTTGATGGTCTCCATAAACTTCGAATGCCTTGGAAAAATCCCACATACAACGCAACAACAACGAACGCTGTTGAGGGACGGCGTGATTCCTCCCGGTTGCCGTATTTCTATTGCACACATGCAAGATGCGAGTTGCACTGGAGATAGCTTCAGTCGGACCGTCGCACTACCGATTGGCATAGGACCCAGCGAATATCTCACTATGCAGAGCACCTATTTTTGCGTGGAACAAGCCGCGTTTCATACGCTCACTTCACTCGGCGACCAGACTCTCGAAATTGGCATTATGTCCTCTGGCCTGTCTAACGCCCGTCTTCCCCGGATGATCTGGCCGGTTCTGGAGCCACTGACTGACGCAACGCTTACTCGCCTGCGTGGCTCAGACCTCAATGACGTGCAAAGATGTTTCGGACCAGTTTGATTATTTAGCAGGTTTCCGTACCCGTCTGCTGCGGCCCGGGCTTGCGCACTTAGAACCTCGGGAACCCCCGGTGTTTCTGCGGCTTCCGGTCCAGTTCCTTTCGCCGCTGCGCCTGTTGGGGCGTGGCTGCAGCTATCGCGGCTTCGTCCTGGGCGCGGGACTCCCCGATATCCCCCTCCGTAGAACCAGCACCGTGTACAGCGGAGTATTGTTGCCGCCGATTCGAATACAGTCATACCAAGGGTTTCCCGTGGGGACAGTCTGCCGTGGCCGGTACAGGTACGCGATAGACCCGTGTCGACCCGTGAGAGACGTTCGAAGCCGCCACAAGCAGACATAACGGGCGGCGCTTTTTTGGGGAAGGTCCTGTCTGGGTCTGCTACTATCAATCGGCGAAGCAGAGGGAAAGCAGACAAACCTTGTGAGCGGGCACAACGACATGCTCAAAAAAACCCATGAAAGAATCAGATGTTGACGGCGGCGTAAATCCGCACATAAATGGCGGCGCAAGGTTGACCAGGACCATCAACAATGAAGCGCCGTTGACAGCCTCGGTCGGGGTGGCTGGTCCCAGTCAGAATGGATCGCCGATGTCGTTGAGATTGGGATCCTCGGGAGGGGAACGCTGTTCGCGCAGCAGGTCATGCAGGGCGAGGTCATAGTGCATGCAGATCCGCGCATGCAGATCCTCGATGAGTTCGACGACGGCAAGCGCCTGTTCGGGCGACCAGTTGTCCGGTATCAGGAAGTCGAGCCCACGGGCAATACCCGAAGGCAGGTGTGCCTGGTGCTTCATGATTTCTTCTCCGCACGCGCGCTACTGCGTCTGCTGGCGCGCTGCTCGGCCCTCTCGCGCGCTTCCTTGACCCGGTAGGACTCGCCCTCGATGGCAATGACTTCGGCGCGATGGACCAGCCGGTCAACGAGCGAGACGACACAGGCGGCGTTCGGGAACACCTCGTGCCATTCGGAGAACGGTCTGTTGGTTGTGACCACGGTACTTGCCGAGCCGTACCTGCGGCTGACCAGTTCGAACAGCAGATCGGCGTGGCGGTTTGAGTACGAGAGGTAACCGACCTCATCAATCACCAGGACGTGAGGGGATGCATAGCGGCGCAGGCGTCGACGCAGCGCCGAATCGCTGTCCAGTGCGGCCAGTTCGCCGAGCATCTGACCGGCGGTAGTGAACAGCGCGGTGTGACCGTGCACGAGCGCCTGATAGGCGAGATTGAGCGCGAGGGTTGACTTGCCGACACCATTCGGGCCGATCAACACGACGTTGGCGGTATCCCTGACGAACCCGAGCGACATTAGCTCTTCAACGGCAAGCCGGTCGCAGCGCGTGGGCCAGCTCCAGTCGAAGTCGCACAGCGGCTTGAAGTTGCCCAGGCGTGCATCGCGGATACGTCGCTCCAGTGATCGGCGGGCGCGCTCATCCTCTTCCCACTGCAACAGCGGCGCGACCCACTGTTCGGCGGCCACATCGGACCAATGCGCGAGCAGTCCATACAGACGCAGGGCGTTCGCGCGCCCCTGAAGGTTCTCAGGCGTGTTCATCGGTGCCTCCCACAAGCTGGTCGTAGATGTCGAGCCGGTGTGGTGTCACCAGCGTGTCCTTGTTGCGCACGTGTTCGGGCAGGATGAGGGTGACTGGCGGCGGGGCCTGCCGTGCCTCGCGCCGGCGCTCAAGCGCCAGACGTACCGGATTCGGATGAGGCGCCGCGTCGCTGGCAAGGGTTTCCTCGATCGCGGCCTGCAGTTCGGCGGGGCCATAGCGGTCGAGCAGTCGCAGCAGGTGCGTGGTGATATTGCCCAGATTGCCGCCGCGCTCAGCGGCGTGCAGCATCAAGGTCCGGCTGGCCGGCGCAGCCCGGGCCAGATGATCAAGACCGCGATGGTGACGGGCCTCGCGCTTCCTTGCGACGAGCGCATCGATGTGTGCGGCAATCTCGATCTGCGCGCCGCGATCGTAACTGCGTTCATGGGTGGCGAGCAGATCGGCGCCGTCGAGAATGCGTACGCGCCGGGGATCAGCGCGTACCGTGAGCGTGCGTCGCACATGGGTATACGGGATCGTATAGTCGTTCAGGTCGAAGCGCACGTAGGGCGTCTTGCCGACCTTCACGGCGAGAAGCAGCTCACACGGGTACGGATTCTCCGGCAACGTGAGCAGGCTGGGCTGTTCGCGCCCGAAGGCCTCGCGCACGGTGATCATGGGTTCTTCGCGGCAGGGCCGCTCAGCAGCGGGTCCCGCGCACCAGATTGCCGCCTGGGCATTGAGATCGTCGAGGTCCGTGAATCTGCGAGCGGCAAAGAAGCTCTCGCGTACAAAGCGGATTGCCCGTTCAACGCGCCCCTTCTCGTTGCCCCGTGCGACAGCCACCGGACGAGGCTCATAACGATGATGCGCGGCGAACGCGAGCAATGTCGGGTGGAAGCGGATCGCATCGCCCTGACGCTCAAGCACGGCGCTACGCAGGTTATCGTAAAGCAGAACCCTGGGGACCCCGGACCATGCTTCGAAGGCGCCGGCATGTCCTGCCAGGAAACTGTCCATACGTGCATCGAGGAAGAAGCGCAGATAGATCTGCCGTGACCACGACAGCACCATCACGAAGGCCATCAGCGGGCGTCGTGCCCGACCGATCTGCAGGTGACCGAAGCTGGCCCAATCGACCTGCGCCTGTTCCCCCGGCAGCGTGCGCAGGCGCAGGTAAGCCTCAGGTACCGGGCGTGGCCGGTGCAGCGAGATCAGGTGCCGGAAGTGGTGGTGACTGCCCCGGTAGCC
>NZ_JBNDMK010000010.1:0-229543 GCF_050436545.1 Paraburkholderia sp. GAS41
CAAAACAACACCGTGCATTGTCACCATCACAACCACCCGGCACCGCTTCGTTCTGCGTCGCTGCATCAGCAGCAGAGAAACGAGATTATGAAGAACTTTCGCTACGGTGTCAACAGGGTTTTTTAACTTCCTGAACCTGCCCACCCCGCCGAAAGCCTTGCCACTGCTGGCTCTCCCGTTCCCCGCGCCCCGTTGTCCGGAACGCGAAAGAACGAGATTCTAGCGACCCCATCCGGGCCTTGCAAGGCCTATTGGGCATTTATTTCACGGAGCCTTTTGGACTGGCCGTGTCTCGTCAATCGGTACTGGCCCGGATTCAGGTTCGATGGCCCGGACAGTCGAGGAACCGATCGTCCAGTCGTGCAATACCGTGTACGCGACAGCCAGCAGCGTGGGTCCGATAAAGACGCCGAGGAAGCCGAACGCAAACGCGCCGCCGAGGATACCCAGCATCACCAGGATCAAAGGCATATCGCTGCTCTTGCCGATCAGGATGGGCTTGATCACGTTGTCCGACATACCCACCGCGACCACCCCCCAGATGACGAGGAAAATCGCCCACCCTGTTGCACCGCCGTGATAAAGCCAGATTGCAGCAGGTAGCCAGACAATCACCGGACCACCCGGGATGACAGACAGGAAGAACGTGGCCAATCCCAGCAGCGCCGGGGCCGGCACTCCGGCGATCCAGCACCCGAAACCCGCCAGCACGCCCTGCACCAACGCTGTACCAAGAATGCCGTAGACAACGCCACGCACGGTGCTGCCCGCCAGCGCCAGCAAGTAATCGGCCCGTTCACCGGCGACCCGACGCATGCCCGCATTCAGCCAGGCCGCGGCACCCTCTCCACCGGTATAAAAGAAGAACGCCAGTACGATACTGAGCGCGAGCAGCCCCAGGCCATGTGTCACTGCAATGGCGGCAGCAAGAATCCACTTGCCAGCCGGAGCTGCGAGAACGCGCAATTGCGCGATCAGCTCCGAATTGCCGCTGGTCAAATGAGCCCAGAAAGCCTCGATATTGGGGCCGACCAGCGGTATGCGGGTCACCCAGTCCGGCAAATCAGGCAATCCATCTTCAAAAAGCTTTTGCACCAGCGCGGTAATCTCGTGCGCGTGGGCGCCGAACGCAAACCCCGCATAAACGAATGGCCCAAGCACCACGATCAGGATAATCACAACGATCAGCAACGCCGCGAGCTTGCGCCGGCCGCCGACCGCGACGGTGAGCTTGCGGTACAGGCCCCATGAGCTATAGCTGAGAATGGCGCCCCACAGCAACGCCGTCGTAAACGGCGCCAGCACCAGTAACGAACCACCCACCAGCACAATCAATGCAAACACGGCTGCGAGCCGCTCGATCAGTTGGTCGGATTTCACCATGAATCCCCCTCGTCGTTGTGTCAGACCACGGCAACGCCACGGCGAATGCTCAACGGTCCAACGCCGCACCCCGCCAGTATAAAAGTCCGTCGCGCAACAGCCCTTTCCTTGTATCGACTACCGGCCTCGATCAATTCACTGACTGTCGGAATGTGCAGTCAAGGCCCCTCTTCGCTCACGCCTGCGCCCTCCCTCACGCGGCCTGATCTACCCTGCATTGCGCACAAACGATAGGACGGCACAGAAAAGACTAGAATATACGGTTCTGTGCACCCACTCTTGGATTTATGCGCTCGCGAATCGCCAAACGTCTCCCCCCCGATGCCGACAAGCTCGTCGGTCTCTCGCTCGCGCTATTCGCGTCGGGCAGCCGCACCGAGGACCGCTTCTGGGAAGCGAAGCTCGATGCGCTGCTCGCCAAGATCGTTCGCAACGCCAACCAGACAACGCTGGATGCCGCGCTCGACCATCTTCAGCAAAATCATCCGGACGCCTACGGTGCGCTCGCCGACATGGCGGAGACGCACAGCGAATCGTTCATCGTCGAGCACGAGGGCGCGCCGCATGAAGCCTTGCTGATCGCCGCGCCCGTGCTCGCCTGGACCCGCTACGCAATCCCGTCGGGGCCGCTGAAGAGCGATGCGGCGGATGCGCTGCGTGCTCATCTGCAGGCGCACGTGCTTGCCGCCGGCACCCGTGTGGCGTTGGCACCGTTCCTGTACAGCATCGACCAGTTACCGCGCCACCATGTCGAAACGTGGCGCATCGCCCAGCAGCTCGCGCAGGCGGCCCTCGGCGGCGGCGCCGCGAAAATCAATTTTGGTGAACTGCCGGAGACCTCGCCGATTCTGGCCGATCCGCGCTTCCTGCTGGCCGTCGTCACGTCGCCCGTCGGCGCGCCGGTGTTCCGCTGGCAGGAAGAAGAACAGGGCAACCGGATCGAGCGTGGCCAATGCCTCGAACAATGGGCCACGCAAGGCGGCGCCAACCTGTCGCTGGCATTGCCCGGTTGCGAATTCGAGTGCCTGTTGCCGGACGCCTATTACTCGGCCTGCCGCGACGCCGACGAACGCGTGCGGCCGCACACCGTACGGACTGCCGTGCGCTATCTGTTCGATACCATCAGCGCGGCGCCGGCCGAGTTGCGCGCTGTCGTCGCAGGCTTCGGCGAGCGCCGGATCGACGAATATCGCGTCGGCTTCACGCGCCGCGGCAGCAACGATGTGATCTATGGCGTCGTCTGGCCGTTATACGGCCGCGAAAACGGCGAGTCGGGCATCGACGAGGAACCGCAGGAAGTGGCCAACTCCGACGGCCCGCTCGAAGAAATCGTCGCGTTGCTGAAGGAAACCGGCGTGACGGACATCCGCCGTCATGCGGGCCGCTTTGAGCCGGAATATTGCGATGACTGCGGCGTGCCGCTGTACGCTGACCCGCTCGGCGAAATCGTGCATGCCGAAATGCCGGAAGACGCCGAACCCGCGCAACCGCATTTCCACTGACGCACCCGGGACTGCCCGCCTGCAAGGCCCGTCCCACGGGAATCGCGCCTTTGCCAACCATCACTGAACGGCCCAATCGGCTCACACCGATTGGGCCGTCTGCATTTCTGCGCGGGTCAACCATGCCAATCTTCCTATGCCTTCCGGCCAGGCCGTCAAGAAGCCAGAAATTTGTCATCATTGCGGCTGGTGGCACATCGCAATGCAACCGGCCGCATCTGCCGCTAGCGAGCATCGCACCACCACGACCGATTCATCTGGAGGCATGGCATGCGTTTCTCGATTCTCAACTCCGACGCGGAACGACGCGACGGGCTCAAGGCGCTGCTGCGGCAAATCGACCGTCAGGCGCGTTTCAACGAGGCACAGGACTGGCACCAAGTTGACGGCGCATTGCGCCAGCAGGTGCCCGATCTGCTAATCGTCGACTGGCAGGACTGGATGTCCGCCATGGAGATTCGCCGGTTGCTGGCCGTCTACCCGAACCTGCGGGTGGCCGTACTGACCGACGATACCTCGCCCAAATGTGCGCGCAATCTGCTCGACAAAGGCGTGCTTGGGGTCATTCTTCGCGACACCGATCCGCGCCTCATCGTGCGGGCGCTCGAAATCGTGCTGCTCGGCGGCCACTATGTCCCGGCCGGCGCGCTGGCACTCCGGCCACCGCCGCAACCTGAACCCGCGCCTCGCCAACCCGAAGTCCCGACCAAGCCGTCACCCAGGCGTACACGGCTCGCGAGCGGCCTGTCACCGCGTCAGGAGCAGATCATGCGTTGCGTCCACATGGGCAGCACCAACAAGATGATTGCTCGCACGCTCGGCATCAGCGAGGGCACCGTCAAGATCCATCTGGCCAGTATTTTCCAGCAACTCGGCGCGCCCAATCGGGCGGCCGCGGTGGCTCTCTACAACGGCTGGCTGTCGGCCCAACTCGAGGTGCTGCGTAGCGACCATGAGAGCGCACCACGTCCGGTGATGGGCCAGCCCGGTGTCGTCCCGTTGCGCCCGCGCAACCCGCCGTCCTTCAAATACCCGCTCACTGCCAACGACGCATCAGAGAGTTTGCCAATGGCGGCCGAACCCACCGTTCCATTTGGCGACCCGGGTTCCGAGGAATCGAGCTGAGCGGGACGATCATCTGAAGACGCGCTGGGCCGCCCGCTGCCGGTGTTTCGTCTCAGGCACGAAACCCGCCCGTCCGTTGCTTGCTGGCATGGATTCCGCTCACACCTTTTTCCGTCCAACGAGTAATATGGGATGTATGGGTTTCCTCTATACACCGCTTCCGCTATGGGTCGCTGTCGGTGGCTGGATCGCCGCCGCGCTGCTGCTCGCGCTCGCGCTTTGGAAAAACCCTTTCAAGCGACTACAAGACGCGACGCTGCAACATGTCTGGCTCGCCATCATCGTTGCCGTGTCGGTGCTATGGGCCAGCAACGCGTGGCTCGACGATGGAACGGTGATGCATCTGCTTGGTGCGACGCTCGTGGTCACGCTGTTCGATTGGGCCCTGGCGCTCGTTGCCATGGCTGCGGTCACCGGACTCGCAGCGGTCGTCTTCGATGCGCCGTGGCAGGGCATCGCGCTCACATTCGTTATCTACGGTGCTTTGCCGGTCGGCATTTCAGCGTTGCTGCAGCGCGCCTGCATTGCGTGGTTGCCACGCAATCTGTTCATGTTCATCTTTGGCCAGGGCTTCGTGTCGCCCGCCATTGCGGTCGCGTTAACGGCGGGCGCCGCGGTGGGCACCCACATCGCGATCTCCGGCGGCTCACTCACCGTGGTGCCGGTCGGCTACGCATTCAGCGTCTTTCTGCTCGCGACCGGCGAAGCCTGGTTCACCGGCATGTCCACGGCACTGATCGCGGTCTACCGGCCTGCCTGGGTCACGACGTACGACGTACGCCGTTATCGGCTTGGCGGCCCGCGCGTCTGAAGCGATCTGATCCGGCGTATCCGTACTCGAAGGACTGGCGATGCATCGCCTGCGGCTTGCTGAACCGCGGCATTCAGCAGCCATCATGCGTGTGCGATTTGAGACCGCGTACCACGACAAGGCAAATAAATTGTGTCAGGATTGAACTCCTTCCAGTCGTCCGGCATCTTACGTGCCTGATGTCTCACTAACGTCTAACAAACTTGATGGATTGCACTAACGTACCGCGCCGATTGCTGCGGGTCGTCGGCCGGCTAGCGGCATGTGCAGCGAGTCTCTCGCTCATATGCACCGCTCCCGCATTCGCCGATCAGCTCGAACAGCACAACGAACTCGTCGATAAATTCGTCAATGTCATGCATGCCGATCCGCTGGTCGCGGACTGTGCAGCACATGGTAATTTTGTCGCCAGCACCTCCAGCGCTTTCGACCACGTCGAATTCCCACCCAGCTCATTCGATACCGCCCATGCGTCGGTCACGCCATGGAACGATTCGTTCGACGAAGGCAAGCAGCGCGTCAAGGTCGACAACATCGTCATCGTGGAAGGCCTCGGCATCCGCCAGAACGGCGAAAGCAACGACCCCGCCGATCTGAAATTCCGCTGCGGCTATGTGGGCAACCAGATGCTCGCGTTCAGCTGGAACGATCCGGTGCCGCCGGCCCGGCCAAGTGCGACGAAGCCTTCCGGCAAGCACAAAGGCGGCAAAGGCAAGCACTCGACCGGCAATAAATCATCGACCAAGAAATCGTCTGGCAAGAGTTCGAAGAAAGTGACTTCGAGCAAGACCAGCAGCAAATCAGGCAGCAAGAAAACGTCGGCAAAGAAGGCCTGATGACGAACCGGCACTAGCGGCTGAGCGCCGTTTCGTGGCACCCGGCAGACAAGAGCAAAAACAAAAACCAAAACAAAGCGAGGCATACCTCAACGCGTATGCCTCGCTTTTTTTGTTGCCGCGACGAATCCCGGAGGCTGCGGCTGGCTAACTCCGCACCTCGCGCCACGCGCGTTACGCGAACGTCTCGACGTGTCGCAGGATCGCCTGCAGCATCACTGCCCCGAGCGACGCACTGCGCTCGCCATTCCAGCCCACCCGCTCGTCCGGCAGAATCGCGTTGTCCTTGAACGGCATTTCCAGCGTCAGCGACAAGCAACCGAATTGATTGCCGATGTACTTCGACGCCAGCTTCAGCGCGTCTTCACGGTACTTGCTCGCCGCATAGCCGTATTTGTCCTGGAAGTCCGGGCTCGCGTGCTTGAAGGCTTCGATAAATGCCTTCTGCTCCTCGCCCTGGCGCTCGGTGAAACCCGGCAGCATCTCCGAGCCCGCCACGAACACATAAGGCAGTGCCTCATCGCCATGAATATCGAAGAACAGATCGCAACCGGTCGCATGAATGGCGTCGCGCACCGCCAGCACCTCTGGGCTGCGCGCCGCATCCGGCTCCATCCACTCGCGATTCAGGTTCGCGCCAGCCGCGTTGGTGCGCAAATTGCCGTGCACACTGCCATCGGGATTCATGTTCGGCACGATATAGAACACCGCATGATCGTAGAGCTTACGCGCGACCGGGTCGCCCGCCCAATCGCCCCAGCCAGCCAGGCGCTTGACCAGGCCTTCGACGAACCATTCGGCCATGGTCTCGCCCGGATGCTGGCGTGCGATGATCCAGATCTTCTTCTTCGGCACATCGCCAGGCTGGCCCGTGCGGCCGGTTTGCGGCGTGCCGAGCGTGAGCAACGACATCGGCCGGCCTTCAACGCTCAGACCGAGTTCGGTCAGCGTCGCCTGCGGCATCTGCTGCACGGCGCCGAGAAACTCCGAGTGACGCTCTTCGCCATAGGGCTCGAAGTACGCGTAGTAAATGCGATCGAAGTCGGGCGTGTGGTCGATCGTCAGCACCCGGCCGTCATACGAAGTCGGCACGCGGAACCAGTTGACGCGGTCATAGCTCGCCGCCGCCTGATAGTCGCGCCAACCTTCGGCGAAGGCGCAGTCGGCGGCATTCTCGAAGGTCATCACGCAGCGCTCGCCCTGCGCACCGGAGAGGCGAAAGTAGAACCATTGCGCAAAGTCAGCGTGGCTATCGCGACGCACGCGCAGACGGATGTTGTCGGCCTGCTCGCAGGACAGGACTTCGATCGCACCTGCGTCGAAGTTGCTCGTAATGGATAGTGTCATGATATTTTTCCCGGCTTGTTGGCCAGTTGCAGTCGGTGCAGTGCAGTGCGCCTCGCTTGCGAACGCACTCACTCGGCGATGCGGCGGCGGAACACGTAAGTCGAATCGTTCGATGCTTCGGCGTCGAACGCATAGCCTTCAGTATCGAAACCCTTGAGTTGCTCCGGCGCGTCGAGGCGGTGCTCGATCGCAAAACGCGCCATGAGGCCACGGGCGCGCTTTGCGTGGAAACTGATGATCTTGTAGCGCCCACCCTTCCAGTCCTCGAATACCGGCGTAATCACCGGCGCGTCCAGCAGTTTGGGTTTCACTGACTTGAAGTATTCACCCGACGCGCAATTAACCAGCACGCGCGCCGCATCGAGGCTCTGCAGTTGCGCATTCAGGGCCTGCGTGATGCGCTCGCCCCAGAATGCGTACAGATCCTTGCCGCGTGCATTGGCCAAGCGCGTCTTCATCTCGAGCCGGTATGGTTGCAGCAGATCGAGTGGGCGCAACAATCCATACAGTCCCGACAGCACGCGCACGCGTTTCTGCGCAAAGTCCAGATCTGCCGACGACAGGCTTTTCGCGTCGAGCCCTTCATAGACGTCGCCGTTGAACGCGAGCACCGCCTGCTTCGCGTTGCGGGTGTCGAACTTCGGCGACCATTCGGCGTAGCGCTCGAAGTTGAGCTGGGCGAGTGGATCGGAAATGCTCATCAGCGTACCAATCTGCTGTGGCGATAACTGGCGCAATCCACCAATCAATTCGGCAGCGTCGTCGACAAAATCGGGGATCGTATGCTTCCTGACGTGCGATGGGGTTTCGTAGTCGAGCGATTTCGCCGGCGACAGAACGATTATCATAGAGGCTTGCAGGCACGCCGTGCCTGGCATTAATGACGAAAGCCAGATTGTAACGAATGCCCGACTCCCCTGCCGCACGCGCACTGCGCGTGGTCCTCGACTCGAACGTCTGGATCGACATCCTCGTGTTCGACGATCCGCACACGCGCCCCATCCGCGCTGCCCTTGAAAGCGGCGCGCTGCAGGCATTGATCGACGCCCGCTGCCTCGCGGAACTGACCTACGTGCTCGATTACCCGCAATTCGCGCGGCGCGCGATCGACAAGACAGCGGTGCTCGCCACGGTTGCGCGTCTCGCGCAATTCGTCGAACCGGTGTCCGATCCGAGCTCCACTGCCGCTGCCGACGCGCGGCCGCTGCCGAAGTGCAAGGACCGCGACGACCAGAAATTCCTCGAACTGGCACACGCTGCGAAGGCCGACTGGCTGGTCTCGAAAGACCGTGCCGTACTGAAACTCGCGCGCCGCATTGTCCGCGATTTCGGTTTCCAGATTGCGCAGCCCGCGCCGTTCGTGGCCGCCTGCCTGCTACCGACCGAGGAGGCCGCAGCGGTCTGACGCCCACGCCGCGCGCCCATTCCCTACCATCGAAAACCGTTGATCGAGCACCGATAGCGCCATGAATGCACCGCACGATACGCCAATGACTCCGTCGTTTCCGTCCCGTCTGCCGAACGTGGGCACCACCATTTTCACCGTGATGAGCGCGCTCGCCACGGAAAAAGGGGCCGTGAACCTGGGACAGGGGTTCCCGGACTTCGGTTGCGATCCGCGCATTGTCGACGCTGTGGCCAATGCCATGCGCGACGGCCACAACCAGTACCCGCCGATGGCGGGCGCCGCGCCGCTGCGCGAGGCCATCTCCGACAAGATCGCCAGTCTGTACGGCCGCCGCTACGACGCGAACACGGAGATCACCGTCACGGCGGGCGCCACCCAGGCGTTGCTGACCGCGATTCTCTGCACGGTGCATCCGGGCGACGAAGTCGTCGTGGTCGAGCCGACCTACGACAGCTACGTGCCGTCCATCGAACTGGCGGGCGGCAAACCGGTGTTCGTCACGCTCGACGCGCCCGAGTACCGGATCCCGTTCGACAAACTCGCCGCCGCCATCACGCCGAAGACGCGCCTGCTGCTGATCAACACACCGCACAATCCGACCGGCACGGTATGGCGCGCCGGCGACATGCGCAAGCTCGAAGACATCGTGCGCGGCACCAATGTGCTGATTTTGTCTGACGAAGTGTACGAACACATGGTGTACGACGGCGCGCCGCACGAAAGCGTGGCCCGTTATCCGGAACTCGCGCAGCGCAGCTTCGTGGTGTCGAGTTTCGGCAAGACGTATCACGTGACGGGCTGGAAGGTGGGCTATGTCGCCGCGCCCGCCGCCCTGAGCGCCGAATTCCGCAAGGTGCACCAGTTCAACGTGTTCACGGTGAATACGCCCATGCAGGTCGGCCTCGCGCAATACATGCGCGACCCGGCGCCCTATCTGGAGTTGCCTGCGTTCTACCAGAAGAAGCGCGACTTTTTCCGCGCCGGGCTCGCGAACACGCGCTTCAGGCTGTTGCCCTGCACCGGGACCTACTTCCAGTGCGTCGACTACTCGGCCATCAGCGACCTGCCCGAAGCCGAGTTCGCGCAATGGCTGACGGGCGAAATTGGCGTTGCCGCCATTCCCGTCTCGGCGTTCTATCACGAGTCGCATGAGTCGGGTGTGGTGCGCTTCTGCTTCGCCAAGCAGGAGAGCACGCTCGCCACGGCGCTCGACCGGCTCGCGCGTCTCTAGGATGACGCCCGCGATGCCGCGAACGGACCTGCGTTCTGCGCCATCGCATGGAGTGGCGGCGCGCGCCAGCATGCCATCACCGTGTTCACTCCACGCCGCTTGCTCAGGTTGGGCTGGTCGACGCGATAAACGCCTTGCGGTCCGCCGTCACGCGTTGCGCCGCCGGCCGCTCGCCCACCGTCTTCACATAGCGTTTCCAGTCCACCCCGGCATCGAGCAGAAAGTCGCGTCCGTAGATGATCTGCGTGGTCATGCCGACGAGCGGCAAGCTCACGAATGCCGCCGTATCCGCCACGCCGAATGCCTCACCACGCAGAAACGGCGCGAACTTCGCGAGCCGCCTGAAGCCGGCAATGTGACGCGTCAGCAACTTTTCGACACGCCCTTTGGTGGCGTCAGTCACGGTGCCGCCGAAGAACGCCTGCTTGTACAGATCGCGCACCACCAGTTCCAGATGCAGGTCGACGAACGTGATCAGTTCGCGCTCTTTCGCGGCCGCCCAGGGGTCGGCCGCAAAAATACCCTTCTCGGGAAAGCGCGCATGCAGATATTCGACGATCGCCTGCGACTCGCACAGATCGCCGTGCTCGGTCTGGATATACGGCACCTTGCCGAGCGGCGAGTGCGCGAGCAGCGCCTCTTCCTGGCTCGTCATCACCAGCACCTCCTCGAACGGGATGCCGTATTCGAGCAGCACGAACTTGACCTTGTTGTAGTAGTTGGACAGTGCAAAGCCGCACAGCTTGATCATCGGGTGTCTCCTTTTGACGGGTGGTCGAACCGCTCAACAGAAACGGGCTGGCGGCCTTTGAATCAATCATCCAGTAAATTGCACGAGCGTGCTATTCTAAAATAACCATGGAGTCGAGCAACCCAATGACCTCTCGCCATCACAGCATCGAGACTATCGGCATTGTTGGAACGGGCGCAATGGGGCGCGGCATTGCGCAGATCGCTGCGCTGGCGGGTCTGACCGTGCGTCTGTACGACACCAATCCGGCCGCGGTCGGCGCGGCACGCGACTACCTCGCCGACACCTTCGCCAAGCTCACCGCCAAAGGCAAGCTCGAGCAGGCCCGCTCGCTGGCGGCGCTTGCCAACGTCACCGGCGCGCAAGCCATCGGCGATCTGGCGGATTGCGATCTGGTGGTCGAAGCGATCGTCGAAAAGCTCGACGTGAAACGCGCCCTCTTTCGCGAACTCGAAACCGTCGTCAGCGGCCGGTGTGTGCTGGCGTCGAATACCTCGTCATTATCGATCACGTCGATTGCCGCGGGATGTACGGATCCCGCGCGCGTGGTCGGCTATCACTTCTTCAACCCCGTGCCGCTGATGAAAGTCGTCGAAGTGATCGACGGCCTGCGCAGCGATCCCGCCGCCGGCGACGCGCTGATGGACCTCGCGCGCCGCATGGGTCATACGCCGGTGCGCGCGAAGGATATGCCGGGCTTCATCGTCAATCACGCGGGCCGCGGCATGAATACCGAAGGCCTGCGCGTCGCGGGCGAAGGTGTCGCCAGCTTCGTGGAGATCGACCGCATCATGCGTGAGCAGGCCGGCTTTCGCCTCGGGCCGTTCGAACTGCTCGACCTGACCGCGCTCGACGTATCGCATCCCGTGATGGAATCGATCTATCACCAGTTCTATGAGGAACCGCGCTTCACGCCGTCGCCGATTACCGGCACGCGTCTCGCGGGCGGCCTGATTGGCCGCAAGACCGGCGAAGGCTTTTATCGCTACGACGACGGCAAGCAGCAAGTGCCTGAGGAAGCAGCGGCGCCCACTGAACTGCCCAGCCGCGTGTGGGTCAGCAAGCGCTATGCGCAAGCGCATGAGGCGGTGCTGCAACTCGTCGCGAAAGCCGGTGTGGCGCTTGACGAAGGCGACTCGCCCGCAGCGGATTCGCTGATCGTCGTGACGCCGTTCGGTCACGACGCGACCACCGCTGCGGTGGACGAAGCGCTCGACGCAAGCCGCGTCGTCGCCGTCGACACGCTGTTCCCGCTCGTCACCGCGCAACGCCGCACGTTGATGACGACACCGGCCACCACACGCGCCGCGCGCGACACCGCGCATGCGCTGTTTGCCGCTGACGGCATCCCCGTCACCGTGATCCGCGATTCGACCGGCTTCGTGGCACAACGGGTAGTGGCGACGATCGTCAATATTGGCTGCGAGATCGCACAGAAACAGATCGCCACGCCGCAGGACATCGACCTCGCCGTGACGCTGGGTCTCGGCTATCCGCGCGGCCCGCTCGCGCTCGGCGACGCACTCGGCGCACAAACGCTGCTCACGATCCTGCGCCATATGTTCAGCGTGCTGGGCGACCCGCGCTATCGCCCATCGCCGTGGCTCGCGCGGCGCGCGCAACTGGGTCTGTCGCTCACCCAGGGCGACGCGGCCGATGCGCCCGCTACGCCCGCTACGCCCGTTACGCCCGCTACGCCCGCTGCTCAACCGGGAAACCTGTCATGAGCGCCGAACTGCTGACCTCACGACCGGACGAAAGCGAATCGACGCTTGTCCTCACGCTATCGAATCCAGGTGCGCGTAACGCGCTGCATCCCGACATGTACGCGGCCGGCATCGAAGCGCTCGACAGTGCCGAGCGCGATCCGTCGGTGCGCGCCATCGTCATCACCGGTGCGGACCAGTTCTTCTGCGCCGGCGGCAACCTCAACCGTCTGCTCGAGAATCGCGCGAAGGATCCGTCGGTGCAGGCGCAAAGCATCGACATGCTCGGCGAATGGATCGCCGCGCTGCGTGATTCGTCGAAGCCCGTGATTGCCGCCGTCGAAGGTGCGGCCGCCGGGGCGGGCTTTTCGTTGGTGCTCGCCTGCGACCTGCTGGTCGCCGCCGACGACGCGAAGTTCGTCATGTCGTACGCGCGCGTCGGGCTCACGCCGGATGGCGGCGGTTCGTGGTTCCTCGCGCAGGCATTGCCCCGCCAGCTCGCCACCGAAGTGCTGCTGGAAGGCAAACCGATCGGCGCCGCGCGTCTCCATGAACTCGGCGTGGTGAACCGTCTCGCCAAAGCCGGCGCGGTGCGCGACAGCGCGATCGCATGGGCCGAAGAGCTCGGCAAGATCTCGCCAAACGCCACGGTCCGTATCAAGAGCCTGATCGCCGCCGCGGGCACGCAACCGCTCGCCGATCATCTGGTCGCGGAGCGCGATCACTTCGTCGCCTCGCTGCATCATCGCGACGCACTCGAAGGCATCACCGCGTTCCTCGACAAGCGCGCTCCGAAATACAAATGAGCCCTACTGAACAAATAAGCGAGCCGATGAGCGAGCCGATGAGTGAGCCAACGAGCAAGCCTGTGAGCGAACCCGTCATGCCTGAATTTGAACTGCCGAAGCGCCGCCGCATCTACCTGATGCGGCATGGCGACGTGACGTACTTCGACGCCACGGGCCGCGCGATCGATCCGGAAACCGTCCCGCTCAACGCCAACGGCCGCGAACAGGCCAGCGCCGCGGGTCAGGCGTTCGCCCTGCAGCAGATCCGCTTCGACCGGGTGATCGTGAGCGGCCTGCCGCGCACTGTCGAAACCGCGCAGCGCGTGCTGGCCGAAACACGTCAGCCTATCGAACCCGAGATTGAACCCGCGCTGCAGGAGATTCGCGGCGGCAAGCTGGGCAGCATCCCCGCCGCCGATCTCGAAGCCGCGTTCCTTGGTGCGTTCGACGGCGTGGTCCCGGAGAACACGCGCTTTCTCGGCGGCGAAACCATCGGCGAGCTATTCGACCGCGTGCTGCCCGCGATCGCGGCCCTGCGCGCCGATACCTCGTGGGACACCGTGTTGCTGGTCCTGCATGGCGGCGTGAATCGCGCCATCCTGTCGCACGCCATCACGGCGGGTGGCCGCACGTTCTTCGGTCATCTGTCGCAGGCCACCGGCTGCATCAACGCGCTGGATGTCGGCGCCGCGCCGCGCGACTGGGTGCTGCGCACGCTCAACTACGCGCCGCCGTCGCCGCTGCATCGCGACGTGCGGAACACGACGATGGAAATGCTCTACGCCCAATTCATTCAAACCAGGCGCGAGGCGTAGTCAACACTGAACTGGAGGAGACAATGGGCGAAGCCACGCAGACGGGCGAACCTGAACAGAAGCCAGACTATTCCGCATTCGAAGGCACGCGCCCCATCACCGAGCGGCAACGCTTCGACGGCGACGCACTCGAGGTCTGGCTCACGCAGCATGTCGACGGCTTTGCCGGGCCGCTCACGATCGAGCAGTTCGCCGGCGGTCAGTCGAATCCCACCTTCAAGCTGATCACACCGTCACGCAGCTATGTGATGCGCGCAAAGCCCGGACCGGCAGCGAAACTGCTACCGTCCGCGCATGCGATCGAGCGCGAGTATCGCGCCATGCATGCGCTCGCCGGCACCGACGTGCCGGTCGCGCAGATGCTCGCGTTGTGCGAGGACGAGAGCGTGATCGGCCGTGCGTTCTACGTGATGGAGTTCGTCGAGGGGCGCGTGTTGTGGGATCAGTCGCTGCCCGGCATGACACCTGTGGAGCGCGCCGCAATCTATGACGAGATGAATCGCGTGATCGCAGCGCTGCATCGCGTCGATGTCGCCAGCATCGGCCTTATCGACTATGGCAAACCCGGCAATTACTTCGCACGGCAGATCGGCCGCTGGAGCAAGCAATACCTCGCCTCGGAAACCGAGCCTATCGACGCAATGCACCGGCTCATCGAATGGTTGCCGCAGCATATGCCGGACGAAACCGGCGAACGCGTCTCGATCGTGCATGGCGATTACCGGCTCGACAACCTGATCTTCCATCCGCACGAGCCGCGCGTGCTGGCCGTGCTCGACTGGGAACTGTCGACACTCGGCAACCCGCTCGCCGACTTCGCCTATCACTGCATGGCCTGGCACGTCGACCCGGCGCAATTCCGCGGCATTGCCGGCCTCGACTGGGCCACGCTCGGCATCCCGGACGAAGCGCACTACGTGGAACGCTACTGCGCGCGCACCGGCTTCGAGATCCACGGCGACTGGAACTTCTATCTGGCCTACAACATGTTCCGGATTGCCGCGATCCTGCAAGGCATCATGAAACGCGTCGTCGACGGCACCGCTGCCAGCGCGCAAGCGCTCGACGCGGGCCGCCGCGCGCGGCCCATGGCGGAACTCGCCTGGCGCTACGCGCAGAAAGTGCACTAACCGACATCCCCGTCATTCGCGAGGTTTTAGATGAATTTCGATTACACCCCGAAGGTTCAGGCACTACGCGAGAAACTGCTCGCTTTCTTCGACGAGCACATTTATCCGAGCGAACGCGCCTTCTCCGACGAGATCGCGCGCAATCGCGCGAACGGCAATGCGTGGCTGCCGACCGAACTGATCGAGCAACTCAAGCACAAAGCGCGCGACGCCGGTTTGTGGAATCTGTTTCTGCCGGACTCCGAACGCGGCGCCGGTCTGACGAACCTCGAATACGCGCCGCTGTGCGAAATCATGGGACGCGTGCCCTGGGCGCCGGAGGTGTTCAACTGCAATGCGCCCGACACCGGCAACATGGAGACCATCGAGCGCTACGGCAGTCCGGACAATAAGCGCCAATGGCTCGAGCCGCTGCTGCAAGGGCAGATCCGTTCGGCATTCCTGATGACCGAGCCGGAAGTGGCGTCATCGGATGCCACGAACATCCAGACAAGCATCGTGCGCGATGGCGACGACTACGTGATAAACGGTCACAAATGGTGGTCGTCGGGCGCGGGCGATCCGCGGTGCAAGGTCTACATCGTGATGGGCAAAACCGATCCCGATGCGCCACGCCATCAGCAGCAATCCATGATCCTCGTGCCCGCCGACGCCACCGGCATCACCGTGCATCGTCCGCTCACCGTGTTCGGCTACGACGACGCCCCGCACGGCCATATGGAAATCACGCTCGAGAACGTCAGGGTGCCGGCTTCGAATATGCTGCTCGGCGAAGGACGCGGTTTCGAGATCGCCCAAGGGCGGCTCGGCCCGGGCCGAATTCATCACTGCATGCGCCTGATCGGCCTGGCGGAACGCGCGCTCGAGTTGATGGCGAAGCGCACGCTGCAGCGCGTCGCGTTCGGCAAGCCGGTGGCCGCGCAAGGCGTGACGCAGGAACGCATCGCCGAGGCTCGCTGCATGATCGAACAGGCGAGGCTGCTGACGCTCAAGACCGCTTACATGATGGACACGGTCGGCAACAAGGGCGCGCGTGGTGAGATCGCCATGATCAAGGTGGTCGCGCCGAATATGGCCTGTCAGGTGATCGACTGGGCGATGCAGGCACACGGCGCCGCGGGTCTCAGCGAGGACTTCCCGCTCGCCTACGCCTACACGTCTGCGCGGACGCTGCGTTTTGCCGATGGCCCGGATGAGGTGCATCGCAACGCCATTGCGAAGCTGGAACTGGCGAAGCATATGGACGCCGGTGCGGCCGCACGGGTCGAGATGCCGGTTACACGTTCGTGATGTCGTTGCGCTGAATTACGCGCACAAAAAATGCGCGGACGGTACAAAAACCGCCCGCGCATGTCATCCATCATTTGCCGTTGCTACGGTACGGCTAGCAATCCGTTTCGTATCCGTGCGTCACTAAAAGTAATGCCGCGTGATGAATTCCGCCACGCATACCGGCCGTTCACTCTCCTGCCGCTCAAGCGTCACGTTCCACACCACCTGCACGCCGGCATCATCCACATCGTCCACGCTCGCTACCGCGAAACGCGCGCGCACCTGTGAATCAACTGGCACGGGCGCCGTGAAGCGCACCCGGTTCAGACCATAGTTGACACCCATTCGTTGCTTGAGCGTCACCGTCTTGCCGAGCAAAGCTGGGATCAGCGACAACGTGAGAAAGCCATGCGCAATCGGGCCACCAAACGGCGACTCGCGCCGCGCCCGTTCCGGGTCGACGTGAATCCATTGATGATCGCCCGTTGCCGCGGCGAAACCGTTCACGCTTGGCTGATCGATCGTCAACCATTCGCTGACGAGCGGCTCGCCGCCCACCAGCGCCCGCAGTGCCTGCGCATCGAGCCCCACCGCGTCGCGCTTCATGCGCCCGCTCCGGGATGACGCAAACCGAACAGCCCCTTCGAGCGCACGGTAATGACCGTCTCGCCATGCTGGTTGATGCCGGCCCATTCGGTCGAGACGACGCCGCAGTCCGGCTTGCTCGACGACACACGTTTGTCGAGCACCGAGTTCGTCATGCGGATCGTGTCGCCGACCCGCACCGGCTTGAGCCAGCGGATATCGTCGATACCCGGCGAGCCCATCGAGGTCGACCCAGCCAGCGCGTTGCGCACCAGCAGCCCCATCAGCACCGAGCAGGTATGCCAGCCGCTCGCCACCAGGCCGCCGAAGGGCGAAGCGGCAGCCGCCGCGTCATCCACATGAAACGGCTGCGGATCGAACCGCTCGGCAAACTCGACGATTTCGTCACGCGTGAACGTATGTTCGCCACATTCGACGACCGAACCCACTTCCATATCTTCGAAACTCAATCCCATGGTGACACCTCGTTCGTTCGGGTAGCCGTGTGATCAGACTTCGGCGGTAGCAAAACCGGGCAGCGTGGCAAAACGCTCGAGATGATGATCCACATCACCCAGCGTGGTTTCGATGATTGCGAGACGCTTGAACAGATGCGCGGCCGCGACTTCGTTCGTCACGCCCATGCCGCCGTGCAACTGCACGGCCTGCTGACCGACGAAACGCGCCGCCTGGCCCACCCGCACCTTGGCGGCCGAAACCGCATGGCGCCGTTCGTCGGCATTGAGACTGGCGTAGCGCACTGCAGCGAGATAGGTCAGCGAGCGTGCCTGCTCGGCGTGGATCAGCATCTCGACCATCCGGTGCTGCAACGCCTGAAACCGGGCGATTGGCTGGCCGAACTGCTGACGCGTCTTTGTATATTCGGCGGTGGCGTGGTTCAGCGCGTCGAGCGCGCCGACTGCCTCAGCGCACAACAGCAGCGTGCCATAGTCCGCGATCTGTTCGAGCGCTGCCGCACCGGCGTGCTGGCCGCCCAGGCGCCGCCCTGCCGTCCCCTCGAACGACAGCGACGCCGCACGCTGGCCGTCGATCGTGCGGTAGTCTGTGACCTGGGTGCCGGCTGCATCGCGCGCCACGACAAACAACGCGATCTCACCGTTCAGCCGCGCGGGCACGATCCAGTGATCCGCCTGCGCACCATGCAGCACCACCGATTTCTTGCCGGACAGTGCGTAATGTTCGCCTTGCTGTGTTGCAGTGGTATCGACGGCGAACAGGTCGTAACGCGCGTGTGGCTCATGAAACGCCACTGCGAGCTTGATCTCACCTTGTGCCGCGCGTTCGAGCAACGCTGCGTCTTCGGCATGGCTCGCGCCTGCGATGCGCAAAGCCTCGATGCCGACCGCCGTCGCCCAATACGGCTCAACCACCAGCGCGCGACCGAGTTCCTGCATCACCACCAGCATGTCGACCGGCGTGCCGTTGAAGCCGCCCTGCTCTTCAGGCACCGGCAACGCGGTCAAGCCCAGTTCGGTGAACGCCGCCCAGTGCGTATCCGAAACACCGGCATCCGAGTAGACGATGCCCTGGCGCGCCTCGAAACCGTAGCTCTTGTCCAGATAACGGCGCAGTGCGTCGGCGAATTGCTGTTGTTCGTCGGTAAAAGTGAAGTCCATCGTTGTCTCCTGTCGATGGGAGTTAGCGCTTCAGCGCTGACTCCCATCCCATGCAAAGCTCAGAGTCCGAGAATCATCTGCGCGATGATGTTCTTTTGAATTTCGTTCGAGCCGCCGTAGATCGACGTCTTGCGGAAGTTGAAGTAGTACGCGGCCAGCGGCGCGGCGTCGTCATCGCCGGCAATGCTATGAGCGCGTTCGCCTTCGAGGAACGGTACGTCGAACGGCGCGGCCAGCGGACCGACGGCTTCGACCATCAGCTCAGTCAGACCCTGCTGGACTTCCGTGCCCTTGATTTTCAGCATCGACGCTTCCGGTCCCGGCCCGCGCCCGCCCGTCTCGTTGGCCACGACACGTTGCACCGTGACTTCGAGCGCCATCAATTCGATTTCGAGGCTCGCGACCTTGGCCGCGAAGACCGGGTCGTGCAGCAGCGGCTTGCCGTGTTTCGTCTGGGCGAGCGCGAGACGCTTAAGGAACACGAGTTCACGTTTGGATTGCCCGACACGCGCGATGCCGGTGCGCTCGTGACCCAGCAGATACTTGGCGTAGGTCCAGCCGCGATTTTCCTCGCCCACCAGATTCTCGACCGGCACCTTCACGTCCTCGAGAAACACCTCGTTGACTTCATGATCTTCGTCGAGCGTGATGATGGGGCGCACGGTGATGCCCGGCGTTTTCATATCGATCAGCAGGAACGAAATGCCCTCCTGCTTTTTCGCGCCGCTGTCCGTGCGTACGAGGCAGAACATCATGTCCGCGTGCTGACCCAGCGTTGTCCAGGTCTTCTGGCCGTTCACGACATAGTGATCACCGACCCGCTGGGCGCGTGTGCGCAGCGACGCCAGATCCGAGCCCGAGCCGGGTTCCGAATAGCCCTGGCACCACCAGTCCGTGCCGTCCAGAATGCGCGGCAGGTAGTGACGCTTCTGTGCCTCGTTGCCGTATTTCATCAGAACCGGCGCGACCATCGACACCCCGAACGGCAGCACCGAAGGCGCACCAAGACGCGCGCACTCTTCGTCCCAGATATGCCGTTGCGTGGCATCCCAGCCCGGACCGCCGTATTCGGTCGGCCAGGCGATCGCCGACCAGCCGCGCGTGCCGAGCAGCTTGTGCCAGTTCGCGAAGTCTTCGCGATTCAGACGCTTGTGGTTGAGTACTTTATCGCTCAGCTCGCGGGGCAGATTCGCCTCGAGCCAGGCGCGGATGTCGGCGCGGAACGCGTCGTCAGCGGGGGAGTAATCCAGATTCATGCGCAGTGTCTCCTGGCCGCCGCTATCCCGCCGCCAGTAAGCCACTGCGTTATTGCAGCGGTTCCTTCAAAGCGGCCGGAATCGGCAACGGCATCACTTCAATGCCTTCTTCGACCAAGGCTTTCGCATCTTCGGGTGTGGTGACACCGCGAATGTTGCGTGCAGGCGCTTCGTTGTAGTGAATGCGCCGTGCTTCCTCGGCGAAGCGGTCACCCACGTTCTCGGTCTTTTCCAGTACCTCGCGCAGCGCGCGCATGGCGCGCGCCTGCAATTCACCACTACCCGCAGAGGCTGGCGTTGCGCTCGCGCCGGACAGGTTCAACCGGGGCGCGGACGGCAAACGGCTCACTTCGGTCGCGCTGCAAACCGGACATTCGACCAGCTTGCGGGACAACTGCGACTCAAACTCTTCAGCAGAAGCAAACCAGCCTTCAAACCGATGGCCGTGCGGGCACTGTAAATCGAGGACCTTCATGTGGAATCAGGGCTTGCGTATGAGTTTAGCGCAAAATAGAAATTTTTGAACGGTCGTTCGTAAATTTTGCTGGGGGCGACTTTGGCACGCGACGCGGGCCATTTTCATGTCCGCAACAATCGAAGGTGCGTGCGCGATTCTAACCCGTTGCGCCGATACCCGCCGAAGCCGCTCAAGGCGCCTCAGCGCGGCCACAAGAGCACGATCTGACGGAGTCAGGTCAAAGCGCTATAAATGACCACGGCAGCCCGATAGGCTGCCGTGGTGGGTCATGCAGACACGACGCGATGGCGCGATGGCGCGCTAGCCACGCGCTGTATCACGCATGCAGCGTTCAGTTCGGCTCAGGTTCAGCGCTCGGCCATGTGCCCGACAGCACCTTCTCCAGCCAGAAGGTGCCGATGATGGTCTTCACGTCGGTGATCTTGCCGGTGCGCACCCACTCCGACACTTCCGGAACCGTTGCCGTGAACAACTCAAGAAACTCGCCTTCATCGAGCTTGCGCTCGCCGGAAGTCAGACCGCGCGCGAGGTAAATGTCGATAAATTCGGTGGAGTACGAAATGATCGGATGGATGCGCGTCAGATAGACGTATTCGCGCGCCGTATAACCCGTCTCTTCGTGCAGTTCGCGTTTCGCGCAAACGAGCGGATCTTCATTCGCGTCAAGCTTGCCGGCCGGGTACTCGTACATCACCTTGCCGATCGGATAGCGGTACTGGCATTCCAGCAGCACGCGGCCGTCGTCGAACAGCGGAATCACCATCACCGCGCCCGGATGTTTGACGTACTCACGCGTCGCGCTCTTGCCGTCCGGCAGGCGCACGGTATCGCACTTGAGCGTCAGGAACGGGCCCTGGTGGATCGTTTTGCTCTCGAGACAGGTTTCGGTGAGCGCTGCGTCGTGATCGGGAAGTTCAGCCATGTGCAACCTCAGGACAGCGTGGTGCGCGACGGCTTGAGCCGTCAGCGCCGTTTGACGAGATATTGGAAGGTGAAGCCGGGAAACGCAAACACCAGAAACAGACTGAACGTGATTGCGTAGAACTGCCAGCCCTGCTCGAAGCGGTTACCCGCGCGAGCCTCGAGCATGAAACCGAACGCGCCCACCGCGAAATACAGCACGATCAGCTCGGCGATACGCAGCCACGCGCTCTTCTTCACCGCCTTGAGCGGCATGACGGCGAAGAGGCGTTGATTCAGGAACGGTACGTTGGCGCCCGCAAGCGCCAACAACACAATAAACCAGCCAGCAGCCGACATCAGAGCGTGAGCGTATGGGTGATCGCCTGCAGGCAAGCACTCAACAGATGCCCCGGCACGATACCGAGCACCAGCACGGCGACACCGTTCACCGCCAGCAGCGCGCGCTTGCCGAAGTCGCCCGCGATCGGATTGGTGTCGAGCGGGTCGTCGAAGTACATGAGCTTGACGATACGCAGGTAGTAGAACGCGCCGAACAGCGAGGTGATCACGGCCAGCACGGCGAGCCACGTGAGACCTGCATTCATGGTCGCCTGCAGCACTGCGAGCTTGGCATAGAAGCCCACTGCCGGCGGCACGCCTGCGAGCGAGAACATCATGATCATCATCACGAACGCAAACACCGGGCTGCGCTGATTCAGGCCCTTGAAGTCGTCGAGCGTTTCGGCTTCGAAATCGCGGCGCGCCAGCAGCATGACGATGCCGAAAGTGCCGAGCGTCGTCACCAGGTAGATGATGCTGTAGAACATGGCCGAACCGTAGGCGCTCACCGCCATGCTGGTCTTGCCGTCCACCACGCCGGAAACCAGACCGAGCAGCACGAAGCCCATGTTCGAGATGGCGGAGTACGCCAGCATCCGCTTGACGTTGCGTTGCACGATACCGGTGATGTTGCCGACGATCAGCGACAGCGCCGCGAAGATCACCAGCATTTCCTGCCAGTCGACGGCCAGCGGCAACAGACCCATCACGAGGAAGCGCAAACCCCACGCGAACGCCGCGACCTTCGGGCCACCGCCCGTGAGCAGCGTCATGGCGGTCGGCGCGCCCTGGTACACGTCAGGCACCCACATGTGGAACGGCACCGCGCCCATCTTGAACGCCACACCCGCCACGATGAAGATCACGCCGAACAGCAGCACGACGTCGTTGATGCGGCCCGATGCCACCGCCTTGAACACTTCGTTCAGGTCCAGCGAACCCGTTGCGCCGTAAAGCATCGAAATACCGTACAGCAGGAAACCGGAAGCCAGCGCACCCAGCACGTAGTACTTCATGGCCGCTTCGTTCGACTGGGCCACGTCGCGACGCAGCGCAATCACCGCATACAGCGACAGCGACATCAGTTCCAGACCGAGGTACAAGGTCAGGAAGTTGTTGCCGGAGATCATCACCAACTGGCCGAGCAGCGAGAACATGCCAAGCAGGAAGAAGTCGCCGCGGAACATATCGCGATCTTCCAGATACTTGCGCGAGTAGACGATCGACACGGCGTAACCGAGCGATACGACCGCCTTCATCACGCTGCCGAAGGCGTCCACCACGTACATGTGCCCGAAGAAGTAATGCGTCTGTGGGTCGGCCGCGTTGACCGCGAACCAGACGCCGGCAATCAGCGACGAGAGCAGTGCGATCAGGTACGTGGTGCGGCGGGCGGCCTGACCGAAGAACGTGTCGTTGAGCCACGCGAGAACGACAGCGAACATCAACAACGCGTCGGGCGCGAGAGCAGTCATAGGTGCGTTTTGCATGATCTTTTAATTCCTCCGCTCTGCGTTACTGTGGCAACGGCAGTTTCGATTGCGCAACGTGGGAGAGGAGGTTTTCCACGGATACGTGCATCACATCGGTAAAGGGCTTCGGATACAGGCCCATGAACAGCGTCAATGCGGCCAGCACGAGCAGCATGAAGAACTCGCGATGGTTGATATCGAGCAGTTTCTTCACGTGGTCGTTTGCCACCGCGCCAAAGTACACGCGCTTGTACATCCACAGCGTGTAGGCCGCGCCCAGAATCAGCGTGACCGCAGCGCCGCCTGCAATCCAGAAGTTGTACTGAACCGCAGCCAGAATCACCATGAATTCGCCCACGAATCCGGAGGTGCCCGGCAGGCCGCAGTTGGCCATGGCAAACAGCATCACCAGCGCCGCGAACTTCGGCATGGTGTTGACGACACCGCCGTAATCGGAAATCTGACGCGAGTGCATCCGGTCATACAGCACGCCGATACACAGGAACATCGCCCCCGACACAAAACCGTGCGAGATCATCTGCACGATCGCGCCTTCCGCGCCGAGCTGGTTGAAGATGAAGAAGCCGAGCGTGACGAAGCCCATGTGCGCGATCGACGAATACGCGACCAGCTTCTTCATGTCGACCTGCACCATCGCGACCAGACCGATATAGATGACCGCGATCAGCGACAGCGTAATGATGACCGGCGCGAGGAAGTGACTTGCGTCCGGCGTGATGGGCAGCGAAAAGCGCAGGAAACCGTACGCTCCGAGCTTCAGCATGATCGCGGCCAGCACCACCGAACCGCCGGTAGGCGCCTCGACGTGCGCGTCAGGCAGCCACGTGTGGACCGGCCACATCGGCACTTTCACCGCGAATGCAAGGAAGAACGCTATGAAGAGCAGCACCTGCGGGGTCATGCCGAGCTTCGCGGTCTGCCACGTCGCCAGGTCGAAGGTGCCCGTCTGCGTGTACAGATACAGCAACGCGACCAGCATCAGCAGTGAGCCCATCAACGTGTACAGGAAGAACTTGAACGCCGCATACACGCGGTTCGGGCCGCCCCACACCCCGATGATGATGTACATCGGGATCAGCGTTGCTTCGAAGAACACGTAAAACAGCATCCCGTCCGCCGCGCTGAACACGCCGACCATGATGCCCGACAGGATCAGGAACGAGGCGAAATACTGGGCCACGTTCTTCGTAATGACTTGCCACCCTGCAATGACGACAATCACGGTGATCAACGCGGTCAACACTACGAACCACATCGAAATGCCATCGACACCGAGGTGATACGTAATGCTGAAGCGCTCGATCCAGGTCGCCTTTTCGACGAACTGCAGATCGGCCGTGCTCGGATCGAAGCTCGTGAACAGCGGAATCGTAACGATAAAGCTGAGAACCGAACCGATCAGCGCCAGCCAACGAGCCGGACCGGGATTTTTGTCAGAACCGATAGCAAGGACCAGGAGGCCGAATAAAACCGGCAACCAGATCGCGATACTTAAAATCGGATACGTTTGCATTGTGTGGTGTCCCCTAGCCTTATTTGCCGCCGAGCGTTACAAACAGGGTCAGGAGCCCCAGCATGCCAATAATCATGGCAAACGCGTAGTGGTAGATGTAACCCGATTGGAGGAAACGGATCACGCCGGCAAACCAGCCGATAAAGCGGGCACTGCCGTTGACGATACCGTCGATGACCACCACGTCGCCTTCCTTCCACAGACCGCGGCCGATCGCCACTGCGCCGCGTGCAAACACGACCTCGTTGATCTTGTCGAGGTAGTACTTGTTATCGAGCAGCGTGTAGATTGGGCCAAATGCACGGCGAACGACCGCCGGCAGGTCCGGACGCTTCAGGTACAGGAACCACGAGACCACGATACCGGCTAGTGCCAGCCAGACCGGCAGACCCGAAACCGAGTGCAGACCCATCAGCGCCCAACCCTGGAATTCTTCGGCCATTTCGGCCACGGCCGGGTGGTTCGCGCCGATGTAGATCACCTTGTCGAACACGACGCCGTGCGCGAAGAAGTCGCCGAACAGCAGCGGACCGATGGCGATCGCACCGATGATGACCGACGGAATCGCCAGCAGCACCAGCGGCACCCACACCACCCACGGGCTTTCGTGCGGCTCGTGCGCGTGACCGTGATCGTCGTGGCCGTGACTGCCGTGACCATGTTCATGGTCGTCATGCGCGTGCGCCGCGGCTTCGATCGCCATCGGCGATTCCGGATGCTTCGGCTTGCGGAAGCGCTCCTCACCGTGGAAGACCATGAAGTACATACGGAACGAGTACAGCGCCGTGACGAACACGCTCGCCACCACGGCGAAGTAAGCGAAGCCCGAACCCGGCAGATGTGACAGCTTCACTGCGTCGATGATCGAGTCTTTCGAGTAGAAACCCGAGAAGAACGGTGTGCCGATCAGCGCCAGCGAACCGACCAGCGAAGTGATCCACGTGATCGGCATGTACTTGCGCAGGCCGCCCATATTGCGCATGTCCTGGTCGTGGTGCATACCCATGATCACCGAACCCGCGCCGAGGAACAGCAGCGCCTTGAAGAACGCGTGCGTCATCAGGTGGAACATGGCAACCGGGTAAGCCGAGACGCCGAGGGCGACCGTCATGTAACCGAGCTGCGACAGCGTGGAATACGCCACCACCCGCTTGATGTCGTTCTGGACGATCCCGAGGAAGCCCATGAACAGTGCGGTAATGGCGCCGATGATCGTGACGAACGACAGCGCCGCGTCCGAAAGCTCGAACAGCGGCGACATGCGCGTGACCATGAAAATACCGGCCGTCACCATGGTTGCCGCGTGAATCAGCGCGGAGATCGGCGTCGGGCCTTCCATCGAATCCGGCAACCAGACGTGCAGCGGGAACTGTGCCGACTTACCCATGGCGCCGATGAAGAGGCAAATACAGGCAACCGTCAGCAGGCCCCAGCTGGTGCCCGGGAAGTTCAGCGCCGCCAGCTCGTGGCTCTTCGCGAAGATGTCGCCGTAGTTCAGCGAACCGGCGTACGCGAGCAGCAGGCCAATGCCCAGCAGAAAACCGAAGTCACCGATCCGGTTCACGATGAACGCCTTCATGTTCGCGTAAATCGCGCTTTCGCGGGTGAAGTAGAAGCCGATCAGCAGGTACGACACCAGACCCACCGCTTCCCAGCCGAAGAACAGCTGCAGCAGGTTGTTGGCCATCACGAGCATCAGCATCGAGAACGTGAACAGCGCGATGTACGAGAAGAAGCGCTGGTAGCCGTCGTCTTCGGCCATGTAGCCGATCGTGTAGATGTGCACCATCAGCGAGACGAAGGTCACGACGACCATCATCAGCGCCGTGAGCGAGTCGACGAGGAAGCCGATTTCGAATTTCAGCTTGCCGACCGACATCCATTCGTAGATCGTCGCGTTGAAGCTCGCGCCGTTCATCACGTCGAAGAAGACGATGGCCGAAAGGATGAAGGAAATCGCGACGCCGAGGATCGTGACCGTATGGGCCCCTGCGCGCCCGACTGCCTTGCCGAAAAGTCCGGCAATCAGAGAGCCGGCCAGTGGTGCAAGCGGAACTGCCAGCAACAGGTTTTCGTTGAGTGTGGTTGACATGTGTTGCCCCAATTAACCTTTGAGCTGATCGAGATCCTCGACATTGATCGTGTCGAGACTACGGAACAGGGTCACCAGAATCGCCAGCCCGATTGCCGCTTCCGCTGCTGCAACCGTCAGCACGAAGAAGACGAAGATCTGGCCATGGACGTCGCCGAGATAGTGCGAAAACGCGACGAAATTGGTGTTCACCGCCAGCAGCATCAGCTCGATGGCCATCAGGATAATGATGACGTTGCGGCGGTTCAGGAAGATGCCCACGACGCTGATCGAAAACAGGATCGCGCCGAGCACAAGGTAATGAGCAAGGGTCAGCATAATTTTTCTCCTGTCTCCTCTCAGCTATTTTTAGCAGTTGCAGGATCCGCAGCCGCGGCGGCCGCTGCTGCGGCAGCCGCTGCTGCTTCTTCCGCCGCGATCGTAGCCGCGGTCTTTTCCGAAGGCATCTTCACCACGCGCACGCGGTCTTGCGCGCGCACCTTGACCTGATCGCTCACGTTCTGACGCTTGCTGTCTTTCGCGTGGCGCGTGGTCAGCGCGATGGCGGCGATGATCGCCACCAGCAGCACCAGACCCGCCACTTCGAACGCGAAGATGTAGTCGGTGTAGATCACTTTGCCGATCAGGCGCGTATTCGACCAGCCCGCCATGGCGCTACCGGCTGCCACCGTGGTGTCGCGCAGCGGCGTGATGGTCGCGCCGAAGCCGTGCCACAGGATCAGCGCGGTTTCGATCACAATGATCGCACCGACGATCGTGGCCATTGGCACGAAGCGTTTGAAGTCGCGTCGCAGCACGTCGATGTTGATGTCCAGCATCATCACCACGAACAGGAATAGCACCATCACCGCGCCGACATACACCAGCACCAGCAGGATCGCGAGGAACTCCGCCTGCAGCAGCATCCAGATAGCAGCCGCGTTGAAGAACGCGAGCACCAGAAACAGCGCGGACGCCACCGGGTTGCGGGCAGTGATCACCTTCAGCCCTGACACAACCAGGAGCAGAGCGAAGATGTAGAACAGTACGGTCGTGAATTCCATGATTACCGGTTCATCGTTAGGCCATCGTCAGGCATTGTTCTTTGACGCAAACGCGCCACGCTACAGCGGTGAAGCAGCAGCCTACGGCCTGACTGCAGGCCGGCACAACGTGTTACGTCAAACAAAAGCGTTGCAGCGCGCTTCGCAACGCGCATTTCACCGATACGGCGCATCCGCTGCCTTGTTCGCAGCGATTTCCGTTTCGTAGCGATCGCCCACGGCCAGCAGCATGTCCTTCGTGAAATACAGGTCGCCGCGCTTTTCGCCGTGATATTCGAGAATGTGCGTCTCGACGATCGAATCGACCGGGCAGCTCTCTTCGCAGAAACCGCAGAAGATGCACTTGGTCAGGTCGATGTCGTACCGCGTCGTGCGACGGGTGTTATCCGCGCGCGTTTCGGATTCGATCGTGATGGCCAGTGCCGGACACACTGCTTCGCACAGCTTGCATGCGATGCACCGCTCTTCACCGTTTTCATAACGGCGCAGTGCGTGCAGGCCGCGGAAACGCGGCGACATCGGGGTCTTCTCTTCCGGGAATTGCACCGTGATCTTGCGCTGGAACGTATAACGTCCGGTCAGCGCGAGACCTTTGAGCAGTTCCGTCAGGAAGAAAGTCTTGAAGAAGTTTTGAATTGCGGTCATAGGTTCGTCCGCCTCTTATTTCCAGATATTCAACGGCGACATGATCCAGAAGCCGACCACCACCAGCCACACCACGCAGACCGGAATAAACACCTTCCAGCCCAGACGCATGATCTGGTCATAGCGGTAGCGCGGGAACGTGGCGCGTGCCCAGATGAATACCGACAGCAGAAGGAACACTTTCAGCACCAGCCAGAAAATGCCCGGAATGAACGACAAAAAGCCGAACGGTGCGCTCCAGCCGCCAAGGAACAGCGTCGCTGCAAGCGCCGAGATCACGATCATGTTGATGTACTCGGCGAGGAAGAACAGCGCGAACGCCATCCCCGAGTAATCGATCATGTGACCCGCGACGATTTCCGACTCGCCTTCCACCACGTCGAACGGGTGGCGGTTGGTTTCGGCAATGCCGGAGATGAAGTAGACGACGAACATCGGCAACAGCGGCAGCCAGTTCCACGAGAGGAAATTCAGGCCGTAGCTGGCGAACATGCCGCGCTCTTGCGAACCGACGATATCCGACAGGTTCAGGCTGCCGGAGGTCATCAGCACGACCACGAGCGCGAAGCCCATCGAGATTTCGTACGACACCATCTGCGCCGCGGCGCGCATGGCGCCGAGGAACGCGTACTTCGAGTTCGACGCCCAACCGGCGAGGATCACGCCATACACGCCGATCGACGAAATCGCCATGGCATACAGCAGACCCGCGTTGATGTCGCCGAGCACCGCGCCCGCCTGGAACGGAATCACCGCCCAGACGGCGAACGCCGGCACCACCACCATGATCGGCGCGATCAGATAGGTCCAGCGACTTGCCTGGGCCGGCTGAATCACTTCCTTCAGCAACAGCTTCAGCACGTCGGCAATCGGCTGCAACAGACCCGCCGGACCGACGCGGTTCGGACCGAGACGCACGTGCATCCAGCCGATCAGCTTACGTTCCCACAGGATCAGGTAAGCCACGCACAGCAGGATGACGACGGCCACGACCAGGATGCGCACCAGTGCCCACACCGTGGGCCATGCCGCACCGAGAAGTTGAGTGCCGCCCGAGTTGATCGATTCGAACATTTACGCCTTCTCCACCAGCAGTTCACCGAACAGGCTGCCCAACGCTGCACCGGCAGGCGTAGCCGCCGATACGCGGACGACCGTCTCCGCAAGATTTGCATCGCGCACAGCCGGCAACTGGACCGAGCGCTCACCCTGGCGCACGCGCACTGCGTCGCCGTCTTTCAGACCCAGTTTGTCGAACAGCGCGGCCGGCAAGCCGACTGCGTTTGCCGCCCGGGCAGCCGCCGTCAGATGCAGCGATTCCGCGCGACGGACCAGCGGGTCGGCGTGATAGATCGGCACATCGGCGAGGCGCTCGAACGCGCCATCAGCGGTCTTGGACGCCACACCGCGAGCCACCGCGACGCCGGTCTTGTTCGACAGACGTGCGCTCAGGTCGCCGTCGCCGAGCGCTGCCGTGCGCACTTCTTCGGACGTATCGAATTCGAAGCCCGGCAGGCCGAGCAGGCTGCCCAGCACGCGCAACACCTTCCACGCCGGACGCGTGTCGCCGAGCGGACGCACCACACCGTTGAACGTCTGCACCGTGCCTTCTGCACTGACGAAGGTGCCGGCCGTTTCCGTGAACGGAGCGATCGGCAGCAGCACGTCGGCGTACTCCGCGCCGGTCTGGAACGGCGACAGCACGACCACCATCTCGGCCTGGTTCAACGCGGCCAGCGCCTGCGCCGGATTGGCGGTGTCGAACTCCGGTTCGACGTTGAGCAGCACGTAGCCCTTGCGCGGCTGTTCGAACACTTCACGAGCGTTCAGACCACCCTCGCCCGGCAATGCGCCGACGAGATGAGCCCCCACCGTGTTGGCCGCTTCCGTGAGGAAGCCGAGCGTGGCACCCGTAGTGTCCGCAATCCATTGGGCTGCAGCGTGAATTCGCGCGAAGTCCGGATGGCGGACCGCGGCGTTGCCGAGCAGCACGAGGCGCAGTTCGCCTGTTGCGAGCGACGTGGCGGACTGTTTGTGCAAGTCGCTCGGTTGCGTGCCGGCAAACGCTTCCGGCAACGCCACACCCCGCGCTTCGGAGACTGCAGCGGCGACACCGGCGAGCTCTGCAAGCCATGCGGACGGTGCAGCAACCACACGCCGTGCTTCCGGAATCAGCGCGTTGTCGTTCGTCGCCTGTACGAGCGTCAGTTGCGCGCCGCCCTTGGCGGCCTGGCGCAGACGCGCGGCCAGCAGCGGGTGATCGCGGCGCAGATCCGAGCCGATGATGATCGCGGCATCGACGTTCGACAGATCGGCGACCTTCGCGCCGAGCCACGGCGTACCGTTGACCGGTGCCGAGAAATCCGCCTGGCGCAGACGGAAATCGACGTTAGGCGTGCCGACCGCTTGCGCGAGTTGCTTCAACAGGAACAGTTCTTCAACGGTGCTATGGGCGCTACCGAGCGCAGCCAGCGCGTCCGCGCCGTGATCGCCCTTGATGCCCTTCAGACCCTTGACGACGTAATCGAGCGCCGTCTGCCAGTCGGTTTCGACCCACTTGCCGCCTTGCTTGAGCATCGGCTGCGTGAGGCGTTCCGGGCTGTTCAGGCCTTCGTACGAGAAGCGGTCCTTGTCCGAGATCCAGCATTCGTTGATGGCTTCGTTTTCGAACGGCAGTACGCGCATCACGCGGTTGTTCTTGACCTGCACCACGAGGTTCGCGCCGACGGAATCGTGCGGGCTCACCGACTTGCGGCGCGACAGTTCCCACGTACGGGCGCTGTAGCGGAACGGCTTGCTGGTCAGCGCGCCGACCGGGCACAGATCGATCATATTGCCCGACAGCTCGGAGTCGACCGTCTTGCCGACGAACGAGGTGATTTCCGAATGCTCGCCGCGGCCCAGCATGCCGAGCTCCATCACACCGGCGATTTCCTGGCCGAAACGGACGCACCGCGTGCAGTGAATGCAACGCGACATTTCTTCCATCGAGATCAGCGGGCCGACGTTCTTGTGGAACACCACGCGCTTTTCTTCGCTATAGCGCGAGCCGGACTTGCCGTAGCCCACCGCCAGATCCTGCAACTGGCATTCGCCACCCTGATCGCAGATCGGGCAATCGAGCGGGTGATTGATCAGCAGGAATTCCATCACGGCTTGCTGACCCTGCACGGCCTTGTCCGACTTGGTGCGCACGATCATGCCCATCGACACCGGCGTGGCGCAGGCAGGCACGGCCTTCGGCATCTTTTCGACGTCGACCAGACACATCCGGCAGTTGGCCGCAATCGACAGCTTCTTGTGATAGCAGAAGTGAGGGATGTAAGTGTCGACCTTATGCGCAGCCTGGATCACCATGCTGCCTTCAGGCACCTCTACTTTCTTGCCGTCTATTTCAAGTTCAACCATGATGGTCAATCTTCCTTAACCTGTTACCGCTCAATCGTTCGCCCGTTCCTTCGCCACACGACGAAGAACCCCGCGGTTGACGCTTCTGGTGTGTCGGCCGCTTCCTGCTTTAAGCCGCCACCGTTTCGGAAGCCGTTGTTGCGCCGGCATGACCGCCCACGAGGCAGTGCTTGTGCTCGACGTGATATTCGAACTCGTCCCAGTAATGCTTGAGCATGCCGCGCACGGGCATCGCCGCCGCGTCACCGAGCGCGCAAATCGTGCGGCCCATGATATTGCCCGCCACTGAGTTCAGCAGGTCCAGATCTTCCTTGCGGCCGAGACCGTGCTCGATACGATGCACGACACGATACAGCCAGCCCGTGCCTTCGCGGCATGGCGTGCACTGGCCGCAGGATTCTTCGTAATAGAAGTACGACAGACGCAGCAGCGAACGGACCATGCAACGCGTCTCGTCCATCACGATGACCGCCCCGGAACCGAGCATCGATCCCGCCTTGGCGATCGAGTCGTAGTCCATGTCGGTATGCATCATCATCTCGCCCGGAATGACCGGTGCGGACGACCCGCCAGGAATCACGGCCTTGATCTTCTTGCCGCCGCGCATGCCGCCGGCCAGCTCCAGCAAGGTCGCGAACGGCGTGCCGAGCGGGACCTCGTAGTTGCCCGGCCGTTCGACGTCGCCCGACACCGAGAAAATCTTCGTGCCGCCGTTGTTCGGCTTGCCCAGTTCCAGGTAAGCCTGCGGTCCGACTGTCAGGAGGAACGGCACGGCTGCGAACGTCTCGGTGTTGTTGATCGTGGTGGGCTTGCCGTACACGCCAAAGCTCGCCGGGAACGGTGGCTTGAAGCGCGGCTGGCCCTTCTTGCCTTCCAGCGACTCGAGCAACGCCGTTTCTTCGCCGCAGATATAGGCGCCGTAGCCGTGATGCGCGTGCAGCTGGAACGAAAAGCCCGAGCCCATGATGTTGTCGCCGAGGAAACCGGCACGGCGCGCTTCTTCCAGCGCCGCTTCAAAACGGCGGTACTCAGCGAAAATCTCGCCGTGAATATAGTTGTAGCCGACCGTGATGCCCATGGCGTACGCACCGATGACCATGCCTTCGATCAACGCATGCGGATTCCAGCGCAGGATGTCGCGGTCCTTGAACGTGCCCGGCTCGCCTTCGTCCGAGTTACAGACGAGGTACTTCTGCCCCGGGAACTGACGCGGCATGAAGCTCCACTTCAGACCCGTCGGGAAGCCCGCACCGCCGCGGCCACGCAGACCCGACGCCTTGACGTCGGCAATCACCTGCTCGGGCGGAATCTTTTCTTCCAGAATACGGCGCAGCTGGGCGTAACCGCCGCGCGACACGTAGTCTTCGAGATGCCAGTTGTCGCCGTTCAGGCCGGCGAGAATCAGCGGTTTGATGTGACGATCGTGGAGAGACGTCATTTCGAGAGCTCCTCGAGCAGCTGGTCGATCTTCGCGCGGCTCATGAAGCTGCACATGCGATGGTTGTTCACCAGCATCACCGGCGCGTCGCCGCACGAACCCATGCACTCACCTTCTTTCAAGGTGAATTTGCCGTCCGCGGTGGTTTCGCCGAAGTCGATGCCGAGCTTCTGCTTCAGGTATTCCGCAGCGTTTTCCGAGCCGCCGTCCGGACCGAGCTGGCACGGCAGGTTCGTGCAAAGCGTGATCTTGTACTTGCCGACCGGCGAGGTCTCGAACATCGTGTAGAAGGTCGCGACCTCCTGCACGGCGACTGCAGGCATGCCGAGATAGTCCGCCACGAACTGCATCAGGTCGGGCGTCAGCCAGCCATGCTCTTCCTGAGCAACGGCCAACGCCGCCATGACGGCGGACTGTTGCAGACCGGCGGGGTACTTCGCGATCGCACGATCGATTTCTTTCAGGCCTTCAGCTGAGATCATTTTCAGACACGACTCTTTCAATTCCTACCGAACGAAAACCTGTCGCAGGCTACATGTTGCGACAGACCCGGCGTTCCTTTGTTGACACGCGCTCACGACCACTGTGACCCGCACGCCACGATGAAAACCGCTCTCAACGATCGATTTCGCCGAACACAATGTCCTGCGTGCCGATGATGGTCACAGCGTCGGCGATCATGTGACCGCGCGCCATTTCGTCGAGCGCGGCCAGATGCGCATAACCCGGCGCGCGAATCTTCAGGCGATACGGCTTGTTGGCGCCGTCCGAAATCAGATAGATGCCGAACTCGCCCTTCGGGTGTTCGACTGCCGCGTACGTCTCGCCTTCCGGCACGTGGAAGCCTTCTGTAAAGAGCTTGAAATGGTGAATCAGCTCTTCCATGTTCGACTTCATGCCAACCCGCGACGGCGGCGCAATCTTGTGATTGTCAATCATTACGGGGCCTGGATTGTTGCGCAACCACTCAATGCATTGTTTCGCAATTCGAGTTGATTGACGCATTTCTTCCACGCGAACCAAGTACCGATCGTAACAATCGCCGTTCACGCCCACCGGAATGTCGAAGTCCAGCTTGTCATACACTTCGTACGGCTGCTTCTTGCGCAGGTCCCACTCGATGCCCGACCCACGCAGCATCGCGCCGGTCATGCCCAACTGCAGCGCGCGCTCCGGACTCACCACGCCGATGCCGACCAGACGCTGTTTCCAGATCCGGTTGTCGGTGAGCAGCGTTTCGTACTCGTCGACACAATGCGGGAAACGGGTGAAGAAGTCGTCGATGAAGTCGAGCAACGAACCCTGGCGAGTCTCGTTCATCTTCGACAACGCCTTGGCGTTGCGAATCTTCGAGGCCTTGTACTGCGGCATGGCGTCCGGCAGGTCGCGATACACGCCGCCCGGACGATAGTAGGCCGCGTGCATCCGGGCGCCGGAGACCGCTTCGTACACATCCATCAGGTCTTCGCGCTCGCGGAACGCGTACAGGAACACCGCCATCGCGCCGACGTCGAGCGCGTGCGAGCCGATCCACATCAGGTGGTTCAGCACACGCGTGATTTCGTCGAACAGCACACGGATGTATTTCGCACGCACCGGCACGTCGATGCCGAGCAGCTTTTCAATCGCCATCACGTAGCCGTGCTCGTTCACCATCATCGACACGTAGTCGAGACGGTCCATGTATGGCACGGACTGGATGAACGTCTTGGTTTCCGCGAGCTTTTCAGTGGCGCGATGCAAGAGGCCGATGTGCGGGTCGGCGCGCTGGATCACTTCGCCGTCGAGTTCGAGCACAAGGCGCAGCACACCGTGCGCGGCCGGGTGCTGCGGGCCGAAGTTGAGCGTGTAGTTTTTGATCTCTGCCATGGCGTTCCCTTAGTGTTTCAGACCGCCATAGCGATCCTCGCGAATCACGCGCGGCGTGATTTCCCGCGGCTCGATCGTCACAGGCTGATAGACGACGCGCTTCTCTTCCGGGTCGTAACGCATTTCGACGTAGCCGGAGACAGGGAAATCCTTGCGGAACGGGTGACCGATGAAACCGTAGTCGGTCAGAATACGGCGCAGGTCCGGGTGACCCTCGAAGACGATGCCGAACAGGTCGAATGCTTCGCGCTCGTACCAGTTGGCCGAACTCCAGACGTCTACGATCGAGGGGATCAGCGGCACATCGTCGTCCTGCGCGAACACGCGCACACGCAGACGCCAGTTGTTCGACACCGACAGCAGATGCAACACCGCCGCGAAACGCGGACCGTCGTAAGCGCCGTCGCCGTACGTCTGGTAGTCGACGCCACACAGGTCGACGAGCTGCTCGAAGCGCAGCGACAAATCGTCGCGGAGCCGCGTCGCAATATCTTGATATTCTCTGGCACTCACGACGATCGTGAGCTCGCCGATTGCTTCGGTGACGCTCAGCAGGCGGCCGCCAAAGGCCGCCTCGAGGTTCGCTTTAAGGGTCTCGAGTTTGCTTGCCATATTGTGGGAGGCTCTAGCCTTATTGACGGGCGATGGTATTGGTGCGGCGGATCTTCGCTTGTAGCTGGATCACGCCATAGACCAACGCTTCTGCGGTCGGCGGACAACCCGGCACATAGACGTCCACTGGCACGATTCGATCGCAACCGCGCACCACCGAATACGAGTAGTGATAGTAGCCGCCGCCGTTCGCGCACGAACCCATCGAGATCACCCAGCGCGGCTCGGCCATCTGGTCGTAGACCTTGCGGAGCGCGGGCGCCATCTTGTTGCAGAGCGTGCCGGCGACGATCATCACGTCCGACTGACGCGGACTCGGACGAAACACCACGCCAAAACGGTCGAGGTCATAACGGGCTGCACCCGCATGCATCATCTCGACCGCGCAACACGCAAGACCGAACGTCATCGGCCACAGGGAGCCGGTGCGCGTCCAGTTGATCAGCTTGTCAGCCGTGGTGGTGACAAACCCTTCCTTCAAGACCCCTTCGATACTCATTTGCTTTCCACTCCAGACGGGGCGGCTAGCACTCGCCACCCACGCAAACCGGCGATTAATCCATCATTCCCAGTCCAGGCCGCCCTTCTTCCAGATATAGGCGAAGCCCAGCAGGAACTCGAGCAGGAAAATCATCATTGCCATGAAGCCGGGCCAGCCAATGTCGCGAAGGGCTACGCCCCACGGGAACAGGAACGCGGTTTCAAGATCGAAAATGATGAAAAGAATGGCGACGAGATAATAGCGCACATCGAATTTCATGCGCGCATCTTCGAATGCTTCGAAGCCGCACTCGTACGGTGCGTTTTTCTCGGTGTCGGGCCTGCTCGGACCGAGGATCTTGCCAATACTGACCAGTGCTACGCCTAAACCAGTGCCCACCAGGAGGAACAACAAGACGGGGTAATAGGCTGCGAGGTTCAAGACTATCCTCAATCGGTTGGTTCTGAGTGCCGCCAGGGATAAGATCACCCGGCACGAAATCACTTCGGCGCGCTTGACGCTGCAAGCTTAACGCAAACACCAAGCAGAAGCGAAAATGCCAGCCGAAGCGAAGCAAGCGGCTGGCATTTAGATAACATTGGTGCCGACGGCGAGACTCGAACTCGCACAGCTTTCGCCACTACCCCCTCAAGATAGCGTGTCTACCAATTTCACCACGTCGGCACTACTGCAATCCGGGAAATCAACTTGTAAAACCCGCGAATCGCTTCAAGACTTGAATTGTAACTGGTTTAAACAGTTTGTTCAACGCACCACGGGCACTTTTCCCGAAAAATTTATTTCGGCACGTCCTGGCCCGGCGCCGATGCAGGAACGGCCGCGACCGCACCCGATCCACCAGCCGGAACAGCTGCCGACGATGCCGCAACCGGAGTGGTCGCTACCGTGCCGAGCAAGCCTGCAGAAGGTTTGGCGTGATACGAGCCGATGTAAGTCAGGGTCAGCGTGCTGATAAAAAAGACCGCTGCGAGCACCGCGGTGGTACGCGACAGGAAGTTCGCCGAACCCGTCGCACCGAACAGACTGCCCGATGCGCCGCTGCCAAAAGCAGCACCCATATCCGCGCCCTTTCCGTGCTGCAGCAAGACGAGGCCGATGACCCCAAGCGCCGACAGCAACTGAACGACGATAATCAATGTTTTCAAAACCAGCATCACACTCACCTGAGTCTTTATTTAATCGCGCGGCACAAGGCGCACCGCCCGCAATGGGTCTTCCTCACCCGGGCTCCCTGCTACTGCGTGACGCTTACCGCGCCGGCCGCCGTACAGATTGCCAGGAAATCTTCATCCTTCAACGACGCGCCTCCAATCAGGCCACCGTCGATATCCGGCTGACGGAACAACTCTTCCGCATTCTCCGGCTTCACGCTACCGCCATACAAAAGTATTACGTCAGGCGCACCCTTCGCGACAAGACGCGCACGCAGGAACGCATGAACATCCTGCGCCTGTTGTGAGGTGGCGCTTTTGCCGGTGCCGATCGCCCAAACAGGTTCGTACGCGACCACAAGGCGCGCCACCTCTTCGGACGATAACTTCGTCAACACTGCATCGAGCTGCGCACCCACCACCTGCTGCGTCTTGCCTGCGTCGCGCTCTTCAAGCGTTTCGCCCACACAGACGATTGGCGCCAAGCCCGCTTCCAGCACACGCTGCGCCTTGACGGCCACCAGCTCCGCGCTTTCGCGGTGATAAGCCCGCCGCTCCGAGTGCCCGACGATTGCCAGCGACGCACCGAAGTCCACTGTCATCGGCGCAGCCACTTCGCCCGTGTAAGCACCCTCGGTGTAGGCCGACACGTCCTGCACGCCCCACGCAACGCGACCGCCTTCCAGCAGCGCCTGGGCCTGCGCGAGGTACGGGCATGGCACACAGACCCCGACCCGCACGTTCTCCGGCAGTGCATCGGCACCCTGCGCGACGGCCTTGAGCAGAAGCACGTTCTCTGCGAGCCGCCCGTGCATCTTCCAGTTACCGACTACCAGCTTCGCTCGTTGTTTCGCCATCGTCTCGTTTTGTCGTTCGTCCTGCAGTGGGGGCGGACCCGGTTTGTGCCGAATATTCACCTGACTGCCCGCCTTTCAGAATCATGCGGCGTACGCAAAACACGCAATTTTACTGTGAGCGGGCGGACCGGGTCAAACCGACTGTATCAAACGGGATAGGTCAACCTGTCCCTGAGCCGGTGTTTGCAATCGCTCACACCGCATGCCCCAACAGACCTTTCGCGCGGCAGCCATGCCGAAGCCCACCCGGTACCTAGGCGCCGGCCCAATCCAGCATGATCTTGCCGACATGCGTGCTGCTTTCCATCAACGCGTGCGCTTCGCCGGCAAGCGCTGCCGGAAACACCTTGTAGATCACCGGCTTGATCCCACCGCTTTCGATATGCGGCCACACCTTCGCCTTGAGTTCAGCCGCGATCTTTGCCTTGAACTCAACCGGCCGCGGACGCAGCGTCGAGCCGGTTATCGTCAGACGACGACGCAGAATCTCGTTCAGGCTCAGCTCCGCCTTCGCGCCACCGAGCGTCGCGATCAGGACGATCCGTCCGCCGTCGGCTAGCGCCGTCAACTCGCGCGGCACGTAGCTGCCTGCCACCATGTCGAGAATCACATCGACACCGCGATCGTTCGTCAACGACTTCAGGACTTCGACGAAATCCTCGGTCTTGTAGTTGATTGCCCGCTCGGCGCCGAGCTGCTCGCAGGCCCGGCACTTGTCGTCCGATCCGGCCGTGGCGAAAACGCGAAAGCCCAACGCGTGAGCGATCTGGATAGCCGTCACGCCGATACCGCTCGAGCCGCCCTGCACCAGCAGCGTCTCGTTCGCCCCGCCTTCGCCCGCGCCCAGCTGCGCACGTCCGAACACGTTGCTCCACACGGTAAAGAAGGTTTCCGGCAGCGACGCCGCCTCGATATCGGACAATCCCTTCGGCACCGGCAGACACTGCGCGAGCGGCGCAGCCGCGTATTCCGCGTAACCGCCGCCCGTGAGCAATGCGCAGACACGATCGCCGATTTTCAGTCCGAACGGATTGTGCTTCTCCTCGATCGTCCCGCCGACGATCTCACCGGCCACTTCCAGCCCCGGCAGATCCGACGCGCCCGGCGGCGGCGCATAGCCGCCCTTGCGTTGGAGCACGTCCGGACGATTTACGCCCGAGGCCGCCACCTTGATCAGCACTTCACCCGCTTTAAGCTGCGGCGTGGGCCGCTCCGCGAGTTTCAAGACGTCTGGCGCACCGAATTCGGTAATTTCGATCGCTTTCATCTGCGTCACCTCCAAGGTTTGGATTGGACTGCAAACAAAGCGATTGCCCAGTTTGCAATGCGATCCACCCTGCATGAAAAACGGCCGGCGCGCATCGACGCTGCCGGCCGTTTCCTACCTTACCGCATTACTGCGGCGTCGGTTCGCTTTGCGGTGCGCCCGACGCGGCGTCGTTCAGCAACGCCTTCGCCGACAAACGCACGCGGCCCTTTTCGTCCGTCTGGATGACCTTGACCTTCACTTGCTGGCCATCCTTCAGGTAGTCGTTGATGTCCTTGATGCGCTCGTTGGCGATCTCGGAAATGTGCAACAGACCGTCCTTGCCCGGCAGAATGTTCACAATCGCGCCGAAATCGAGCAGCTTGAGCACGGTGCCTTCGTAGACCTGGCCCACTTCGACTTCCAGCGTGATGTTCTCGATACGCTTCTTCGCTTCGGCCATCCCTTCGCTGCTCGTGCTGGCGATGGTGACGACGCCGTCGTCCGAAATATCGATTGTGGTGCCGGTCTCTTCCGTCAGTGCGCGGATCACCGAGCCACCCTTGCCGATCACGTCGCGGATCTTTTCCGGATTGATCTTGATGGTGATCATGCGCGGTGCGTAGTCAGACAGCACCGTGTTCGCACCCGACACCGCCGAGGTCATCTTGCCGAGGATGTGCATACGGCCTTCCTTCGCTTGCGCGAGGGCGACCTGCATGATTTCCTTGGTGATGCCCTGGATCTTGATGTCCATCTGCAGTGCGGTCACACCGGTTTCGGTACCCGCCACCTTGAAGTCCATGTCGCCGAGGTGATCTTCGTCGCCGAGGATGTCGGTCAGGACGGCAAACTTGTTGCCTTCCAGGATCAGGCCCATCGCGATGCCGGCGACGTGCGCCTTCATCGGCACGCCGGCGTCCATCAGCGCGAGGCAGCCGCCGCACACCGAAGCCATGGATGACGAACCGTTCGATTCGGTGATTTCCGACACGACGCGGATCGAGTAGCCGAATTCGTCGGCGCTCGGCAGGCACGCTGCCAGTGCACGCTTGGCCAGACGGCCGTGACCGATTTCACGACGCTTCGGCGAACCGACGCGGCCCGTTTCGCCGGTCGCGAACGGAGGCATGTTGTAGTGGAGCATGAAGCGCTCGCGGTATTCGCCTTCGAGCGCGTCGATGTTCTGCTCGTCGCCCTTCGTACCCAGCGTTGCGACCACCAGCGCCTGCGTTTCGCCGCGCGTGAACAGCGCCGAACCGTGCGTACGCGGCAGCACGCCGGTACGGATTTCGATCGGGCGCACGGTGCGCGTGTCGCGACCGTCGATACGCGGTTCGCCGTCGAGGATCTGCGTACGGACGATCTTCGCTTCGATGTCGAACAGCACGTTGCCGACCGTAGCCTTGTCGGCTGCTGCCGTGCCGCTTGCCGCTGCGTCTTCTTCGAGCTTCGCCGACGTCGCTGCGTAGACTTCCTTCAGCTTGGTCGAACGCGCCTGCTTGTCGCGAATCTGGTAAGCGGCGAGCAGGTCGGCTTGCGCCAGTTCCGCCACGCGTGCGATCAGCGCTTCGTTCTTCGCTGCCGGCTTCCAGTCCCATTCCGGCTTGCCGCCTTCGCGGACCAGTTCATGGATCGCGTCGATCGCGATCTGCATCTGCTCGTGGCCGAACACCACGCCGCCGAGCATCACTTCTTCGCTCAGTTGCTGCGCTTCCGATTCCACCATCAGCACCGCGCGTTCTGTGCCGGCGACGATCAGGTCGAGCGCCGATTCCTTCATTTGCGGACGCGTCGGGTTCAGCACGTATTCGTTGTTGATATAAGCCACGCGTGCAGCGCCGACCGGGCCGTTGAACGGCAGACCGGACACAGCGAGCGCCGCCGACGCGCCGATCAGCGCGGGAATGTCAGCGGGGATTTCCGGGTTCAGCGACAGGACGTGGATCACGACCTGCACTTCGTTGTAGAAGCCTTCCGGGAACAGCGGGCGCAGCGGACGGTCGATCAGGCGCGAAGTCAGCGTTTCGCCTTCCGACGGACGGCCTTCACGGCGGAAAAAACCACCCGGGATCTTGCCGGCAGCGTAGGTCTTTTCGAGGTAGTCGACGGTCAGCGGGAAGAAATCCTGGCCCGGCTTGGCGGTCTTGGCGCCGACCACCGTGGCCAGCACGACGGTATCTTCGACATCGACGATCACAGCACCGCTTGCCTGACGAGCGATTTCGCCCGTTTCGAGGCGAACGTTATGTTGGCCCCACTTAAATTCTTTGACGATTTTATTGAACATAGTCATTTTTTCGCTCCATCGTTATGCCGCGCGGACCGGAAGCGGCGCGGCAACGCCAGGACCGGTGCCCCATGGGAAGAGGAGTGTTATTTATGCCATTCCAGAGAATCACGCCGATGCGCGAACCGCTGGAATGACACAAAGCTCTGCCCTGAAGCCCGGCTGTGTTGGGTGTTGCCCGCTGCATGAACCGTCACGCTACTGCGGACAACCGCCGGTGCACCTCACATGAAGCGCACCGTTCAAAAACAAAATGCCTGCATCAGTTGAACTGACACAGGCATCTTGCTGAGAGCGCCTTACTGCGCGCCCAATTACTTACGCAGACCCAGCTTCTCGATCAGCGCGCGGTAACGGTCCGCGTCCTTACCCTTCAGGTAGTCGAGCAGCTTACGACGACGGCTCACCATGCGCAGCAGACCGCGGCGGCTGTGGTGATCCTTCGTGTGGGCCTTGAAGTGAACGGTCAGTTCGTTGATACGGGTCGTCAGCAGAGCGACCTGAACTTCGGGGGAGCCGGTGTCGTTAGCTGCGCGTGCGAATTGCGCAACGACTTCCGACTTCTTGCTTGTTTCAACTGCGGACATATCAATTTCCTTTAGAACTAGACAGGCGGTCACGGAAGAAAGGCCGTGCCGTGGATTACAACGAGGGGCGTATTGTAGCACAGCCTGGAGCGCCCGCGACCCCCGCAGTGACGGAGCGTATCCGCCAGCCGGGAGTCCAGCGCCCGCCGGCTGGCGCCTTGTGCCATCGAGGCGCGTCGCAATGCGTCAGGGCCGCGTCATCCGGCAGGTCGTGGGCGGGACGGTGCGCTCGGGTGGCAGCGCCAGCACCGTGCGAAAGCCGTACCTCGAACCCTCGTTATCGAAGCGCACGCCAGGCGTGCCGGCCTTGTCCATCTCCATCACATAAAGGGGCTGAATCATTTGATGATCGTCGGCACGCAGCCACGACGGGTGGAAGCCGTTGTCGAACTTCATCCCCTCGAGCGTCTTCGCGACCGCCTCCGGCTCCGTACTGCCGGCCTTGTTCATGGCCGCGGCGAGCATCTCGGTCATCAATTCCATGCGCAGCACGGGGTAGTCGTCCTGAGCATCCGGGTAACGGGCGCGAAACGCCTTGTACCAGGCGTCCGATGCTGCTCCGCCGGCATTCGGATGCCAGTCGGCCACCGCGATGACCCGCTTGAGACCCGCGTCGCCGAGCGCGGCCGGCGCGCCGAGACTATTGCCGTAGAACGTGTAGAAGCGCGTTTCGAGGCCCTGCTCGCGCGCGGCCTTGACCAGCAGCGTCAGGTCGTTACCCCAGTTGCCCGTGACGACCGCGTCCGCCCCGCTAGCGCGGATCTTCGCGATGTAAGGCGCGAAATCCTTCACACGGCCAATCGGGTGAAACTCATCGCCGACGATCGCGATGTCCGGGCGCTTGGCCGCCAGCGTCGAACGCGCGAGCGCGCTGACGTCGCGGCCAAAGCTGTAATCCTGGTTCAGCAGGTAGACCTTTTTCACTGAAGGGTCGCGCTGGATCACGTCGGCCAGCGCATCCATGCGCATCCCGGCGTGCGCGTCGAAGCGGAAATGCCAGAAGCTGCAGGCAGCGTTGGTCAGCGCGGGGTCGTCGGCTGAATAGTTGAGGAACAGTTCGCGGTTGTCGGGCTCGCGGCTGTTCTGCTTTTCGATCGCGCCGAGCAGCGCCGCCGCCACGGCCGAGCTATTGCCTTGCAGGATGTAGCCGATATGGCGATCCGCCGCCGCCCGCAATTGCAGCAGCGCTTCCTCGGGGCTGCCCTTGCTGTCCAGCACGACGAGTTCGAGCGGATGCCCGCCATCTGGGAGCTTCACGCCGCCGTGCGCGTTCACCTGTTCGACACCGAAGCGCAGATTGCGCTCCACCGCCGCCCCGGCGTTGGCGAACGGGCCCGACATGCCTTCGATCAGCGCGAGCTGGATTGGCTTGCCGCCCGGCGCAGCGCCCGACGCCGAGGCGCCCTCCTCGTCCGCAGCACACACGCCCGTCATCACAACCGCCGCCAGCGCCGCTGCCACGACGCGCCCCCACTTCGCCGCCATGCGCAGCTCCTCTGAATCGTCCGAAGCGCGGATCATAGGACGCACGATGCGGAATAAGCAAGCGCCCCGCAGCGTTAACCAGGTCTGCACGATCTTTTGCCGCTTCGCGTGTCAAAATATTGCGTCTCGATGATAAAACCACCATCCCATGCCGTCGGAGGAAGTCATGCTTACCCGCCTCACATCCGCGTTCGCCTCGCCCGTTGCAGCGGCACGACGGCGTGGGAATCTGCGGCGTGCCGCGCTCGCCGGCCTCGGCGCGCTGCTGCTCGCGGGTTGCGCACAGCCTTGGCAGCAGTTCCAGCAGGGCGAGGACGCGTCCACGATCGTCGCGAAACTCGGCGCGCCGCGCGAAGTATACGACCTGCCCAACGGCGGCAAGCGTCTGATGTGGCCCACCCAGCCAATGGGCGAAACCACTACCGCGGCCGACATCGACGGCACCGGCAAGATCGTGGACGTGCGACAGGTATTGCAGCCCAACGAGTTCTACAAGGCTCAGATCGGCACGTGGACCAAGAGCGACGTGTTGGTCAATTTCGGCCGTCCGGTCGAAACCTCCTACTACCCGCTGATGAAGCGCGAAGTCTGGACCTATCGTTACCTGGAAGACAACGTCTGGTACATGATGTACAGCTTCTATTTCGACGATCAGGGCCTGCTGCGAACCACCCAGAAAACACCTGATCCGCTGCACGATCCGGACCGCCGCAGCAATTTCTTCTAGACTCCGCGAGGATTCTCCGGGCAGATGTGACAAGGCCCTCGCCATTGTGTGGCGAGGGCCTTTTTTGTGTACCGCGGCGCGGGTCGCGCCGCAGCCTTACACGCCTTCCGAACGCTGCGGATTGACCTTCTCTACATTCGAATGCAGTTTGTTGAGCGCCGAGATATAGGCCTTCGCGGACGCCGCGACGATATCCGGATCCGTGCCCACGCCGTTCACGATGCGTCCACTCTTCGACAGCCGCACGGTCACTTCGCCCTGCGCCTGGGTGCCGGTGGTGATCGCGTTCACCGAGTACAGCAGCAACTCGGAGCCGCTGCCGACTTCGGTTTCAATCGCGTTCAGCGTGGCATCCACCGGGCCATTGCCGCGCGCTTCGCCGGTCACCTCTTTGCCCTCGACGGTGAACACGACCCGCGCATGCGGCTGCTCGCCCGTTTCCGAATGCTGGGCGAGCGACAGGAACTGATAGTGCTCCTTCTGCTGCGCTTCCGCCGATTCTTCCGTGACGATCGCAATGATGTCTTCGTCGAAAATCTCCGACTTGCGATCGGCCAGTTCCTTGAAGCGCGCGAACGCCGTGTTCAACTCCGCTTCGCTGTCCAGCGAGATGCCAAGCTCCTGCAGACGCTGCTTGAATGCATTGCGCCCCGAGAGCTTGCCGAGCACGATCTTGTTGGCGCTCCACCCCACGTCTTCGGCACGCATGATTTCGTAGGTGTCGCGCGCCTTCAGCACGCCGTCCTGGTGAATGCCCGACGCGTGCGCAAAAGCGTTCGCCCCGACCACGGCCTTGTTTGGCTGCACCACGAAACCGGTGATCTGCGACACGAGCTTCGAGGCCGGCACAATCTGGGTCGTGTCGATGCCGAGATCGAGGCCAAAGTAGTCTTTGCGCGTTTTCACGGCCATCACGATTTCTTCGAGCGAGGTATTGCCCGCGCGCTCGCCGAGACCGTTGATCGTGCATTCCACCTGACGCGCACCGCCAATCTGCACGCCGGCGAGCGAGTTCGCCACCGCCATGCCGAGGTCGTTGTGGCAGTGCACGGAAAACACCGCTTTATCCGAATTCGGAATCCGTTCGCGCAGCGTCCTGACCAGTTGACCGTACAGTTCCGGCACGCCGTAGCCGACCGTATCGGCGATGTTGATGGTCGTGGCGCCTTCCGCGATCACCGCTTCCAGCACGCGGCACAGGAAATCCATGTCCGAGCGGCTGCCGTCTTCCGGCGAGAATTCGACGTCGTTGGTGAACTTGCGAGCGAACCGCACGGCGAGCCGCGCTTGCTCGAACACCTGATCCGGCGACATGCGCAGCTTCTTTTCCATGTGCAGCGGCGACGTTGCGATGAACGTGTGGATGCGGAAATGATCGGCCGGCTTCAGCGCGTCGGCGGCGCGCTGGATGTCCTTGTCGTTGGCGCGCGCGAGCGAGCAGACCGTGCTGTCCTTGACCATCGAGGCGATCGTGTGAATCGCGTCGAAATCGCCGTTCGAGCTGGCCGCAAAACCGGCTTCGATGATGTCCACCTTCATCCGCTCCAGCTGTTTGGCGATGCGGATTTTCTCTTCCTTGGTCATCGAGGCACCGGGCGATTGCTCGCCATCGCGCAACGTCGTGTCGAAAATGATCAGTTTGTCTGCCATCTCGGGTCTCCTGGGGGGATTCGGTCGATTGTGGGATCGGAAAACGGAATTCGGGTGTTTGCGCCACCGCAGGCGACGCCAAACAACGAACGAGGCAGACGGAGGGCGAAAACGATCAGCGCGTTAGGCGCGCTAGCGCTGGCACGCATAGCAGCGCGCCGGCTTGAAGAGGCTGGAAGGGGAACTGGAAAATCGCCATTCACCGACTATAGCGGCATTCCCAAAATCCTGCAATTGGCGCTACGGCAGCCACTGCGCGCGGCCTTGCGTATCCAGAATATAGACGCCGCATAATGAAAAACGGCAGCCCGCAGGCTGCCGTTTCAATCCACGCCAGACCGTTCGGCGGAAGCCGCTCAGCGCTCCCGCTGCACCGAGCGGGCCGGATTAGCCCTGCCCCGCAGCGCCTGATAGCCCCAAAACACGTAGCCCGACAGGCCATACAGGACGAACAGGCCGAACAGCATCAACGGCGGATCGGACGACACCAGCACGAACGCCATCACCACCAGCAGGATCACGCCGAACGGCACGCGGTGCCGCACGTCGAGCGCCTTGCCGCTGTAAAACGGCGCATTCGACACCATGGTCACGCCGGCATAGATGGTCAGTACGAACGCGACCCACGGCAGCCAGACCAGCTTGACCGGCACGCGGTTATCGGTGGCGAGCCACACGAAACCCGCGATCAGCGCGGCGGCCGCCGGGCTCGGCATGCCCTGGAAGAAGCGCTTGTCGACCACGCCGATGTTCGTATTGAAGCGCGCGAGCCGCAATGCCGCGCCCGAGCAATAAACGAATGCCGCCAGCCAGCCCCAGCGGCCGAGGTCCTTCAGCACCCATTCGTACATGACCAGCGCCGGCGCCACGCCGAACGACACCATGTCCGAGAGGCTGTCGAACTGTTCGCCGAACGCGCTTTGCGTATGGGTCATCCGCGCAACGCGGCCGTCCATGCCGTCGAGCACCATGGCGACGAAAATCGCGATCGCGGCAACCTCGAAGCGCACGTTCATGGCCTGCACCACCGCGAAGAAGCCGCAGAACAGCGCCGCCGTGGTGAACGAGTTGGGCAGCAGATAGATGCCGCGCTTCCTCAGAAACTGCTGACGCGCAGCGCGGCGGCTGTCGATCGGCACCGTGTCCTGCACCATGGGTTTGTTGCGCCGAAACGGCCGCGGCTGTGCGGCTGCGGTGTTACGGGGACGACGCTTGAATGCGGCCATCGGATAAACCTCCCTGGTGCCGCTTTATAGTTCGAGTTCAGCAAGAATGGTCGACGACGCCGAGACCTTCTCGCCGATCGACACGCGCGGACGGCTGCCCACCGGCAAATACACGTCGACACGCGAACCGAAACGAATGAAGCCGTAGCGTTGGCCGCGCGTGAGCGGTTCGCCGGAACGCACGTAGCAAAGAATGCGCCGCGCGATCAGCCCGGCGATCTGCACCGAAGTCACGGTATGGCCGTTGGCCGTTTCGATCACCAGCGCATTGCGTTCGTTCTCGGTCGAGGCCTTGTCCACCGCGGCGTTCAGGTACGCGCCCGGGAAATATTCGACCTTTGAGATCGCGCCATCCACCGGCGAGCGTTGCGAATGGACATTGAACACGTTCATGAACACGCTGATTTTCAGCGCTTCACGGTTGGCGTACGGATCATGCGTGGTTTCAACGGCGACAATGCGGCCGTCAGCCGGGCACAGCACGGCATTGGCTTGCGTGGGGATGGGGCGCGCCGGATCGCGGAAGAACTGCACGACGAAGATGAGCAGCAGCCAGAACAGCCAGGCAAAGCCGAATCCCGCGAAGGCTTGGATCAACAACGCAACGACGGCCGCGATGGCGATAAAAGGCCAGCCTTCGCGCGCGATGATCGGATGAGGGTAATTCATGGATGGATTGGCTTCTGTATTTTTGTAAAACCGTAGGATAGCAAAAGCCGCCCAGGGTTCAGCACCCTTGGGCGGCTTTTTGCATTCCCAACGCCTGCGCCGAAGCGCCGCGACGGTCATGAACGACGCAATGCGCCTTAGTTCTTCGACTGGTCGACCAGCTTGTTCTTGGCGATCCACGGCATCATCGCGCGCAGCTTCGCACCGACCGTTTCGATCTGGTGCTCAGCCGTCAGACGGCGGCGCGATTGCAGCGTCGGCGCGCCAGCACGGTTTTCGATGATGAAGCTCTTGGCGTACTCGCCCGTCTGAATGTCGGTCAGCACCTGCTTCATGGCCTTCTTCGTTTCAGCCGTCACGATCTTCGGACCCGTCACGTATTCGCCGTATTCGGCGTTGTTCGAGATCGAGTAGTTCATGTTGGCGATGCCGCCTTCATAGATCAGGTCGACGATCAGCTTCAGTTCGTGGAGGCACTCGAAATACGCCATTTCCGGCGCGTAGCCCGCTTCCACCAGCGTTTCGAAGCCAGCCTTGATCAGGTCGACCGTACCGCCGCACAGCACGGCCTGTTCGCCGAACAGGTCGGTTTCCGTTTCTTCGCGGAAGTTGGTTTCGATGATGCCGGCACGGCCGCCGCCGTTCGCTGCTGCGTACGACAGCGCGATGTCACGCGCCGCGCCCGACTTGTCCTGCGCCACGGCGATCAGGTGCGGCACGCCGCCACCTTGCGTGTACGTACCGCGCACCGTGTGGCCCGGCGCCTTCGGCGCGATCATGATGACGTCGAGGTCGGCACGCGGAATGACCTGACCGTAGTGCACGTTGAAGCCGTGCGCGAAGGCGAGCGCCGCGCCTTCCTTGGCGTTGCCGTGCACTTCCTTGGCATAGACTTCGGCGATCTGCTCGTCCGGCAGCAGCATCATGACGACGTCTGCGCCCTTCACGGCTTCAGCCACTTCCTTGACCGCGAGGCCGGCGTTCTCAGCCTTGCTCCACGAAGCACCGCCCTTGCGCAGGCCGACCGTCACGTTCACGCCGCTTTCCTTCAGGTTCAGCGCGTGAGCATGGCCTTGCGAGCCATAGCCGATGATGGTGACTTGCTTGCCCTTGATGAGGGAGAGGTCGGCGTCCTTGTCGTAGAAAACTTTCATGTCAGTTCCTTGGCTAAATTCAGTGAAATCGTTGAAATTCAAATACTGCGAATCTGTTGCATGGCCGGGTGGGTGCAGGCACTGCCCGGCCGCGAGTGGTAAAAGCTGGCGTCAGACCTTCAGAATCCGTTCGCCGCGACCGATCCCCGAGCTGCCCGTGCGGACCGTTTCGAGAATCGCGGTCGCATCGAGCCCTTCAATGAAGGCATCGAGCTTGTCGCTCGCGCCCGTCAGTTCGATCGTATAGGTCTTTTCGGTGACGTCGATGATGCGCCCGCGGAAGATATCCGACATCCGCTTCATCTCCTCACGCTCCTTACCGACCGCCCTTACCTTGATCAACATCAGCTCGCGCTCGATATGGGCGCCTTCGGTAAGGTCGACCACTTTCACCACCTCGATCAGGCGGTTCAAATGCTTCGTGATCTGTTCGATCACGTCGTCCGAGCCAATGGAAACGATGGTCATGCGCGACAGCGAATGGTCTTCGGTCGGGGCCACCGTCAAGGTTTCGATGTTGTACCCGCGAGCGGAAAACAGGCCGACCACGCGCGACAGCGCGCCCGGTTCGTTTTCCAGCAGGACGGAAATAATGTGTCTCATGTTTCGCTTCTTCCAGATGTGTGATATGTGCGAGCCGGTTTGCGCCGCTACGTCCGCCTACGCTTTTTTTGAAAGCGCGCATGACAAAGCCAACGTCAAGACCGTTCGTTATAGATCTTCCGCCCCGAGCAGCATCTCCGTGATGCCCTTGCCGGCCTGAACCATCGGCCAGACGTTTTCGGTCGGATCGGTCTGAAAGTCGAGAAATACCGTGCGGTCCTTCAGGCGCAGCGCTTCTTTCAGCGCCGGCTCGACGTCCGCCGTTTTCTCGATCCGCATGCCGACATGGCCATAAGCCTCGGCGAGCTTCACGAAATCCGGCAGCGCATCCATGTAGGAATGCGAATAACGCTTGCTGTATTCGATCTGCTGCCACTGGCGCACCATGCCCAGATAGCGGTTGTTCAGCGAAATGATCTTGATCGGCGTTTCGTACTGCTTGCAGGTCGACAGTTCCTGAATGCACATCTGGATCGAGCCTTCGCCCGTGATACAGAGCACGTCGTCGTTCGGATGCGCCATCTTCACGCCCATCGCCGCCGGCAGGCCAAAGCCCATCGTGCCGAGACCACCGGAGTTGATCCAGCGGCGCGGCTTGTTGAAGCGATAGAACTGTGCCGCCCACATCTGATGCTGGCCGACGTCCGAACATACGAAGGCATTGCCGTCGGTCAGTTCATACGCCTTTTCCACCACGTACTGCGGCTTGATGATGTCGCCCTTGCGATCGAACTTCAGGCAATCTTTGGCGCGCCAGGTTTCGATGTCCTTCCACCAGTCGGCGAGTGCCGCGGTGTCGGGGCCGTGCTCGGCCGTCTGCAACTGCTCGATCAGCTCTTTCAGCACTTCCTTGACGTCGCCGACGATCGGAATGTCGACCTTGACCCGCTTGGAAATGGAAGAAGGATCGATGTCGATATGGATGATCTTGCGCGGCACCGACGAAAAATGCGCTGGGTCGCCGATCACGCGGTCGTCGAAGCGCGCACCAATGGCGATCAGCACGTCGCAATGCTGCATGGCCATATTGGCTTCGTACGTACCGTGCATGCCGAGCATGCCGAGGAATTTCTTGTCGCTCGCCCGATAGCCGCCCAATCCCATCAACGTATTCGTGACGGGATAGCCGAGCAGGTCGGCGAACTGGTTCAGCTCACGCGCCGCATCCGCGAGGATGATGCCGCCGCCGGTGTAGATATACGGACGTTTCGCGGACAGCAGCAAGGACACCGCCTTGCGGATCTGGCCGGAGTGACCCTTCGTCACCGGGTTGTACGAGCGCAGCGAAACGCTCTTCAGCGGTTCGTACTGGCAAGGCGTCTTCGACACGTCTTTCGGAATGTCGATCAGCACCGGACCGGGCCGGCCAGTACGGGCAATGAAGAAGGCTTTCTTGACGGTAGCGGCGAGGTCGCGCACGTCCTTCACGAGGAAGTTGTGCTTCACGCACGGACGCGTGATGCCGACCGTATCGCATTCCTGGAATGCATCCTGGCCGATCGCACCGGTCGGAACCTGGCCGCTGATCACCACCAGAGGAATCGAATCCATGTAGGCGGTGGCAATGCCGGTCACCGCATTGGTGACGCCGGGGCCGGAGGTCACGAGGCACACGCCGACCTTGCCCGTTGAGCGCGCATAGGCGTCAGCGGCATGGACTGCGGCCTGTTCGTGGCGCACGAGAATGTGCTGGAACTTGTCCTGCTTGTACAGCTCGTCGTAGATGTAGAGTACCGAGCCGCCGGGATAGCCCCAAACAAATTCAACGTCTTCGTCGGCCAGTGCACGCATGAGCACGGTGGCGCCAATCGATTCGGTTTCGCGATGGGGAGTCGTATCCGACGTGGAGAATTCCGCGCTGGGCATATTCATTCATTCACCTTTCGAATTTTCGGCAAAAAATTGATCGGGTGCTCTCTGCCGGGCTTGTGGCTCGGGTTCAAGCGGCGCGTCCAGTTTGACAGGTGAGCTTCTTGGGCCACACCTCAAATGAGACAAGTCACTTATGTTGCGAACCGTCGAAGATATCTGCTGACGGCGCGACGGTCAAGAAAATATTTCCACGCCATCCGCAACAACCCGTGCAACGGCGTGAAAAGTTGTCATAAGTATCGATACGGCTTCGTGTTTTTCCCCAGCGGAGCGAAAGTTTGTTAGCATCCGCCAGTTTTACGACAATTTCGATCGATTACGCGCACGCTCGCTGCGCCGCCCCCCAACTGATGGCATCAGACAAGGAACTCGCCGATTTTCTGGCGGGCGTCGAAAGGCGCGCGTTCAAGCAGACGGTCTACGCCGTGCGGGACGACGACGCCTCGCTCGACATCGTGCAGGACGCGATGATCAAGCTCGCCGAAAAATACGGCGACCGGCCGGCGGCCGAACTGCCGCTGCTGTTTCAGCGTATTCTGCAGAATGCGATGCACGACTATTTTCGTCGGCAGAAAGTACGCAATACCTGGGTTAGTCTGTTCTCCTCGCTCGGCAGCTCCGAGGACGACGAATTCGACCCTTTGGAGACATTCGAAGCACAAGAAGGCTCGGTAGGCGCCGAGAGTAGTGAGCAGAAGCTGGAGCGCGAACAAGTCTTACAGTTGATTGACGACGAGATCCAAAAATTACCGGCACGTCAACGGGAGGCGTTTCTCATGCGTTATTGGGAAGATATGGATGTCGCCGAGACTGCTGCCGCGATGGGCTGCTCCGAAGGCAGTGTGAAGACACACTGTTCGCGGGCCACTCATACGCTGGCGCAAGCGCTCAAGGCCAAAGGAATCACGCTATGAGCTCCTCTCTCGATACGAAAGAACTCGAGTTCGCAAGGCAGGTACGCCGCGCGCTCGATGAAAATGCCGCCGCGCTCCCCCCCGCTACCGTCGACCGGCTCGCGGTGGCGCGGCGCGCTGCGCTCGCCCGTAAAAAACCCGAGACCGTCGCCGCACCGGTATTCGTACCGGCCTTCGCCGGTGCCGCCGGCGCGCTGTCCGGCATGCCGCAGCCGGTTGCCCCGCAACGCCGCCGTTCGCCGCTGCGCCGCTTCGCGCTCGCCTGGCCGCTCGCGGCGCTGGTGATCAGCCTCGTGGCGATCGCCTACTGGGAAGACCAGCAACGCACCGCTGAGCTCGCCGATATCGACGCCGCCATGCTGAGCGACGATCTGCCGCTCAACGCCTATCTCGATCACGGCTTCAACGCGTATCTTTCGCGCGCGCACTGAGCGGGAGACTCTTCGGGTGAGTTACAAGCGCGGCCTCGCCGTTGTATCCGGATGCGCAATCGCGGCGCTCGTGTCGTTCGCCGCGACGTATCCGCGCTTCTACCCAAGCGCCACGTCCGCTGCGGCACAGACTGCCGGCGCGCCTGCCAAGGCCTCCGCGCCGGCGCTCAGCGCGGAACTGCCGGGACTGCCCGAAGCCAGCCCGCTCTCCTGGTCGCATCTCACCGACGCCGAGCACATCGCGCTCGCACCGTTTGCCAGCACCTGGGACACCTTCAGCGACGAACGTAAGCGAAAATGGATCAAGATCGCCTCGCGTTACTCGAAGTTGTCGCCTGAACAGCAAAAGGGCCTGCACGATCGCATGACCGAATGGGTTCGCCTCACGCCGGAGCAGCGTCGCGTGGCCCGCGAGAACTATCAGGTGTCCAAGGAGTTGCCGCGCGAGGCCCGCCAGAAGGCGTGGAAGGCGTATCAGCAGCTACCGGAAGAACAGAAGGAGCGGCTCGCCGCGAGCGAGCGCAAGCGCCGCCCCACCGTCGTCAGCGCGCCGCCGTCCGGCAGAACCGAACTGAAAGATATCGAACGCCTCGTCAATGGGCGCGAGCGCACGGCGAGCGGGGTGGTCGCCACGGCCAGCGCGTCGGGTACCCACGCCGCACTGCAGGTGGCACCACCCACGCCCGCCTCCAGCACCATTGCGCCCGTCCCGCCGCAGGCCTCGCCGTCGATTTACAACGGCTCCTGAGCACGGCACGCACGGCCCACCTTCCCCCATGAACGTGTTCACCGCGCCCAACGTGCCTAATCCGCCCAATCCGCGTAACCGACCCCAGCCGTCCATTGCCGCGCTTCTCGCCACGCCGTCGATCCGCCGCAGGCTCGCCACCATGCTCTACGAAGGCGTGATCCTGTTCGGCGTGGTGTTCCTCGCCGGCTATCTGTTCAGCACGCTGACGCAACAGCGCAACGGTTTGACCCACCACAATCTGCTGGCCGCCTGGATCGGGTTCGTGGTCGGCCTGTATTTCGTGTGGTTCTGGACCCACAGCGGCCAGACCCTGCCCATGAAAACCTGGCGGCTACGGGTGGTCGCTGCGGACGGCTCGCCGCTCTCCACGCCCCGCGCCATCGTGCGCTATGTGCTGGCGTGGCTGTGGTTCCTGCCGCCGCTCGCGCTGCATCCGCTGCTTGGGCTCTCGCTCCCGCACACGCTGGTGATTGCCGCCGTCTGGTTCGTGCTATGGGCCGCCACAGGCCGCTTCGACGCCAATCGTCAGTTTCTGCACGACCGCCTGGCCGGTACCCGGATCGTCGCGGTAGGCGGCTGAAAACCGCACGCTGCGCAGGACCTCGTAATAAGAACTTCTTGTGACTGTCACGGCACAGTCACGCGCGGATGGCGCAATACGCTCACTGCAACTCGACGCGTGAGCCATGGACCCAAAAACGTCCGCGACTTCCCTGTTCCGCCAGACTGGCCCGGGCGTCGACCCCGTCGCTTTCCGGCCGGATTCCGCTTCCTTCGGCAACGGCCTGCCGCTGCCACTGCCGCCGCTCTCCTCGGACCCGCAACCCGGCCGTCACGACGACGACCATGAGGAGCCGCACCGCTACCGCACGATCTGGCTGTCCGACATCCACCTCGGTTCGAGCGGCTGTCAGGCGCCGTATCTGCTGGACTTCCTGCGCCACAACGACTCGGAGTATCTGTACCTGGTCGGCGACATCATCGACGGCTGGCAGTTGAAGAAAGGCTGGTACTGGCCGCAGGCCCACAACGACGTCGTGCAGAAGATCCTGCGCAAGGCCCGCAAAGGCACCCAGGTCGTCTATATCCCGGGCAATCACGACGAAGCCGCACGCCAGTTCTGCGATCTCGCTTTCGGCGACATCCACGTGCGCGGCGAGGCCTTCCACACCACGCTCGCCGGCAAGCGCCTGTGGATCGTCCACGGCGACCTGTTCGACGGCGTGATCCAGCACGCCAAATGGCTCGCCTATCTCGGCGACACGCTCTACACGCTGATTCTCGTGCTGAACCGCTGGTTCAACCGGATCCGCAGCCGCCTTGGCTTCCAGTACTGGTCGCTGTCACAGTACCTCAAGCATCAGGTGAAGAACGCGGTGAATTTCATCTCCTCGTTCGAACGCGTGATGACCGACGAAGCGCGTCGCCGCGGCTGCGACGGCGTGGTGTGCGGCCATATCCACAAGGCCGAGATCCGCGATATCGACGGCGTGCTGTATTGCAACGACGGCGATTGGGTCGAGAGCCTGTCGGCGCTCGTCGAAACCTACGAAGGTGAACTCAAGGTGATCTACTGGACCGTGATGCGCTCGCCTGAAGAAAGCGCGCAGAAGGCCCGGGCGACCGCCTGATGAGCCGGCCTCGCGGTCAGGTCGACGGCCTGCTTTTTGTACCCGCGTCATCCCCTTTAACTTCGATTGGGCAAACACCGATGAAGATCATGATCGTCACCGATGCATGGGAACCGCAGGTCAATGGCGTGGTTCGCACGCTGAAGAACACGACCCGCGAGCTGACTGCGCTTGGCCACCGGGTCGACCTGTTGACGCCGCTCGAATTCAAGACGATTCCGTGCCCGACCTACCCGGAAATCCGCCTGTCGCTGTTCCCGAAACGCAAGCTGCACGAGCGCATCGACACCTTCGCTCCGGACGCGCTGCACATCGCCACCGAAGGGCCGCTCGGCATGGCGGCACGCGCCTACGCCATCAAGCACAAGCTGCCGTTCACGACCGCTTATCACACGCGTTTTCCGGAATACGTGCAGGCGCGCTTCGGCATTCCGCTCGCCGCCACCTACCGGTTTCTGCACTGGTTCCACAAGGCCTCGCTCGCCGTGATGGCGCCGACGCCTGTCGTCAAGGCCGACCTCGAGAAATTCGGCTTCACGAATGTGGTGCTGTGGACGCGTGGCGTCGACCTTGATATCTTCCACCAGATGGATTCCAAGGTCCTCAACACGGCGCGGCCCATCTTCCTCTACGTCGGACGCGTGGCGGTGGAGAAGAACGTCGAAGCATTTCTCAAGCTGGATCTGCCGGGTTCGAAGTGGGTCGCCGGCGAAGGTCCCGCGCTCGCTGAACTGAAGTCGCGCTATCCGCAGGCGAACTATCTGGGCGTGCTGACGCAGGCCGAACTCGCCAAGGTGTACGCCGCCGCCGACGTGTTCGTGTTCCCGAGCCGCACCGACACCTTCGGCCTCGTGCTGCTCGAGGCGCTCGCCTGCGGCACGCCGGTCGCCGCTTACCCGGTCACGGGCCCGATCGACGTGCTGGGCGACGGCGGCGCCGGCGCCATGAACGAAGATCTGCGCGAGGCGTGTCTCGATGCCCTGAAAATCGACCGCAACCACGCACGCGCGTGGGCCGAGCGTTTCTCGTGGGCCGCCGCATCCGAGCAGTTCGCCGCGCATCTGAAGCCGCTGCCGCGGCCTTCCTCCTTTAGCGAGGAGAGCGCGGCCGCGTGACGCGCCGCCCCAATCCGCCCATGCGAGCAAGAACCTCCAGTGTCCGGCGCGCCCCGCGTGGCGCGCTGCATTCGGTTGAAACGGACGCCAGCAGCATCGAACCGTTCGACGATATGCACGAAGCCGGTATGTCGCAACCGGCGGACGGCACGCCCGAGGTCCGCGTGAATGGCACGGCGCGGCCGTCGCAGGCCGTGCCGTCGTCGCGCCACAGCGCGTCCGCTGCGGCGCCGACGGTCGTATCCGCAGACGCCCACGAGCCGCTCGGTCCCGACGAGCCGCTCGGTCCCGACGATCCGCTCGCGCCGCTGCCGTTCAATCCGTACAAGGGCAATCGCGGTATCACGCGCGCCTGGCACGCAATGAAGAATTCTCTGGCGGGCTTTCAGGTCGCCATTCGTGAAGAAAGCGCGTTTCGCCAGGAGTTGACGCTCGCGGCCATCCTCGTGCCTTGTGGCGTGATCGTCCCGGTCGATCCGGTGAGCCGGGTGCTGTTGCTCGGCTCGGTGCTGCTGGTGCTGATCGTCGAACTGCTGAATTCGAGCGTGGAAGCGGCGATCGACCGTATTTCGCTCGAACGCCACGAATTGTCGCGGCGTGCCAAGGATCTCGGCAGCGCGGCCGTGATGGTGGCACTGGGCATGTGCCTGATGACGTGGGGGCTGATCGTCGGCCCGCTCGTGCTGCATGGACTCAGAGGCTGGCTGTAGCCGTCTGGCAGGTTGTTTGCATACACACTGTTGTGAAAACCCTGACTCCGCCCTTGGCATGAGAACGGTCGGTTTATAATCGTTCGATTGTCTCTCAAAAATACTAACCGCCAGGGTGGATCACGCAGCAGCGGCACGCCGCCGCGCCGCGCGCCCGGCGTTACCAGGGCCGGACGACATGGAAGCCAAACCTCCCCGCCGCACGCGCGAACGGATTCTCGAACTGTCGTTGAAGCTTTTCAACGAAATCGGCGAGCCGAACGTCACGACCACGACGATCGCCGAGGAAATGGAAATCAGTCCGGGCAACCTGTACTACCACTTCCGCAACAAAGACGACATCATCAACAGCATCTTCAGCCAGTTCGAGCAGGAGATCGAAAAGCGTCTGCGTTTTCCGGATGATCATCGCGCGACGATCGACGAAATGTGGTCCTACCTGCAGTACATGGTCGATTTCACGTGGCGCTACCGCTTCCTGTATCGCGACCTGAACGATCTGCTGGCGCGCAACCGCACCCTCGAGACGCACTTCAAGCAGATCATCAGCCACAAGGTGCGCTTTGCCGGCCAGTTCTGCGAGCAACTCGTCGCGGACGGCGAAATGGTGGCGACACCCGACGAACTGCACGTGATCGCCACCAACGTGGGCGTGATCGGCACTTACTGGCTGTCATATCAGTTCGTGATGAATCCGCGCAAGTACAACGAACAGGAAGCGATCCGCGCCGAACTGCATCAGGTCAGCGTGCAGATCGTCTCGCTAATGGCGCCGTATCTGCGCGGCCGTTCGCGCGCGCTGTTCGACGATCTGATCTCCGGCAAGCTGCCCAAGCGCGAGTTCTACGACTATCTGCCTGCCAAGGAAGGCGCGGCACCGCGCAACGAACCGAAGGACGCCTGAACATGAAGTCGGTGTGCGTGTACTGCGGCTCCTCCTACGGCACCAAACCGGTCTACGCCGAAGCCGCGCGCGGCTTCGGGCGGGCGCTGGTCGAGGCCGGCATGGCGCTCGTCTACGGCGGCGGCAAGGTCGGCCTGATGGGCGCGATCGCCGACGAAGTGATGGCGGCCGGCGGGCGTGCCATCGGCGTGATTCCCGAGTTGCTCGTCAACAAGGAAGTCGGCCATAACGGCCTGACCGAATTGCATGTGGTGGCCGACATGCATGAGCGCAAGAAGATGATGGCGGACCTCTCGGACGCATTCGTTGCCATGCCCGGCGGTGTCGGTACCTTCGAGGAACTGTTCGAGGTGTATACGTGGGCGCAGCTCGGTTATCACCAGAAACCGGTGGCACTGCTCAATATCGACGGCTATTTCGATCCGCTGATCGCGATGCTCACGCATACGGTCGAGGAAGGCTTCATGCGCCAGACCTACTTCGACATCCTGCAAATCGATGCCGAGCCGGCCGCGCTGATTGCGAGACTCAAGGCGTACCAGCCGCCGCCGCAAGACAAATGGGCCGAGAACCGCAAGGCGGTTTGACACCCGGCAACACGAGGCAGCCATGACGAAAGTCGTATTGATCACCGGAGCGAGCCGCGGCATCGGCCGCGCGACGGCGCGCCTGCTGGGTGCGCGCGGCTGGTCGGTCGGCGTGAACTATGCGCACAACGAAGCCGCCGCGCAGCAGACCGCCGCCGAAGTCGGCCGCGCCGGCGGCCATGCCCGCGTGATTCCTTGCGACGTCTCGCAGGAAGCGGACGTGATCGCCATGTTCGATGCGCTCACGCATGCCTTCGGCCGCATCGACGCGCTGGTGAACAACGCCGGCATCGTCGCGCCCTCGCTGCCACTCGCTGACATGACCGTGGCACGCCTGCAGCGCATGTTCGATGTCAACGTGCTGGGCGCCTATCTGTGCGCCCGCGAGGCGGCTCGCCGGATGTCGAAAGACCGCGGCGGCGAAGGCGGTGCGATCGTCAATGTTTCGTCGGCGGCGTCGCGCCTCGGCTCGCCCAATGAGTATGTCGACTACGCCGGCTCGAAAGGCGCTGTCGATACGCTGACCATCGGTCTCGCCAAGGAACTCGGCCCGCAGGGCGTCCGGGTGAACGCGGTGCGGCCCGGCCTGATCGACACCGAGATCCACGCGAGCGGCGGCCATCCGGATCGCGCCGCCGTGCTCGGCTCGCAGACGCCGCTGGGCCGTCCGGGCAGCGCCGGGGAAGTCGCCGAAACGATCGTGTGGTTGCTGAGCGATGCCGCGTCGTATGTGACCGGCGCGCTGCTCGACGTGAGCGGCGGACGTTAGAAGCCGCCACGCGTAATCAGAACGACGAACCCGGCTTGCCCAGGAAAGCGAGCTCTTCTTCCGTGGAGGTCCGTCCAAGCAGCGCGTTGCGATGCGGAAACCGTCCAAAGCGTTCGATGATCGCCGCATGCCGCAGCGCCGAGCGGTAATAACTCGCGGCACCCGGCTCCGCTTCGAACAGTTTGAAAAGCCGCCGCGCTTCGCGCTGGCTCTCGAGCGATTCGTCATGCTCGAACGGCATATAGGCAAAGGCTCGATGAAACAGGTTCGGCAAGCGCAGATCGAATCCGTTGGCGACCATTTGCCTGGCAATCCTCAGCGCATGGCCGTCGGTGGCGAACGCAAGCGCTGTCCCGCGATGGATGTTGCGCGAGAACTGATCGAGGAGCACGACCAGCGCCAACGCGCCTAGCGGCGTCTCCATCCACGTATCCAGCGCGCCCTGCCCGGCGGCCTCGAGCAACGCCGCGAAGCGCTGGCGCAACGAGGTGTCGAACGCTGCGTCGCGCGCGAACCAGAGCTTTCTGTCCAGACCGAATGTCGCCGAACCCGGCGCGCCGAACCAGCAGTCGAGGATGGCTCGCGCACGCTCGTCGAGCGCGGCGTAATCGTCCGTCAGTGAAGCGTCGTCGTGAACCGGCACGCGTGTGGTCACCGTCGTGGTCCCCGTTTAACCCGGCTGGTTGCGCATCCAGTCGGCCGTTTCGAAGAACGAATGCAGCAGACGTTCGCGCAGTGGCTCGGACAACCCCACCTCTTCCATCGCCCAGGCCATGCAGCGCAGCCACTGGTCGCGCTCGTTCGACGCAATCGCAAACGGCAGGTGGCGCGCGCGCAGACGCGGATGGCCGAAGCGGCTGATGTAATGGTCCGGGCCGCCCAGCCAGCCGCACAGGAACCAGAAGAACTTGTCGCGCGAACCTTCGAGGGTTGGCGGATGCAGCGCGCGAATACCCGCGAACTCAGGTTCGAGGTCCATCAGGTCGTAAAAGCGGTCGATCAGCTCGCGAACGCGCGCCTCGCCGCCCACCAGCTCAAAGGCCGTCGGTTGGGCCAGCACGTCATCGTTTGGATCGGTCATACGGTCAACTGCAATCTGCAAAAGAAAAAATCGGAGGGGAATGACCGCTCAAGCGTCGCGCAACGATTGCAACGCCGGCCGCGACAGCACATGGCGCAGGCTGATCCAGCCGCCCACCCCCGCGCAGACGATGCCTGCCACGATGCCTGCGGGCAGCAACCACGGATTGAAGTTCAGGTAGAAGAAAAACACCCGTGTGGCGAGTTGCCAGCCGACTACCTCCGCGCCGAGCGCGGCCATCAGTCCTGCCAGCGCGCCCACGGCGACGAACTCCGCCACCTGCACCGCCCGCACCTGCCGGTGCGACGCGCCGAGCGCGCGCAGCAGCGCGGATTCTCGCATACGCTCGTCGCGCGTGCCGGCGAGCGCCGCATACAGCACCAGCACGCCCGCCGCCAGCGTAAAGGCAAACAGGAACTGCACCGCACCGATCACCTGCTCCAGCATGCGTTGCATCTGCGCGAGAATCGGGCCGACATCAATGACCGTCAGGTTCGGATACGCGGCAATCAGGCCGTCGATGGTCGCGCTTTTCTCGGCCGGCAAATGGAAACTCGTGATGAAGCTGGCCGGAAAGTCCTGCAATGCGGCGGGCGGCATCAGCACAAAAAAGTTGACCTTGAACGAACCCCAGTCGAGCTTGCGCACGCTCGTCACCGGTGCATCGATCTGCAAACCGGTCACGTCGAAACGCAGCGTGTCGCCCGTCTTCACGTGGATCGTTTTCGCCAGCCCTTCTTCGATCGAGATCTGCGGCTGCCGGGTGTCGCCGTACCAGCCGCCGGCGACGATCCGGTTGTCGTCGGGCAGGCTCGTCGTATAGGACAGGTTGAATTCGCGATCGACGAGGCGCCTCGCTTCGTCGCTCTTGTATTGGTCCGGATTGACCGGCTTGCCGTTGATCGAGATCAGGCGCCCGCGCACCATCGGCGCGAGCACGGCGTCGGGCACGCCGTGTGTCGTGAGGTACTGCGCGACGCCCGCGCGCTGCTCGGGCTGGATGTCGATGATGAACTGGTTCGGCGCGTCCGGCGGCGTCGATTTGCGCCAGCCGTCGATCAGGTCGTTACGCGTCATCGCGATCAGCAACAGACACATCAAACCGATCCCCAGCGCCGTGATCTGCAACGCACTGGCGCTGCTGCGCCGTTCGAGCGAGGCCAACGCGTAGCGCCAGCCAATGCCCACGTTGAAGCGCTCGCTGCGCACGATGCGCGCGGCGCCCCACAGCGCGAGCCGCGCGATCGCCGCGAACACCAGCAAGCCCACCGCGAAGCCGCCGGCAACGATGCCGCCCAGCTTCACCTCACCCGCCGCCACGATCAGCAACGCGGCGAACAGCACGATCCCCAATGCATAAGCGGCCCAGGCCGTGCGCGCTTCCTCGCCCCACTCGCGACGCAGCACGCGCACCGGGGGCACCCGGGTCAGCGGCAACAGCGGCGGCAACGCAAAGCCGAGCAACAGCACGAGACCTGCGGCAATCCCTTCCAGCGCGGGCCAGACCGTGGGATACGGCAGCACCACGTCGATCAGGCTGCCGAGCCAACTCAGCAACGCCAGATGCCCGGCATAGCCGAGCAGCACGCCGATCGCGCCGCCGCACAAACCCAGCCCGAGAAACTCCAGCAGGAACAGCGAGCGCAGCGTGCGCTGACTGACGCCGAGACAGCGCATCGCCGCGCAGCCGTCGAGATGGCGGCGCATGTAACGATGCGCCGCCATCGCAATCGCGACCGCCGCCAGCATGGCCGTCAGCAACGATACGAGCGTCAGAAAATGGCCCGCGCGATCGAGCGTCTCGCGGACCTGCGGCTGGCCGTCCTTCAGCGATTCGAGCGCGACGCCGCGCATCTTGCCGTCGTCGACGCGGGCGTGGGCAAACGCCGCGAATTGCTCGACCGGCGCGCGCTGGCCGGCCACCAGCAAGCGGTAGGTCACGCGGCTGCCGAACACGATCAGGCCGGTAGACGCGACTTCGTCGTCCCGCAGCATCAGACGGGGCGAGAAATTGACGAAGCCAAAGCCGCGGTCCAGTTCACGCGTGATGATGGCGCCAATCCTGAACGTCCGGCTGCCGACTCTCACCGTATCGCCGACATGCACTTTCAGCGCGTCGAGCAGCGCCTGGTCGACCCAGACCGTGCCGGGCGCGGGAATCCCCTGCGCGGGACGATCCGGCGCGCCTGGCGCCGTCGTGATGCGCAGCGCGCCACGCAGCGGATACGCCGCCGACACGGCCTTGAGCGCCGCGAGCCGTGACACCGGCTGGGCGCCCATCGAACTGATCATGCTCGGGAAAATGGCGGTGGTCGCCATCTGCAGGCCAAGCGCCTTGGCCTCGTTGCTGAATTGCGGATCGACCGGATGATCGGCCCGCACGATGAAGTCGGCGCCAATCATGCGCCGCGCATCGCGTTCAAGCCCTTGATGCAGACGGTCCGCGAGGAAGCCGACGCTTGACAGCGCGGCGACGGCCAGCACCAGCGCGAGCAGCAACATGGTCAGCTCGCCCGCTCGCCAGTCACGGGCCGCCATCCGCAGGGACTGGCGCAACAGATCGGCGCCGCTAAAACGCCGCCCCGCCGCAACGCGCGCGAGTGGCGGCGCCGGAACCCGCACCGGATCGCTCAATCGTGCCGACTCCTGGCAAAACGCGTCACCATATGCGTCGCCATGCCGCGAAAGCCGCCCTGCACGCCACGCCACAGACGCGGCAAGGCCCACGCCGCCAGCATCAGGAAACCGATCATCAGCAGCAGGAACAGCACCGGTACGAACAGCGCCAGCAACAGTCCGCCGAACACGAGCCCGTCCTCGGCGATCGACGTCACGACATTCGACACCGGTTCAGGCGAGAGATTGATCAGCGCGCGCGTGCCTGCTTTTGCCAGATGCGCGGTGCCGGCCAGCGTGCCGCCAGCCAGCGCGGCGACGGTCAGGAGGGCCGGATCGGCATGGCCGAGGGCACCGGCCGCCAGTACAGCGCCGGCCGGAATGCGGATAAAGGTATGGATGGCGTCCCACAGCGAATCGAACGCGGGAATCTTGTCGGCCAGGAATTCGGTCACCGTGAGCACCGCCGCGACGCCGATCACCCATGGCGAAGCCAGTGCGGACAAGGTGTCGGGAAGGTGGACGAGGCCAAGGCGCGCGAACACGCCGGCTAGCAGCACCGTGAGATAGAGGCGCAGGCCACTGCCCCAGGACAGGCCCGCTGCGAGCGAAAGGGGTTCAAGCATGGCCGCCTCCAGGCGCGCTGCGCGTGCCGGGCGCTTCGTCCCGCAGAGGACGCCCCCTGCAGCGAACCGCCAGACCCGCGCCAAGCCGGACGCGGGACACGTTCAAATTGAGATCGACTTCATTATAGCCACGTTAATTCGCAGACCGCAGAGTGGAGTGCAATTTGTGGCTCTAATGGCGTCGCGCCGTGGCGGGACGATGGGTCGTGCGGCGGGGGATGCGGCTGGCGGGGCTGGCGGCCCGGCGGGGCAATCGCCCGCGCCGTCAATGACCGGAGGAGAGCTTGAGTCCGATCAGGCCAACCACGATCAGCGCGGCGCTCGCCACACGCGCCACCGTCAGTGCCTCACCCATTATGACGATGCCAAAAATAAACGCGCCCACGGCGCCGATCCCGGTCCACACCGCGTATGCCGTGCCGAGCGGCAACTGGCGCATCGCCATGGCGAGCAGCACGAAGCTGCCGAGCGCCGTCACCACCGTGAAGATGGACGGACCGAGCCGGGTGAAGCCTTCGGAGGTCTTGAGACCGGCCGCCCACGCGACTTCGAGCAAACCGGCAATCAGCAGAAGAATCCATGACATGAGACGACTCCATTGTTCAGATGGGGCCGTCCCCGGTCGATGTAAATGCGTAAGGTCGTCCTTACGGACCGTAATTATATCAAGATCGAGTCCGGCAGGCTCACACCGCCCCGACCAGCCGGTAGCCGACCCCGGTTTCCGTCACGATATGCTCCGGCTGCGCGGGATCGCGTTCCAGCTTTTGCCGCAAATGCGCCATGTAGATGCGCAAATAGTGATGGCTCTCCACATGCGACGGCCCCCACACGTCGCGCAGCAACTGCCGGTGCGTCAGCACGCGGCCGGCGTGGCGCACGAGCGTGGCGAGCAGCCGGTATTCGATCGGCGTCAGGTGGATCGACGCACCGTCGCGCGTCACCTGACGCAACGCCAGATCCACCGTCACCGCGCCGAAATGCACCTGCGGCGATTCATTCGCGCCGCCCTGATTGCGCCGCCGCATATGGGCGCGAATCCGCGCCAGCAATTCGGACACGCCGAACGGCTTGGTCAGGTAGTCGTCGGCGCCCGCGTCGAGCGCCGCTACCTTTTCGGTTTCCTGGGTGCGCGCCGACAGGACGATCACCGGCAGGTCGCTCCAGCCGCGCAGCTCGCGGATCACGTCGAGCCCGTCGGTGTCGGGCAGGCCCAAATCGACGATCACGAGGTCGGGCTTGCGCGTCGCGGCTTCGACGAGTCCCTGCTTGCCGGTTTCGGCGTCGTGGACGACGATGCCCTCGCCTTCCAGCGAGGCACGCACGAAGCGGCGAATCTGTTTTTCGTCTTCGATCAGGACGACGGTGATGCTCGGGTCACTCATGGGTGGGCTTCAAACTCTGCTTAGGGGACAACTCAAGGGACGACTCAAGAGACAACGGCGGCGACGATTCAGGCGGCAATTCGGCAACCTCGTCGATCTCCGACTCGTCTTCGAGTGCTTCCGGCGCGGGCGGCGGGGTTTCGACGGGCAGCGTGAACCAGAACCGCGCGCCTTCGATATGCCCCTCGTGGTCGATGCGGTTGACCGCGCCTATGGTACCGCCGTGGGCGTCCACGATCGCACGGCAAATCGCGAGACCGAGACCAATGCCGGGCTTGGCCGACTCTTTCTCGCCGCGGGTGAATTTCTCGAAGACCCGCGCTTCCATGCCGACCGGCAGCCCAGGACCGGTATCGTCGACCGTCACGCGTACGAGCGGCTTACCGTCTTCCTCGATCTGCTCCGCGCCGATCACGAGCGGCGTGTCGGCTGGCGTGTACTTGGCGGCGTTTTCGAACAGGTTCGAAAACAGCCGCTCCATCAGCACCGCGTCGAGTTGCAGCAGCGGCAGGTCGGCCGGCAACTTCGCCTGCACCGGATGCCGTGCGAGCACGCGCTTGCAGGCCCGCAACGCCGCGCCGACCGTCTCTTCGAGCAACGACCATTGGCGATTCAGTCGCAAGCCGCCCGCCTGCAGCCGCGCCATGTCGAGCAGATTGGTGACGATGCCGGTCATGCGCAGCGCCTCTTCGTGAATCGCCTCCACGAGGTCGTCGCCGGGTTGCCTCACCGCTTGACCTTCGCGGGTCTGGGCGAGCATCGACGAGAAGCCAACGATCGTCGTGAGCGGCGTGCGCAGGTCATGCGAAATGGCCGACAGCAGCGAATTGCGCAAGCGCTCCGATTCCATGTTGACGAGCGCGTCGCGGGCAATATCAACGTAGTGCACACGTTCGAGCGCCAGCGCAATCTGCGCGGCAAACGCGTCGAGCATGCGCTGCTGCTCCGGCACGTCGAGTTCGCGCTCGTCGCGCATCACCACGGCCAGCACGCCGCGCGTGCGCATCGGCGCCTTCAGCGGCAGATACAGCGCGGCCGCGGCCGGCAGCGTGTCGGTGCCGTGGCCGGCCTGCTTCTGCTGGTCGTACACCCATTGGCCGACGTCGATATCGAGCGCCTCGCCTTCGAGCGTCACCGCGGCGTCCGGGTCTTCGATCTTCTGCTTCACCTGATCGGCGCTGTCCGGCAGCAGGATTGCCACGCGCGCGCGGAACACCTCGCTCACATGCCGGCTGCCGATGCCGACGATCTGTTCCATGGTCAACGCCGCGGCCAGTTCGCGCGCCATCGCATACATCGCGCCGGTGCGTTGTTCACGGCGTCGCGCGACGCTGGCCTCGCGGCGCAGGCTCGAAGTCAGATGGCTGATGACCAGCGACGTGAGCAGCATGCTGAAGAAGGTCAGCAGATATTGCGTGTCGGACACCGAAAGCGACATGCGCGGCGGCACGAAGAAATAATCGAACGCCGCCACGCTGACGAACGACTGCACCACGCCCGGTCCGCGCCCGAGCCTCACCGCTGTGAAAATCACGCCGAGCAGGTACAGCATCACGAGGTTGGTCAGGTCGATATGCGCGAACAACTGACTGGCAATCACGGTGATGCCGATGCAGATCGTCAGCGCCCATGCATACGCAACCGGCGGCGAACGGCGTTCGCGGGCCGCCTGCAGCGCCTCACGCCAGGCGTTCACGCCTTCTTCGACGGCCGTGCGCCGCTCGATGCCGTCGCGTTCCGAAGACGCGCGGATCAAGGTGAGGTCGAGGTCGCCCGCGCGCTCCGCAATGCGGTCGCCCAGCGGGCGGCGCAGCCAGCGCGAGAAGCCGGCGCGCGGCGAAGCGCCCGCCACCAGCTTGGAAACGTTGCGAACCCGCGCATAGCCAATCAGCGCCGCAACCGCATCCGTACCCGCGAGGGTGGCCGTTTCCGCGCCGAGTTCGGCGGCGAGTTTCAGCGCGTTCAGCGTGCGCTCGCGGCGTGCATCCGGCAGGCGTTGCAGTTTCGGCGTCTCGACATAGACCGCTAGCCAGTCGGCCTTCAACGCCGACGCGAGCCGCGCCGCCGCGCGCACCAGAATCGGTGCCTCGGGACCCGGGCCCACGCAGACCAGCAGGCGCTCGCGGGCTTGCCAGATACGCTGGATCGAACGGTCGGCGCGGTATTCGCGCATCTGCGCATCGACGCGGTCGGCCGTGCGGCGCAGCGCCAGCTCGCGCAGCGCGATCAGGTTGCCCTTGCGAAAGAAGTTGCGCACCGCGCGCTCGGCCTGCTGCGCCATGTAGACCTTGCCGTCGCGCATGCGGTCGAGCAGTTCCTCGGCCGGCAGGTCGACCAGCGTGACTTCGTCGGCGCGGTCGAACACGCGGTCGGGCACCGTCTCCCACACACGGATACCGGTGATCTGCCCGACCACGTCGTTGAGGCTTTCGAGGTGTTGGACGTTGACCGTCGTGTAGACGTCGATGCCCGCATCGAGCAATTCGTAGACGTCCTGCCAGCGCTTCAGATGACGCGCGCCCTGCACGTTCGAGTGCGCGAGTTCGTCGACGAGGATCAGTTGCGGCTTGCGCGCCAGCGCGGCGTCGAGATCGAACTCGCCCAGCTTGCGGCCGCGATATTCGATATGCGCGAGCGGCAAGACCTCGAGGCCTTCGAGCAATGCCGCGGTTTCGCTGCGGCCGTGCGTCTCGGCGATGCCGACCAGCACATCCACGCCGTCGGTCTGGCGGCGCCGGGCGGCCTGCAGCATCGCGTAGGTTTTGCCCACCCCGGCCGACGCGCCGAAGAATACTTTCAGCTTGCCACGCTGGCGTTTTTCTTCGTCGCGTTGCAGCTTGTCGAGCAGCTCGTCTGGATCGGGTCGGTTCATGCTTTTCTGTTTAGGCTTCTGTTCGATGCAGGCCACCGTGGCTCGGTGAGGACGCATCAGGTAGATGGTGGCACGGTAGCGGCTTCGCAGCAAATGGTCTGCACGGGTGCCGGCCGCCGCGGTAGCGGCCACGAAGGTGCCGCCTGACGAACCGCGCTCACAAAAACCGCGCTCACAAAACATCCCGCCACAAAAGGCAAAGACGGCGCCACGCCGGGCGCCGTCTTTGTCATGCCCACCCGTTAGCCTTGATGCGCGGCGTCGAGTGCGAGATTCAGTTGCAGCACGTTGACGCGTGCTTCGCCCAGCACGCCGAACTGGCGGCCGGTCGTGTAGCGGTCGACCAGCGCCTGCACGTCGCTCGGCGCCATCTTGCGCGCCTTCGCGACACGCGCGATCTGGTAAGCCGCGGCAGCCGGGGTGATTTCCGGATCGAGGCCGCTACCCGACGACGTCACGAGGTCGATCGGCACCGGCTTCGACATATCGGTACCCGCTGCTTTCAAGGCGTCGAGACGGCCCTTGATTTCATCGGTCAACGCCGGATTGGTCGGTCCGAGGTTCGAGCCGCCCGAGCTGGTCGGATCATACGGCTTCGGGCTGATGGCCGACAGACGGCCCCAGAAATACTGCGGGGCATCGAACTGCTGGCCGATCAGCGACGAGCCGACCACCTTGCCGTTCTGTTCCATGATGCTGCCGTTGACCTGATCGTGGAACGCAGTCTGGCCAATGGCGGTCATCACGGCCGGGTAAGCGAGTCCCGTGACAGCCGTCAGTACGACAAAGATCACGATAAGCGGACGAAAAAGTTTCATGATTGGCAATCCTTTTAGACGCAGCCGGCAGATACCGTCCACCGGCCGCAGCCTGTTAAACCCAGCCGAGCGCGGCCAGCACCATGTCGATCAGCTTGATGCCGATAAACGGCACGATGATCCCGCCGAGGCCATACACCAGCAGATTGCGGCGCAGCAGGATCGCGGCGCCCAGCGGCCGGTATTTCACGCCCTTCAGCGCCAGCGGAATCAGCAGCACGATAATCAGCGCGTTGAAAATCACCGCCGACATGATCGCCGAAGCAGGCGTGGCCAGATGCATCACGTTCAGCTTGTTGAGCGCCGGGTAGGTGCTCGCGAATGCAGCCGGAATGATGGCGAAGTACTTGGAGACGTCGTTGGCAATCGAGAAGGTCGTCAGCGAGCCGCGCGTCATCAGCATCTGCTTGCCGATTTCGACGATCTCGATCAGCTTGGTCGGGTTCGAATCGAGGTCGACCATGTTGCCGGCTTCCTTCGCCGCCTGCGTGCCGGTATTCATCGCCACGGCTACGTCGGCTTGCGCCAGCGCAGGAGCGTCGTTGGTACCGTCGCCGGTCATCGCCACCAGCTTGCCTTCGGCCTGGTGCGCGCGGATCGTCGCCAGCTTGGCTTCCGGCGTCGTTTCCGCGAGGAAATCGTCCACCCCGGCTTCCGCTGCAATCGCCGCAGCGGTGAGGCGGTTGTCGCCCGTCACCATGATGGTCTTGATACCCATCTTGCGCAGTTCGGCGAAACGCTCCTTGATGCCGCCCTTGACGATGTCCTTCAGCTCGATCACGCCGAGCACGCGTGCCCCGTGCTCGCCCTTCTCGGCCACCACCAGCGGCGTGCTGCCGCGACGTGCCACTTCGGTGACGGCGTTGTTCACTTCAGCCGGATAACGGCCGCCGTTCGCTTCGACGTAGTTCTTCACCGCATCGGCTGCGCCCTTGCGGATCTCGCGGCCCGGCAGGTCCACACCGCTCATCCGCGTCTGCGCGGTGAAGGCGAGGAACACGGCGTGCAGCGAAGCCATGTCGCGAGCGCGGATGTTGAAGCGCTGCTTGGCGAGCACCACGATACTGCGGCCTTCTGGCGTTTCGTCTGCCAGCGACGACAGTTGCGCGGCGTCGGCGAGCGCTTCTTCCGTGACACCCGGCGCCGCCACGAAGGTCGACGCCTGACGGTTACCGAGCGTGATCGTGCCGGTCTTGTCGAGCAGCAGCACGTCGACGTCACCGGCCGCTTCCACCGCACGGCCCGACGTGGCGATCACGTTGGCCTGCATCATGCGGCTCATACCGGCCACACCAATGGCCGACAGCAGGCCGCCGATCGTGGTCGGAATCAGACACACCAGCAGGGCCACGAGCGCGGTGATGCTCACCACATGACCCGCCTTGACCGCTTCGACGGAGAACATCGAGAACGGCAGCAGCGTCGCGGTGGCGAGCAGCATCACGATCGTCAGCGCGACCAGCAGGATCGTCAGGGCGATTTCGTTCGGCGTCTTTTGACGCTTCGCGCCTTCGACCATCGCGATCATGCGGTCGAGGAAGGCCTCGCCCGGATTCGCCGTGACGCGCACGACGATCCAGTCCGACAGCACGCGCGTGCCGCCGGTCACCGACGAGAAGTCGCCGCCCGATTCGCGGATCACCGGCGCGGATTCGCCGGTAATCGCCGACTCGTCCACCGACGCCACACCCTCGATCACTTCGCCGTCTGCCGGGATCACGTCGTTGGTTTCCACCAGCACGACGTCACCCTTGCGCAGATCGGAGGCCGTCGTGATGCGGATCGGCGACTTCGGATGCGGCTCGTTGAGCTTCTTGGCCATCACGTCTTTCTTCGCGCTGCGCAGCGACGCCGCCTGGGCCTTGGAACGGCCTTCAGCAAGCGCTTCCGCGAAGTTGGCGAACAGCACCGTGAACCACAGCCACAGCGAGACCGCGAGGATGAACCCCGCAGGCGCTTCGGCCTGGCCGCCCAGCGCGGCGATCCAGAGGATCGTCGTCAGGATGCTGCCGACGTACACGCAGAACATCACCGGGTTACGGAACTGCGTGCGTGGCGTGAGTTTCTTGAATGAGTCCACGATCGCCGGACGCACTAGCGCCGGATCGAACATGGACCGCGTTGCATTATGTTCAGTCATTGAATCCTCTTTTTCCCGAAGTGCCCGTATCAATGGCCGGCGATCATCATCAGATGTTCGACGCCCGGGCCGAGAGCGAGCGCAGGCACGTATGTCAGTGCGCCGACGAGCAGCACAGTGCCGAGCAGCAGCACTACAAACAGCGGACCATGCGTGGGCAGCGTGCCGCCGGTGACAGCCAGACGTTTCTTGGCTGCCAGCGAACCGGCAATGGCCAGCACCGGAACCAGCGAGCCGAAGCGGCCAAACCACATTGCAATGGCGGTCATCCAGTTGTAGAACGGCGTGCTCACCGTCAGGCCGGCAAACGCGCTACCGTTGTTGTTCGCAGCCGAGCTGAAGGCGTAGAGAATTTCCGAGAAGCCGTGTGGACCAGGATTGGCGATGCCCGCCTTGCCCGGATCGCACAGCACCGCGATCGACGTTCCCACCAGCACCAGCAGCGGTGTGAGCAGCACGACGATCGACACCATCTTCATCTCGAACGCCTCGATCTTCTTGCCGACATATTCAGGAGTACGACCGATCATCAGGCCTGCCACGAATACAGCGAGTATCGCGAAGACGAGCATCCCGTACATACCGGAGCCCACCCCGCCGAAGATCACTTCGCCCAACTGGATCAGCAACATCGGATACAGGCCGCCAAGCGGAGTCAACGAGTCGTGCGTGTTGTCGACTGCACCGCATGATGCCGCCGTCGTGGCAATCGTGAAGATGCCCGACTGCGCGATACCGAAGCGCGTTTCCTTGCCTTCCATGTTGCCGCCCGGCTGCAGATCGCCAGCGGACTGGTCGACGTTCAGCGTGCTCCAGGCCGGATTGCCGGCTTGTTCGGCGCTGACTTCCCCCACCACGCAAGCGGCGAACGCAATCGTCATCACAGCGAGGACGGCAATACCCTGCCTGCGGTCAGCAATCATCCGGCCGAACACCAGGGCCAACGCCGCCGGGATGATCAGGATCGCGAAGATCTCGAGGAAGTTGGTGAGCGGCGTCGGGTTTTCGTACGGGTGTGCCGAGTTCGCGTTAAAGAAGCCGCCACCATTGGTGCCGAGCATCTTGATCGCTTCCTGCGTCGCCACCGGGCCCATTGCAATGGTCTGCGTCGTCACCTTGGTGTCGACCGTCACTGCATTGCCCTTCGCATCCTTCACCGGGTTGCCTTGTGCATCGAGCTTCGGTGCGGCATAGGTGGTGGTTTGCAGCGTCGGTACATCCTGATACGCCTTGAAGTTCTGGATCACGCCCTGGCTCATCAGCAAGGCAGCGAAGATCGCCGACATCGGCAGCAGCACATACAACGTGACGCGCGTCAGGTCGACCCAGAAGTTACCGATGGTTTGCACCGTATGGCGCGCAAAACCGCGGATCAGCGCAATCACGACCACGATGCCGGTGGCAGCGGAGACGAAGTTCTGCACCGTCAGGCCCAGCATCTGCGTCAGATAGCCGACGGTCTGCTCAGGCGTGTAATCCTGCCAGTTCGTATTGGTGACGAAGCTGACAGCCGTATTGAAGGCGCTGTCGACCGACATCGGACCGAACTGCTGCGGATTGCCCGGCAACCAGCCTTGCACGCGCAACAGGAGATACAGGACCAGCACGCCGAGCACGTTGAACGCGACGGCAGCGACGGCATAGTGCTTCCAGCTCATTTCGGCCGACGAGTCGACCCCGGCGATGCGGTACAGCAGTCGTTCGAGCGGACCGCCAAAGCGGACCACGCGAGACGAGCCATCCATCACGCCGGTGATATAGCGTGCAACGGGCACGGCGGCCGCGAGCAGCACGACCAGAAAAATGACCGTTTGCAGGACATTGTTGGAGTTCATTCAATGTCCTCCGCGCGCAGCAGCGCATAGACGAGGTATACGAACAGCAGCGCGGTGGCAGCGCCCGATAACCACAGGATCCAGGTCATGAGCGTGCTCCCTGGCCACGCCGGAACTGCATCAACTTCTCGCAGCCGGCAATCAAAGCAAAGGTCAGCGCTGCAAATAGCACCATCCCCCCGACGTACAGCACATCCATTTTGTGTTCTCCAGTAGCGGACTTTGGATGGGTAGAACGTTATGCCGATCGGCGTAAAGGCCTGGTCAAAGCTGACGGGTATCGTGTAAAAAAAGCGTAAACGAAACAGGCCGCTTCGCTCGGTGCGAAACGGCCTGAGGTCTGTCGGGTCTGATGTTGCGGGGAATTGAAGGGCGTTGCGCGGACGCTGCCGCAGCGCGGAACTTTTATGGCGGCGCTAGCACGGAGGGTGGGGCTAGCGCGCCTTTGTGCTGCGTGCCGCGTGATGCGTTCAGGGCAGCAGAACCGTCGAACCGGTGGTGCGGCGACCTTCGAGTTCGGCGTGCGCCTTCGCGACTTCGGACAACGCATAGCGCTGGTTGATGCTGGTCTTGACCTTGCCCGACACCAGCACGTCGAACAGTTCTGCCGCCATCGCGTCGTAATCGCTGCGTTTGCCGATGTAGGTAAACAAGGTCGGACGAGTGAAGAACAGCGAGCCACGCCCGGCGAATTCCGAGGAATCGAGCGGCGGCAGCGGACCCGACGCATTGCCGAAGCTCACGAACAGGCCGAGCGGTGCCAGGCAGTCGAGCGAGGCCGTAAACGTGTCCTTGCCGATCGAGTCATAGACCACCGGCACGCCTGCGCCGTGGGTGATCTCGCGCACGCGTTTGGTGAAATTCTCGCGCGTATAGACGATCGGATGGTCGCAACCGTGCGCGCGGGCGATCTCCGCCTTCTCGTCCGAACCCACCGTGCCGATCACCGTCGCCCCCAGCATCTTCGCCCACTGACACATGAGCAGGCCGACACCGCCGGCCGCGGCCTGGACCAGGATCGTGTCGCCGGCTTTCACCGGATAGGTCCGGCGCAGCAGGTACTGCGCCGTCAGGCCCTGCAGCATCACCGAAGCGCCCTGTTCGTAGCTCAATGCATCCGGCAGCTTGACCACCTGCAGCGCCGGCAATACACGTTCCTGAGCGTAGGCGCCGGGCGGACGCGCCACATACGCGACGCGGTCGCCCACCTTGATATCCGTGACGCCTGCTCCGAGCGCCGTGACCTCGCCGGCCGCTTCCATGCCGAGGCCGCCCGGCAGCGGCAGCGGATAAAGGCCGGTGCGGAAATACACGTCGATGTAGTTAAGGCCGACCGCGTGCTGCCTGAGGCGGATCTCGCCGCTGCCCGGATCGCCCACCGCGACGTCGACCCACTTCATCACCTCGGGACCGCCTGCCTTCTCGAAACGAATTGCCTTGGCCATCGTGTCTCCTTTATTGACCGGCGTTAGCGCTTTAGCTGTCGACCCGCGCGAGCGCCTCAGCGCGCGACGCATCGTCCCATGTAAAGCGCTTGCTCCGGTCGCGTATCAGCGTACCTGCTGTGAGTGGTGGAATGTTCGACTGTCAGACGTTCTCCGCGAGCCGCATGGTCAGTACTTCGAGAATCATGCGCGCGGTCGAAATGTTGGTGGCGCACGGCACGTTGTGGACGTCGCACGCGCGCACCAAAGCGTTGATGTCCGGTTCGTGCGGCTGCGGCGTCATCGGGTCGCGCAGGAAGATCACCATGTCGACATGCCCTTCCGCGAGTTGCGCGCCGATCTGCAGGTCGCCGCCATGCGGACCCGACAGCATTCTCTCGACGTTCAGCCCATGCGCGTCCGCAATCCGCGAGCCGGTCGTACCGGTGGCGACGATGTCGCAACGCCGCAGCGTGTCGACATATTCGCCGGCGAGTTCGACGATGGCGTCTTTCTTGTGGTCGTGCGCGATCAGCGCGATGCGGGTGGTCATTGACGTCAGTCTCCAGATCCTTGAAGGGTTGTTGTAGTGATGCAGCGGTGCCGGTTCAGAACGTGCCCGGGTAGGCGCCGCCGTCGAGCAGCCAGTTCTGCCCGGTGATGTAGCCCGCATGCACGCTGCACAGGAACGCGCATGCCCGGCCGAATTCGTCGCGCGTGCCGAAGCGGCCTGCGGGAATGGTCGCCATGCGCTGCTTGCGCGCGTCGTCGACGGTGATGTGCTGCGCCTTGGCCTGGGCGTCGAAGGTGGTGGCGATGCGATCCGTGTCGAACAGCCCAGGCAGCAGGTTGTTGATCGTCACACCGTCGCGCGCCACCTTGCTGCGCGCCACCCCGGCCAGAAATCCGGTCAAGCCGGAACGCGCGCCGTTGGACAGGCCCAGCACGTCGATCGGCGCCTTCACCGCCGAACTCGTGATGTTGACGATCCGGCCGAAGCCGCGTGCGCTCATGTGGTCGATGGTGGCGCGGATCAGTTCGATCGGCGTCAGCATGTTGGCTTCGAGCGCGCGAATCCAGGCCTCGTGGGTGAACTTGCGGAAGTCGCCGGGCGGCGGCCCGCCCGCGTTATTGACGAGAATGTCCGGCTGCGGGCACGCGGCCAGCGCGGCGGCGCGGCCTTCCGGCGTGGTGATGTCGCAGGCGACCGTCCTGACCTCGACGCCGCTTTGCGCGCGGATTTCCGCGGCGGTGGCCTCGAGCGTCTCGGCCGTGCGGGCGACGATCACCAGATTCACACCTTCGGCGGCGAGCGCCTCCGCGCAACCGCGCCCCAGCCCCTTGCTCGCCGCGCAAACCAGCGCGGTGCGTCCTGCGATTCCCATGTCCATGTCTTGATCCTCTTCGTGTGACGACGAATGCCGCCGGTGCGGGCAGTTTCCCCGATTCTAGAAGAATCGGTGCCGGACTGCCGGTCGATCCGCCGCAATCTCCGGTATCTTCAGGCGCCAGTTTCGGTAAACTTGCAGCCATGGCGCGCCCGCCTGCCGGTTCTTCCGGTCATTTGGCCGCCGACCGATTCCTCTTGCCGCGCTCGCGCCCTCGCCATGACACAGGACAGCCGTTTCCCGAATCTCTTCATCCTCGATCACCCGCTGATCCAGCACAAGCTCTCGCACATGCGCGACCGCGACACCTCGACGCGCACGTTCCGGGAGCTGCTGCGCGAGATCACCCTGCTGATGGGCTATGAGATCACCCGCAACCTGCCGATGACCACGCGCCGCGTCACCACCCCGCTGGTCGAACTCGACGCGCCGGTGATTGCCGGCAAGAAACTGGCGATCGTGCCGGTGCTGCGGGCGGGCGTCGGCATGTCGGACGGCCTGCTGGACCTGGTTCCGTCGGCCCGCGTTGGCCATATCGGCGTGTACCGGGCGGACGACCACCGGCCGGTCGAGTATCTGGTCAGGCTACCGGATCTGGAAGACCGGATTTTCATCCTGTGCGATCCGATGGTGGCCACCGGCTATTCGGCCGTCCACGCGGTGGACGTGCTGAAGCGCCGCGGCGTGCCCGGCGAAAACATCATGTTCCTCGCGCTGGTGGCCGCGCCGGAGGGCGTGCAGGTGTTCCAGGACGCGCACCCGGACGTGAAACTGTATGTGGCCTCGCTCGATTCGCATCTGAACGAGCACGCGTATATCGTCCCGGGTCTGGGCGACGCTGGTGACCGGCTGTTTGGGACGAAGAACTGAGAGTGGGCGGCGGGCGGGGGGCCATGCCGTCCGCCCGCTGATCGCGTCTGCCGACCTCTCGCACTGCCCTCTGCCGGCGGGTCAGGCCGGCACGATCGAATATTTCAAGCCGTGGCGCGGTTGCGCCGTGTCGGCGCTTATACAGCAATTCGGCCGGATAAACGCCTACCGCCCTCGTCCCGTACCGGTTCCATCCCTTTACCCCTCTGTCGCCCACTGCCGCCACCCCGCGGCATGATAAAATTCGGATCCGCTCATCGAGCGGCCCAACTTGCACAATCGCCCGGCGTATCACGCCTTTGCGGGCAGTGGGACCGGTCTGGCATCGAGGCGGGCCTTCGCAAGCGCCCGACATCGCAACGACAATTGCACTATGCGTGCGCCCCGCTGGCGCGCGCGACGGAGAAAGGTATGGCGGGTCATTCGAAATGGGCCAACATCAAGCATAAAAAAGCAGCGGCCGATGCCAAGCGCGGCAAGGTGTGGACGCGGCTCATCAAGGAAATTCAGGTTGGCGCCCGCATGGGCGGCGCCGACATCGACACGAATCCGCGTCTGCGGCTCGCCGTCGAAAAGGCGTATGACGCCAACATGCCGAAGGACAACATCAACCGCGCGATCCAGCGTGGTGTCGGCGGTGTCGATGGCGCAACCTACGAAGAAATCCGCTACGAAGGCTACGGTATCGGCGGCGCGGCGGTGATCGTCGACACCATGACCGACAACCGTACCCGTACCGTCGCGGAAGTGCGTCACGCGTTTTCGAAGAATGGCGGCAACATGGGTACGGACGGCTCGGTGTCGTTCATGTTCGACCACGTCGGCCAGTTCCTGTTTGCGCCCGGCACGGCCGAAGACAAGCTGATGGAAGCGGCCCTCGAAGCCGGCGCCGACGACGTGGTGCCGAACGAGGACGGCAGTATCGAAGTGCTCTGCCCGCCGAACGATTTCCCGAAGGTGAAGGCCGCGCTGGAAGCCGCCGGCTTCAAGGCGGAACTGGCTGAGGTGACGATGAAACCTCAGACGGAAGTGGAGTTCACGGGCGACGACGCGGTGAAGATGCAAAAGCTGCTCGACGCACTCGAGAACCTGGACGACGTGCAGGAAGTCTATACAAACGCTGCAATCGCCGACGAGTAAGCCCCGCGCGGGCGCGCCTGAGGCGGCGCCGGCGGGCGGTTCGTGGCGCAGGGCACAGGCGCGCCGTGCAGCCTGTGGCGGTTGTTTTTTTACCAGCTTGGCGGTTCGCTCAAGGCGACCGTTGCGGATATCCACGGCTCGCGCCAATGCGCCGGCCGTTTATGGTTTTTAAGTCTTCGGGGAATCACATGAAGTTACTCGTCGTCGGGTCCGGCGGTCGCGAACACGCGCTCGCATGGAAGCTCGCGCAATCGCCGCGAGTCCAGCTCGTCTACGTGGCTCCGGGCAATGGCGGCACGGCCCAGGACGAGCGTCTGCGCAACGTCGACATCACTGAGCCGGCTGCGCTGGCCGATTTCGTCGAGAAAGAACAGATCGCCTTCACGCTGGTCGGGCCGGAAGGGCCGCTCGCGGCCGGCATCGTCAATCTGTTCCGCGCGCGGGGTCTGAAGATTTTCGGACCCACCAAGGAAGCGGCGCAGCTCGAAAGCTCGAAGGACTTCGCCAAGGCGTTCATGAAGCGTCATGCGATCCCGACCGCCGAATACGAAACCTTCTCCGAAGTCGCCGCCGCCCACGCGTACCTCGACGCCAAGGGTGCGCCGATCGTCATCAAGGCCGACGGCCTCGCCGCCGGCAAGGGCGTGGTCGTCGCGCAGACGCTGGAAGAAGCGCACGCCGCGGTCGACATGATGCTGTCGGACAACAAGCTCGGCGATGCCGGCGCACGCGTCGTGATCGAGGAATTCCTCGCCGGCGAAGAAGCGAGCTTCATCGTCATGGTGGACGGCAAGCACGTGCTGCCGCTCGCTTCGAGCCAGGATCACAAGCGGCTGCTCGACGGCGATCAGGGCCCGAATACGGGCGGCATGGGCGCCTATTCGCCCGCCCCGATCGTCACGCCGCAACTGCATGCCCGCGTGATGCGCGAAATCATTCTGCCCACCGTGTATGGCATGGAAAAGGAAGGCATCCGCTTCACCGGCTTCCTGTACGCGGGCCTGATGATCGACGCGCACGGCAACCCGAAGACGCTCGAATTCAACTGCCGCATGGGCGACCCCGAAACGCAGCCGATCATGGCGCGTCTGAAAGGCGACTATTCGAAGGTGGTGGAGCAGGCCATTGCCGGCACGCTCGATACGGTGGAGCTGGAATGGGACCGCCGCACCGCGCTCGGCGTGGTGCTGGCCGCGCACAACTACCCGGAAAGCCCGCGCAAAGGCGACCGGATCAGCGATATTCCGGCCGAAACCGCCGATGCGGTGACCTTCCACGCCGGCACCACCTTGAGCGACGGCAAGCTGACGACCTCGGGCGGCCGCGTGCTGTGCGTGGTAGGGTTGGCGGATTCCGTGCGCAGTGCGCAGTCGGTGGCCTACGAGACCATCAACCAGATCTCGTTCGACGGCATGCAGTATCGGCACGACATCGGCTATCGTGCGCTGAACCGCAAGCATTAACGGCAATCAGACGTCCCCCATCCGATGAACCCGCATTCATGACCGATTCGAACTACAACGTACAGGCTGTACGTGGCTGGCTGCAGGGCCTGCAGACGCACATCGCCGACACGCTCGGCGCGTTCGACGGTAGCGCGTTCGCCACCGACTCGTGGCAACGCGCGCCCGGCGAGAAGCTGCGCGGCGGCGGCACGACACGGATCCTGGAAGGCGGCCAGTTCTTCGAGCGCGCGGGAATCGGCTTTTCGGATGTCGCGGGCGACGCCCTGCCGGGCTCGGCCAGCGCCGCCCGTCCGCAGCTCGCCGGGCGCGGCTTCGAGGCGATGGGCGTATCGCTCGTGCTGCACCCGCACAATCCATACTGTCCGACGGTGCACATGAACGTGCGTCTCCTGATCGCCACCCGGGCGGGCGAAGCGCCGGTGTTCTGGTTCGGCGGCGGCATGGATCTGACGCCTTATTACGGCTTCGAGGACGACGCGCAGCATTTTCACCGCGTCTGCCGCGATGCACTGGCGCCTCACGGCGCCGACCTGTATCCGCGCTTCAAGCGCTGGTGCGACGAGTATTTTTTCCTCAAGCACCGCAACGAACCGCGCGGCATTGGCGGGATTTTCTTCGACGATTTCTCGGAGCCTGGCTTCGATGCGTCGTTCGAGATGCTCAAAAGCGTCGGCGACGGCTTCCTGAAAGCGTATCTGCCGATCATCGAAAAACGCCGCAATCTGCCGTACGGCGAGGCTGAGCGCGATTTCCAGGCATACCGGCGGGGTCGTTACGTCGAGTTCAACCTGGTCTTCGACCGTGGCACACTGTTTGGACTGCAGAGCGGCGGACGCACCGAGTCGATTCTGATGTCGATGCCGCCTGTGGTGAACTGGCGCTACAACTGGCAGCCAGAGCCCGGCACGCCGGAAGCGCGCCTTTACAGCGACTTCCTCGTGCCGCGCGAGTGGGTCTGACGGGTTTGGCCATCCGCCAGCCCCCGGACCTGCCCGCGCCGTCACGACAAAGGACTCTCACCTGAAGCCGAACGCTCACCCCGCTGCCCTGCCCCGCCGGATTGGCCTGCTAGGCGGCACCTTCGATCCGATCCACGACGGGCACCTCGCGCTTGCACGAAGGTTCGCCGAGGTGCTGCGACTGACCGAACTGGTGCTGTTGCCAGCAGGGCAGCCCTGGCAAAAACCGGACGTATCGGCGGCGGCCGACCGGCTCGCCATGACCCGCGCCGCCGCTGGTTCGCTGGTGCTGCCGGGCGTCAAGGTGAGCGTCGCCACCGACGAGATCGAACACGACGGTCCCACCTACACGGTCGAAACGCTGCAGCGGTGGCGCGAACGTGAGGGACCGCAGGCCTCGCTGTCGATGCTGATCGGCGCCGACCAGCTGGTTCAGCTCCATACGTGGCGCGACTGGCGCCGTCTGTTCGAGTTCGCGCACATCTGCGCGTCGACCCGGCCCGGTTTCGAGCTCGCCTCGATCCCGCCAGACGTCGCCACCGAAATCGCCGCGCGCGAAGCGAGCGCGGCGGTATTGCAAGCAACACCCTGTGGTCATCTGCTGATCGATACCACGCTGGCCTTCGACGTTTCGGCCACCGATATCCGTGCGAATCTGCGCGAGCGTCTTGCCCAGCATGCCGGCGGCCAGCAACAGAACGAGGCCGCGAGCCATGTCCCCACCGCGGTGTGGGACTATATTCTTCAACATCATCTGTACCACCGGTAACCCTATGGATATTCGCAAACTGCAACGCGCGATCGTCGACGCCCTCGAAGACGTGAAAGCGCAAGACATCAAGGTGTTCAACACCAGCCACCTGACCGGACTGTTCGACCGCGTGATCGTCGCTTCCGGCACCTCCAACCGTCAGACCAAAGCGCTCGCCTCCAGCGTGCGCGAGAAGGTCAAGGAAAATGGCGGCGAGATCATCAGCACCGAAGGCGAAGACGTCGGCGAATGGGTGCTGGTCGATTGCGGCGACGCGGTCGTGCACATCCTGCAACCGGCGCTGCGCCAGTACTACAACCTCGAAGAAATCTGGGGTGACAAGCCGGTGCGCATCAAGCTGACGAGCTCGAGCCCGTTCGGCGGCGCGCGCGCCAGCGAACCGCTCGACGAGGACGAAGAGGACGACGAACCGGCTGCCAAGCCGGCTCGCAAGACGCCGGCACGCCGTCGTTAAGCGCGCGCCGGTTTTGCCGCACGTCACGTCAGCGGCCCGCCGTCCGCGAAACCCTCCGCGCTTCTATCCCTGATGAAACTGCACATTCTCGCCGTTGGCCACAAAATGCCGGACTGGATCGCCATCGGCTTCGACGAATACGCGAAGCGCATGCCGCCCGAGCTGCGTATCGAGCTGCGCGAGATCAAGCCCGAGCAGCGTTCGTCGGGGCGTCCAGCGGAGAATGTGATGGCAGCGGAGCGGCTGAAGATCGAAGCCGCGTTGCCGAAGAACGCGCGCATCGTCGCGCTCGATGAACGCGGCAAAGACTGGACCACCATGCAGCTGGCCGGCGCCCTGCCCGGCTGGCAACAGGACGGACGCGACGTCGCGTTCCTGATTGGCGGTGCGGACGGGCTCGATCCCGACCTCAAGTCGCGCGCCGACATGCTGCTGCGCGTGTCCAGCCTGACGCTGCCGCACGCAATGGTGCGGGTGCTGCTCGCCGAACAGCTTTACCGTGCGTGGACCATCACGCAAAATCACCCCTATCACCGCGTGTGAGCGCGCGACGGCGCTTGACATCCACGGTCAGGCGTCGAGTTGTCTCCGACCGCCGTTGAGTGCAAGATCACCTGCGACTGCGTGGACGCCTTTGCGCACTCGTCGTTCCAGCGCCTTGCCTGCTGCGTGGAAAGCGCCTGTGATTTCGACGATCTCCGCGATCTCCGCAACCACGCGCGATTATCCCAATGTGCCCCTGCTGTGCGCTTGACGTGCAATTTTTCGCGCACGTCATTCGCGCGCCGCTTTCACGAAAAACGCTTCACTGAGACCCTTTATGGCCACGTCCGCTGCCGCACTGCATCCGTTCGTCTACCTTGCCTCCCAAAGCCCGCGCCGTCAGGAACTGCTGCAACAACTCGGCGTGCGCTACGAGTTGCTGCTGCCGCGCCCCGACGAAGACGCCGAGGCGCTCGAAGCCGAGTTGCCCGGCGAAGCGGCGCACGCTTATGTCGTGAGGGTATGCAACGCCAAAGCCATGGCGGCGCGTGCGCGGCTCGTCCTGAGCGGCCATGTCGACGCGCCGATCCTGGTTGCGGATACAACCGTCACGATCGACGACGCGATCCTCGGCAAACCACTCGACGCCGACGATGCCGTGACCATGCTCACGCGTCTCGCCGGACGCGAGCACGAGGTGCTGACCGCGCTCGCCGTCGTCGCTGCGGACGGCGCGCTGTTGCCCGCCGCCCTGTCTGTCTCGCGGGTGCGTTTTGCTGCAGTGCACGCCGATGCATTGCGGCGCTACGTCGCAAGCGGCGAGCCGTTCGGCAAGGCGGGCGCTTACGGTGTACAGGGACGTGCGGCGGAGTTTATCGAGCGTATTGAAGGGTCCTATTCAGGTATCATGGGTTTGCCTCTTTTTGAAACTGCTGCCCTCCTGCGTGCAGCGCGCATCGACTTCTAGAACAAGACCATGAATGAAGAAATCCTGATCAATGTCACGCCGCAGGAAACGCGCGTCGCGCTGGTCCAGCAAGGCGCCGTCCAGGAACTTCACGTCGAACGCACACTGTCGCGCGGAAGGGTCGGCAACGTCTATCTCGGCAAGGTGGTTCGTGTGTTGCCCGGGATGCAATCCGCCTTTATCGATATCGGCCTCGAACGCGCCGCGTTTCTGCACGTGGCCGACATCTGGCATCCGCGCATCGCGGGCGAGCCGCAGCATCAGGTCGCGCATCAGCCGATCGAGAAAATCGTCTTCGAAGGTCAGACGCTGATGGTCCAGGTCGTCAAGGATCCGATCGGCACCAAGGGCGCGCGGCTGTCCACCCAGGTGAGCATCGCCGGCCGCACGCTGGTTTATCTGCCGCAGGAACCGCACATCGGCATTTCGCAAAAGATCGAAAGCGAAGCCGAACGTGAAGCGATTCGCGCCCGCCTGACGGCCGTGCTGCCCGCTGACGAAAAAGGCGGCTACATCGTACGGACGATTGCCGAGGACGCCACCAGCGAGGAACTGGCCGGCGACGTGGCCTATCTGCGCAAGACCTGGACGACGATCCTTTCGCAAGGTCAGCGCATGCCGCCCACGAGCCTGTTGTATCAGGATCTGAATCTCGCCCAGCGGGTGTTGCGCGACTTCGTGAATGACGAGAGCTCGCGCATCCAGGTCGATTCACGCGAGACCTTCCAGATGCTGTCCGATTTCGCCGCGGAGTTCACGCCGGCGGTGTCGTCGAAGCTGCATCACTATACGGGCGAGCGGCCGCTGTTCGATCTGTACAACATCGAGGCGGAAATCCAGCGGGCGTTGTCGCGACGTGTCGATCTGAAGTCCGGCGGGTACCTCGTAATCGACCAGACCGAGGCCATGACGACGATCGACGTGAATACCGGCGGCTATGTCGGCGCACGCAATTTCGACGATACGATCTTCAAGACCAACCTGGAAGCCGCGCATACGATCGCGCGGCAATTGCGGCTCCGCAATCTGGGCGGCGTGATCATCATCGACTTCATCGACATGGAAAACACCGAGCATCGCGATCAGGTGCTCGGCGAGTTGAAGAAGGCGTTGTCACGCGATCGCACGCGGGTCACCGTCAATGGTTTCTCGCAGCTTGGGCTGGTGGAGATGACCCGCAAGCGCACCCGCGAATCGCTCGCACACGTGCTGTGCGAGCCTTGCCCGGTGTGCCAGGGTAAGGGCCAGGTGAAGACGCCGCGCACCGTGTGCTACGACGTGCTGCGTGAAATTCTGCGCGAGTCGCGCCAGTTCAACCCGCGCGAGTTCCGCGTGGTGGCATCGCAGCAGGTGATCGATCTGTTCCTCGAGGAAGAGTCACAGCATCTGGCGATGCTGATCGACTTTATCGGCAAGCCGGTGTCGTTGCAGGTGGAGTCGAATCTGAGTCAGGAACAGTACGATATCGTCTTGATGTAACGCCCTTCCTTGACCGTGGCCGTGTCACATAACGTGCCGGGCGCGGTCTAGCGAGCGCTTGCCGTCGTCGCACCCGCCGCGACCACGGAAATTCCGCGAAGCCCTGCCCTGCGTTGAACGAGAAACCACGTACGCGGCCGCCGCGAGTCACGCTCACTCAACATCGATCTGGGGCACGTTAAAGGCGCCCTTGAGCGATTTCAGTTCGGTACGGTGCATCTCGGCGAGACGGGACAGGACCTGCTCGCCCGCTTTCAACAGATGAACTTCGACTTGACGCCGATCCGTCTCGCTGATCTTGCGCCGGACCAGATCGAGCGCCTCGCAGCGCGATACCAGCGCGACCACGCCATGGTGTTGCGCCTGGAGCCGTTCGGCGAGTTCGCCGATAGTCGCCCAATCGCGCTCCGGATAGCCTTTGATATGCAGCAGCAGTAAATACTGCAACGGCGTAATGCCTTCGCCCTGCGCGGCCTGTTCGGAAAAGCGCTCGAAGCGCCGCATCTGATAACGAAACTCTGATAGCTGCTCAAAATCCGTCTTGTTCAAGCCGCGAGCAAGCGCTTTCATTGGAACTCCGTCAAAAAGGGTGCGGCGTTATTTTATCATGTCATGATATTTATACATCGGTGACAGCGCCCCAATGCAGGCGGTGGCTACGCAGCATGGTGCTGCTCGACATAGGCCTGACGATACAGACCTGCAATGAGATCCGCCTCGGTGATCATCCCGACGAGCCGCTCCTCCAGATCCAGCACGGGAATATGGTGATGCCCGTCGTTTGCGAAAAGCGGCAGCAGTTCCATGATCGGCGTTGCCACGTCGACTGTGCGTACATCCGGATTCATCAGGGCCCCGACGAGTGGCGCCGCGGAGGCATCGCGCCTGAACCAGCGCGGTATCAGCAACGGCAAGACGGGACCGGTCCCGAAGGACTGCTTGTCGACGAGATCGGCACGCGTGACGATACCGATAACCTGCTGGCCTGCATTAGTAACCGGCAGCGCCTTGAAACCGCGCTGCTTCAGGAGATTCCACGCCGCCACAGCACTGGTTGCCATCGACACGGCAACAGCCGGACTCGACATGATGTCCGCACAGGTCAGTCCGTTGAACTTGCGTGCATACGCCTGCAACTGGACATCACGCAGCAAAGACTCGAGATCGTCAACGTCGATGTCCAGCAATTCGTCGCGCCGGCTCAATACCGCTTCCAGATCCGCGCGCGTGAAACCCGCCTTCGAGGTCGCCGGGGATCCCGCCGCGTTGTTGGCGAAATGCTGCTGGGCAATGTGCGGATAGCGATGTCCCGTGACGGCGTGGTACACGATGGCGGCGCACAGCAGCGCCACGGACTGGATGGCGATCGGCGCGGCCACGAATCCGTAGCCCATCGCATGAACCGTGGGACCACCCAGGACCGCCGTCAACGCGACCGCGCCAGACGGCGGATGCACGCAGCGCAGTGCAAACATCAGGGCGATTGCCAGCGCCACGGCAAGCGCGGCGGCGCCGACCGGATCGGCAATCCACCCTGCACACGCGACACCCACCGTAGCGGAAACCAGATTGCCGCCGATGATGGACCACGGCTGCGCCAGCGGACTGGCGGGAATCGCGAACAGCAACACGGCCGACGCGCCCATTGGCGCGACGAGTAGCGGAATATTTGCCGTCGGTCCGAGCAGGACGTGCATTGTCCCGCCCGTAAATGCGATTCCAAGCAACGCGCCGAGACACGACCTCAGCCGCTCGGGCCAGCGGACGGTAATGGCACCGGGAATGAAACTGGAAAACCAGCGCACAACGGCGTAAGAAGACAAGATAGGACCGGGAATATAGGTGGACGTCGTTGCACGGGACAGGACGACACCTTAAGGTCAAACCCTCACCGGCAGAACGAACGTGTTCTTATGATTATATTTCATTGTGATATAAAGTGACGCATGCAATCAACCGTCTCGAGGCCGCGATCCCGGACGACAAAGGCACGCGGGCAGGCGAATGAGGCTCAGTCGGAAACCTCGAACAGCACCCCGCACGACACACGCTCCAGCAGGAGAGCATGGTTTTCTCCGGTCCACCAGCGCGCAAAAAAACCGCGTTGATGGTGGCCGATGACAATCAGGTCGACCTTCAGCGAATTGGCGAGGCGCGATATCTGGTCCACCGCGTTCCCCACCAGCGCATGGCCGGTTGCGTTGAGGCCCCACGCTTTCAGTCTCTCGATCCCTTCCTTCAGCGTTTCTCTTGAGGCCTCCTCATCAATCTCATACTTGACGGACGACAGGACGTCGAATCCGTTCGACAGGTACGTACTGTCGGAAACGGACAGCACGTGCGTCTCGGCCCCTAGCTGTTGCGCAAGCAAGGCGCCGCGGCGCAGGGCCAGCCGCCCTTCAGGCGTCGCGTCATAGCACAGCAGAACGCGGTCAAACGGGGCCATGTCCATCCTCCCTACCATCGATCGCTGCAGCCCCCCTTTCCGCGGCGGCCACTCAGACCAGCATCGGCATTGCTTCGATCAGCACCACGCCCACCAAGGCGCCGATTGCCGCGCCGATCAACCTTGGATGACAACGCTCGAGTTGCAGAACCGCCCCGAGACTGCCGATCAAGACCATCCCGAGAATGGCCATGATCGTCACCAGGAATCCCATTGAAAAGTCGTATTGGATAGGCATACCCCCTCCTCTTACCGCTCGTTGCGCGCGTCGCTGCCGCCACCCACCAGGCTCTCGCCAAGGCGGCTTCGATTTCATTATATATCATGTTGTGATACATACAACCACGATGCGAGCAACGTGGTACGTGGGAGCATTTCCGGCTAGCCAGGCAACATGTGGAAACGAAAAGGGCCGCGCGGCAGAACAGAGTCTGTTCTGCCGCGCGGCCCATAGCCTGCAAGAAAGACAGCTAGCGAAACTTATCCCGCGTGTTCACGGCGCCCCTTCTCGCTATCCAGATGCGCCATCTGTGCGGCCGCGTAGCGCTCACCTGCCGCAGCACCGTTTGGCACCGCTTCGGCAATTGCCGCGAGGTCCTCTTCGCTGAGCCGCACGTCCAATGCACCGAGCGCCTCCGCCAGACGGTCACGGCGACGCGCGCCGACCAGCGGCACAATATCGCTGCCTTGCGCAGCGACCCATGCAATCGCAATCTGCGCGACCGTTACGCCTTTGGCCTCGGCCACCTTGCGAAGCGCATCGACAAGCGCGAGATTGTGGTCGATGTTGTCGCCCTGAAAACGCGGGCTCATGGCGCGAAAATCGCCTTTTCCTGCTGATTCTTTGGTCCAGTGGCCGCTGATCAAGCCACGCGACAGCACCCCGTATGCCGTCACGCCGATCCCGAGTTCGCGGCACGCCGGCAGGATCTCCGCTTCGATGCCACGCGAGATCAGCGAGTATTCGATCTGCAGATCGCTCACTGGATGCACCGCTGCCGCGCGGCGGATCGTCGTCGCCCCCACCTCGGACAAACCTACGTGTCGCACATAGCCGGCCTTGATCAGGTCGGCAATCGTTCCGACCGTGTCTTCGATCGGCACATTGGGATCGAGCCGCGCCGGCCGGTAGATGTCAATATGATCGACGCCCAGCCGCTGCACCGAATACGCGAGAAAATTTTTGACTGCCGCAGGACGCGCGTCGTAAAGCGACCAGCCACCCGCGGGATCGCGCATCGCGCCGAATTTTACGCTGATGATGGCCGAGTCGCGTCGCGATGGCGGCGCGCTTTTCAGCGCTTCTCCGATCAGCATTTCGTTGTGACCCGAGCCATAGAAATCGCCCGTATCCAGCAACGTCATCCCCGCTTCGAGCGCGGCGTGGATCGTGGCGATGCAATCGGCACGATCGGCCGGACCGTACATGCCCGACATGCCCATGCAGCCCAAACCCAGCACCGAACTTTGCGGACCGGTCTTACCCAGTTGCAGCTGCTTCATCGTTGTCCTCAGTAGATGCGCCATCCAGGAGGCGCCTGACAGGAAGTATCGGCCGAATTTTGGCGTACGATAATCCCCGTCAATCCGAATGGCCTGTGCGGAAGCGCGAACAATGCAGGAACCCGATCTCTCCGACCTGAAAGCGTTTGTCGCCGTCACCCAGGCACGCGGGTTCCGGCATGCCGCGTCGACACGCGGCGTCTCAGCCTCGTCGCTCAGCGAAGCGGTCCGTCGGCTGGAGGCGCAACTGGGCGTCCGCCTGCTCAACCGTACGACGCGCAGCGTCACTCCCACCGAGGCCGGGCAGCGGCTTTACGAGCGCCTCGCGCCCGCCTTCGGCGAAATCGCCACCGCACTCGACGCCATCAACCTGTTCCGCGAAAGTCCCACTGGCACGCTGCGGCTGAACGTACCGTCGATTGCCGCCCGTGAGATCCTGCCCACCCTGCTCTCGCGCTTTCTCGCCGCTCATCCGGGCATCACGGTGGATGTCGGCAGCAACGATACGTTCATCGATATTCTTGCAGCAGGTTTCGACGCCGGCATCCGCTACGACGAGCGCCTCGAACGGGACATGATCGCCGTGCCGATCGGTCCGCGCGTGCAACGCTTCGTCGCCGCGGCCGCGCCCGCCTATCTTGCGACGCGCGGCACGCCGCAGCATCCGCGCGAGCTGGTGAATCATGCCTGCATCGGACACCGCTTCGACAGCGGCGTGCTGGCGACATGGGAATTCAAACGAGATGACGAAGTCGTGCGGATCGAAGCGAACGGGCCGTTGATCGCCTCGGTGATCGAACTGGAACGCGGCGCGGCCATGGCCGGACTCGGCATCATCTATACGTTCGACGAATTTCTGCGGCCCGCAATCGAAAGCGGCCAACTCGTGCCGGTGCTGGAACCGTGGTGGCAATCGTTTAGTGGTCCGTTCCTGTACTATCCCAGCCGGACGCATATGCCCGGCCCGCTGCGCGCGTTCGTGGACTTCATTCTGGCAAAGGACGGTTCGGAGTCCGTATATCCAGGCTGAAAATAAGAACGATACCGTAGAGGTGTCTGCCTGGTTTCACCGCTAAAGGTATCGCAAAGTTTGCCGATAGCCCAACTAGAGGACGTTAGCCAAGCTTACGATTGCCTGCAGGCAAAGGCACCACGCGCGGTCGCCGCTTGCTGGGAGACACCACCGCGCATCGCCCGCACGTCAGTGAAGCCGGTGGTCCGCCGCATTGCGCTGCGGCACGCCGCGGTAATGGTTCTCGAAGGTTTCGTGCATGCGCTTGAGCAGCGCAAGATAAGATCTGCCTGGTTCCGTGCCGACAAGTCGCGCGGCCACGGAATTGGCCTCATCCCATAGCCGCTCGAATTTTTCGCGTGCTACTGTAACGGGTAACCGCGAGGCCATCAGGTCAGTGAAGTCCTTGTCGATTGCCTCCGGCGTACGCGCCGGTTTTGCCGTGGTATCTGACATGTTGGGATCCCCGAACACGTTTCTGGATGTCTCCGACTGCCGCCGAACCACCGCACGCGCAGGAAACGTTCGAACTTGCAACAAGATCGGAAGGGCGGGAAAGCGCTTCGATTGAACGACAGCCGAAGCGCATCTGAGCTCCCAGACATTGTACTGTCACGTTAGTGCAAGACTGGATCGTCAGAATCCCGATCACAATGAAAATATAAGCAACGGGGCAAGAGCGTGACCAGTAAATATAAGGTGCTGTTTCTCTGTCGTGAGAACTCAGCACGCAGCATCATTGCGGAGGCGCTGCTGCGCGAGCTGGCAGACCAGCGCTTCGAAGTCTTCAGTGCCGGCTCTGAACCGGCCGCAAGGGTTCATGCGCTTGCCATCGCGCAACTGCGGCCCGGCATCTCCGACCTCGGACTGCTGGCGCCCAAAAGCTGGCTGGAATTTACGGGTGAATGGGCACCGCGCATGGACCTGATCGTCGCGCTGGATGAGCGCGTGGGCGAGTACCATGCGCCGGATTTCCCGGGCAAACCCCTGTTCGTCCAGTGGGATTTCGCTGATCCGCTCGCGGACGGCATGACACCGGACGAGCGCGCGCGCTCGTTCGAAAAGGTCTTCTGGCAGATCGTGCGACGGGTCACGCTGTTCATGGAATTGCCTCGCTACACGCTGCCCGTGGTGCCGGCTGTCACCCACTCCGAACCGGTTGCACACGAGCGCGATATCGTCTGTCCAGGCTGACCGTCCGCTCAGCTCGGTCACGCTCGTATCCGCAGCCGCCGCGCCGCCAGATCTTCGCGACATGCGGAGGCTGATCCAGTGGTTACTTACTCCGTGGCCCCGAGTGCGGCGCCGCCGGCGGGTCAAATGCACACTCCTGGCGCGCGCTGCACAAATGCAATCGTTTCAGCCACTTGCGGAGTTTGCCCGGGAATTGTCCACAGCCTTACAAACAGATTATGTGGACAACTCAGCAGCCGGAATTCGTGGATGGCACTGCTGATGCAGTAGCTCAGGCATCCCGTCTCCGCCAGTCCGAATCCGCCAGGATGGCCGCAATTCAGCAAGCTCTGCACTGCCCAACGGCGACGAACGGACTATGCTACGGCCATCATGAAGCCCAATACCGAACGCGATTATCACCGGCGGATCGCCAGCGTCATCGAGGCGATCCTCGTCGATCCAGGCGCGCCTCACACGGTGGATAGCCTCGCTTCGGTTGCGCATCTCTCGCCCTATCACTTCCACCGCATCTACCGCGCCATGACGGGCGAAAGCATTTTCGAAACCGTGCAGCGTGTGCGGCTCGCCCAGGCCGCCTACCGGCTGACGGTTGCCAGCGATTCGGTCACCACCGTCGCAGGCAAGGTGGGCTACGACAGTCCGCAAGCCTTCTCACGAGCGTTTCGCGGCTTGACGGGTGTCACTCCGAGTGCATTCCAGTCGCGGCAAAAGCGCCTCGTCACACCGGGAACCGAAGCGCGGCACGCCGTACACGGCCACGCAACAGCCAACGTAAAAGCCAACCCTGCCAGCGCCGAGGTGCCGTTCGTAGAACTGATCGAACTCGCGCCGCTCGACGTCTTGTGCCTTCGCCACGAAGGACCCACCGCCACCATCCGCCACACCTTCCGGACGCTATCGCGCAGGTTCGAAAGCAGCGCGACGTCCGCGCAGAGCCATGGCACGATCGGCATCATTTCAGGCGACCCTGAAGATGAGCGGGGCGACTTCCGTTACCTCGCCGGCATCATTCCAGCCGCGCCGATCGAAGCGACCGGCTCGCTCGAAGCAGTGCGGATCGCGGGCGGTCTGTACGCGACGCACCGCCTCGCCGGTCCTTTCGCGTTGATTGGACCCACGTTTGCCGCGCTATTCGGCGGCTGGTTGCCGCAAAGCGGCTACGAACCCGACGACCGGCCCGCGCTGGAGTTCTATCGGAACCGGGCCGCCGACGACCGGCAACACGAATGCGTCATCGACCTCATGATCCCCATCCGCAAGGAATGAATATGCTGCGTCATTGCTTCGCCGTCGTTGCGATCCTTGCGACGTGCTGCGCCGGTGCCACCCTTGCCGCGGACAGCGACAGCGTGGCGCCCTATCACGTCGGCGCCGCGATGCGCGTCATTCATCCGCCGGTCGCGCGCAACTGGCGCGGCGCGCGAACGGAAGCCCTCGTGACGAGCCTCTGGTATCCGGTCGACGGCACGGTTCCGGAAGCGCCGCATGACATCGGCGAGCCGGGTCACCCGTACTTTGTGGGGCATCCGCGCGCAACCGACGCGCCCTTATCCACGGCTCACGCAAGGTATCCGTTGCTGCTGTTGTCGCACGGGACCGGCGGCAGCGCCGCAAGCCTCGACTGGCTGGCGGCCGCGCTCTCCGCGCATGGCTATATCGTGGCGGGCGTGAATCATCCCGGCAATAACGCACTGGAACCGGTGACGCGCGACGGTTTCATCCTCTGGTGGGAACGTGCGACAGACGTCAGTGAAGTGCTCGACAGCCTGCTGGCCGATCCGACGCTTGGCTCCCATATCGACGCGAGCCGAATCGGCGCGGTGGGGTTCTCGCTCGGTGGCTACACGGTGCTCGAACTGGCGGGGGCGCGCACCGACCAGAAGCAGTTCCTCGACTTCTGCGCCTCGCCCGCCGCCGACGCGATCTGCAATCCGCCGGAAATGAAGCGCGTTCCAGGCGGCGTACAGATGTCGGATCCGTTGTCACCCGAGGCATTGGCGTCGATGGCGCGCTCAGGCGACTCCTATCGCGACCCGCGCATCAAAGCGGTGTTCGCCATCGCGCCCGCACTAGGTGAGGCGTTCAATCAAGCCTCGTTCGCCGATGTGCACGTTCTCGTGTCGCTCATGGCCGGCACGGAAGATGAGGTCGCGCCGGTGCAAACCAACATCCACCGCATCGCCGGTTTGCTGCCCAACGCAACGGTCAAGATGGTGCCGGGTGCAGGACATTACACTTTCCTCGACACCTGCTTGCCCGGCATGGCGGATCGCATGACGCTCAGGTGCAACGACGGTCCCGGCGTCGACCGCGACGCCGTTCATGCGCAGACGGTGGCACAGGCGCTCGCCTTCTTTGGAAACACGTTGCCGGCGCAAACGCCGTAGTCCGGATGTTTTCCAGGGGAAGACCGTACGCCGATTCTTCGCATACCGAATGATCGGCCTGCAGCGGCCTAGATCATTCAGCCGCCGTACGCATGGCCCGGTATTCACGCCGCACGATATCCATCAACTCCGCGACCGACGTGCTGGCGGCTTCCTTCTCGTAGGTGACGCGGCCACGCTGCATCAGCATGACGCGATCCGCTATGTCGAGCGTCTGCGCGTAGTTGTGCATGATCATGACGATCGACAAACCGCCCTTCTCCTTCAGACGCAGCACGAGGTCGATAATCAGGCCTGCTTCGCGTGCGCCCATGGCAGCGAGTGGTTCATCCAGCAGCAGGATCTTCGCGTCCGAGTTGACCGCGCGCGCCACCGCGATGGCCTGACGCTGCCCGCCCGAAAGCTGTTCGACCGGCAGATCGACCGAAGGTACCCGCACGCCGATCTCTTCGAGACACTCCGCCGCCCGCGTGCGCATTGCCCGGTTATTCAACAGGCGGAACGGACCCGGGTGGATGATCTCGCGATTCAGGAACATGTTGTGATAGATGCTCAGCGAATTCGCCAGCGCCAGATCCTGATAGACGCATTCGATACCCAAGGCGCGCGCGTGGTCGACCGAGCGCAACAGCGTTTCCTCGCCGTCGATGAACAGCTTGCCGCTGGTCTGCTGATGAAAGCCGGTGAGTATCTTGATCAGCGTCGATTTGCCCGCGCCGTTATCGCCCAGCACGCCGAGAATTTCGCCCCGCTTGAGCGTCAACGACACGCCGTCGAGCGCGGTGACCGCGCCGAAGCGCTTGACGATCTCTTCGCCGCGCAGCGCATACGCCACTTCGGACATCACGACACTCCCTTACTTACGCGCGAGACGCACGACGTGGATATTGAAGATCATCGCGCCGAGAATCGCCGCGCCCAGAATCATGTTGAAGGTGAACGCGTTGATACCGATCAGCGTGAAGCCGTCGTTCAAAATGCCCAGCACCGCGGCGCCGATCAGGCCGCCGATGATCGTGCCCGACCCGCCCGCGAGAGGCGTCCCGCCGATCACCGCTGCCGCCACGGCGAGGAACATGATCTGATTGCCACCGGCTTGCGGATCGATCGACGTAATGCGAAAACCTTCGAGAATCCCGGTGAAACCCGCGAGCACCGCCGCGATAATGAAGTTGCCGAGTTTCAGCCGCTTCACGTTGATACCGGCTTCGCTCGAACCTAACGGATTCGCCCCGGACGCGATCGTGTGCAACCCCCAGCGCGTGTTGCGCAAGAGCACGTGCATGACCAGCGCGATCCCGATGGTCCAGATGATCTCGCTATATCCCCACGCACCCATGAATGCGGCGAAATCATTGCCTTCCGGCGTGGACACCGGCGTGCCGCGCGAGATGGTCAAGGTGAGACCGTTGATGAAGAACAGCGTGCCGAGCGTGGTCACGAACGACGGAATCCGCAGATAGACCGTCACCGCGCCATTGATCAGCCCCACTACGCCCGCCGCCGCCACACCCACGATCAGCGCAATCCAGGTTGGCGCGCCCGCCTCGTGCGCAAAATGCATGATGAACGGCGCAAACGCGAACACCATACCGGCGGACAGATCGATCTCGCCGCCGATCATCAGCATGATTTCGCCGCACGCGATGATCGCCACCGGCGCGATGAACTGCGACAGATTTTCCAGACTCGCGCTGGTGAGGAGAAAGTCGTGGTTGGCGATTTCGAAGTAGGCGGCCAGAATCAGCGCGACCGCCAGAATACGGATCTCGCTGGAGCGTCCGACCGCACCAGGCCAGCGCCTCGCGCGACCACTGGATTTCGTCGCGTCTGTCACCGATGACATTACGACTTGATTCCACCATTCCGCGGCACGATTTGCGGCTTGGTGCTCTTGCCTTCGTAGCGCGTTTCGGTGTTCAGGTACGGTTCGACCGTGCCCTTGGTAACGAACTTCAAACCGGAGTTGACGTTGGCCGGTCCCACCAGCCCACCCGAAGCGAGGAACGTGAACGCTTCCACCACGGTATAAAAGCCTTGCACGTAGGGCTGCTGATCAATCGTAAAGTCGAGGAAGCCGTCATGAATCAGTTGCACCGTGCGCGGCAGCAAGTCGAAGCCGCCGCCATGCACACCCTTGGCCGGCAGGTTCGATTCCTTCATCACCTCGGCCACGCCTTGCGTGCTGCCCGCGTCGACCGCGAACATGCCCTTCACATCCTGGTGTCCAAGATAGAACGACTTGATCTTCGAGAGTTCTTCGTTGACAGTGGCGCCGGTTGCGATCGTCTGCACATCGATCTTCTTGCCGGACTTCTTGATCGCGTCGACCGCGCCGTCGAGCCGCGGCTGGATGTTGAGCTGACCAGGCGTGGCGATGAAGAGTGCCACCATCCCGCCGTCGACCAGACTGGCGATGCGCTCGCCCATCTGATAGCCCGACAGGTACAGGTCCTGGCCGATGTACGCGAGCCGCGGGTTGCTGCTGCCGCGCGGTGCATCCGCGTTGTACGCGAACACCGGAATGCCTGCGTCCAGCGCTTTCTGGATCGGGCCGTCAAATGCCTTGGGATCGACGATCGGCACGGCGATCGCATCGGCCTTGGCGGCAATCGCCGCATTCAGCGCATTGACCATCTCGCCGACGTCGGCGTTCGCGGAACCTGTCCACTGGTAGTCCATGCCCAGCAATCCACAGGCATCCTCAATACCGTACTGTGTCGGTACGAAGAACGGATTGGTGGTCACGTGATTGACGAAAACAATCTTCCACTTCTTGTGCGAAGGGAACGGCGCTGCATCGGCTGCGAATGCCGGCGTGGACACACCGCCCAGCATGGCCATCGCTGCCGCGAGACCTGCACCTTGCAGCAAACCGCGCCGCATGTTCTGTACTTCGCCGCGTCCTTCGTCCTGCCTGTCTTCCCGATCCTCGGCCATGTCTCATGCTCCCGTATGTTCAGTTGTTCGAACTCACTGCTCATGCCGGCATAGGCCGGGAAAGCGCCGTTGCCGGGCGTTACCGAGTCAGCCGGAAGCATTTCTTTAAACGTGCGCGCATCCACCTGACAATCCATCGAAAATGCTATATCAGGCACCTACGCCGAATAATCGCTGTATACCCTTAACTAGTCGGACTAATTATTGCAAAGCGGAAACCAAGCCGACAACATTGCTCAGTTCACCTTTCAGATTGAACGCGCCGGATTGCGATCCTGTGACATATCGTGGCATTTCGCGCGGGTTATTCCCTGTCTTGCAATGCAGCAAAACATCGCACGGCGCGGACCAGCGGAATCGACGTGCGGCATGATTCACATTCCGCGCGCACATCGGCACTCCACACTGCACGAATAGTATTACTATCGTCAAAATCTAAGGAGACAGCCCATGAAGGACGCTAAACGCCCATTACGTTCTACTCAATGGTTCGGCACGGCCGACAAGAATGGCTTCATGTATCGAAGCTGGATGAAGAATCAAGGTATTCCGGATCACGAATTTCAGGGCAAACCGATCATCGGGATCTGCAACACGTGGTCGGAGTTGACACCGTGTAACGCGCATTTCCGCAAGATCGCGGAGCACGTCAAACGTGGTGTGTTCGAAGCGGGTGGTTTTCCGGTGGAGTTCCCGGTCTTCTCGAACGGCGAGTCGAACCTGCGCCCCACCGCCATGTTCACACGCAATCTCGCCAGCATGGACGTCGAGGAGTCGATTCGCGGCAATCCGATCGACGCGGTCGTCCTGCTTGCAGGCTGCGATAAAACCACACCAGCGCTGCTGATGGGTGCAGCAAGTTGCGACGTGCCCGCCATCATGGTGAGCGGCGGTCCGATGCTCAACGGCAAGCATCATGGTCGCGACATCGGTTCGGGCACCGTGGTCTGGCAATTGAGCGAGCAGGTCAAGGCCGGCAAGATTTCGCTGCATGAATTCATGTCCGCTGAAGCCGGCATGTCACGCTCAGCGGGCACCTGCAATACGATGGGCACCGCTTCGACGATGGCCTGCATGGCCGAAGCGCTCGGCGTCACGCTGCCGCACAACGCCGCCATTCCCGCCGTCGATTCGCGCCGCTACGTGCTCGCGCATATGTCGGGCATGCGCATTGTCGAAATGGCACTCGATGATCTGCGCCTGTCGAAACTGCTCACGCGTGAGGCGTTCGAGAACGCCATCCGTGTGAACGCGGCGATCGGCGGCTCGACCAATGCGGCAATCCATCTGAAGGCCATTGCCGGGCGCATTGGCGTGGATCTGGAACTGGACGACTGGACCCGCGTCGGACGCGGCACACCTACGCTGGTCGATCTGCAACCGTCAGGCCGTTTCCTGATGGAAGAGTTCTATTACGCAGGCGGCCTGCCGGCCGTCATCCGGCGCCTCGGCGAGGCCGCCCTGCTGCCGCACCCTGCGGCGCTGACCGCCAACGGTGAGGCGCTGTGGGACAACTGCAAAGAAGCGCCGCTCTATAACGAGGAGGTCATCCGTCCGCTCGACAAACCGCTCGTCGCCGACGGCGGCCTGTGCATCGTGCGCGGCAACCTCGCGCCGAACGGCGCGGTCCTCAAGCCGTCCGCCGCGACCGCCGCCCTGCTCAAGCATCGTGGCCGCGCCGTGGTGTTCGAGAACTTCGACGACTACAAGGCGCGCATCGGCGACCCCGATCTCGACGTCACGGCCGACTCCGTCCTGGTGATGAAGAATTGCGGTCCGAAGGGCTATCCGGGTATGGCGGAGGTCGGCAACATGGGCTTGCCGCCGAAGCTGCTGGCGCAAGGCGTGACCGACATGGTGCGCCTGTCCGATGCCCGCATGAGCGGTACGGCCTACGGCACCGTGGTCTTGCACATCGCGCCCGAGGCACGCGCCGGCGGCCCGCTCGCGGTGGTGCGCGACGGCGACTGGATCGAAATGGATTGTCACGCCGGCCGGCTGCATCTGGAGATCAGCGAAGCCGAACTGGCGGCCCGGCTCGCCGAATGGCAACAGGCAAAGCAACCGGTGCCCGCCGATGCAAGCGGCTACCGGAACCTGTACGTCGAACACGTGCTGCAGGCAGACCAGGGATGCGACTTCGATTTTCTCGTGGGCTGCCGGGGCGCGGACGTGCCCCGCCATTCACACTGACCGGGCGTCTATGCCAAAGCGGCGGCGGCGGAAGCAGCGCCGCCGCCCGGTTGAGAGCCCAGGTGCAGGCTCAGGCCGGATGGCTGCGCACGACTTCCAGAATGCTCTCGGCGTCGGCGCTGGCGTTTTCGAGCTGAACGAGGCTCGCCTGGCGTGCGCCGAGCGCATCGCGGCTCTGGATTGCGGTGAGAATCGCCTTGTGACGCGGCAACGACAAGGCATGCGTGTCCGGATGGCGGCTCGTCAGCTTGATCGATTCCGAGAGCGCGAGGGACAGCATATTGCCGATATGCGCGAGCAGATCGTTATGCGTCGCGGCCATGATGGCGCGGTGAAACTCGAGGTCCGGTTCGAGCAGCGCGCTGGCGGTGGGCGCGTGCGCCATGCGCTCGTAAGCGGAGGCGATGCGGGCCATGTCTTCGCTGGTTGCGGCGGTTGCGGCGAGTGCGGCCGCGGCCGGCTCGATCACGCGGCGTACCGTGAGCAGCGAGCGGAAAAACTCGCCTTCCGGGACGCTGCTCAGCGTCCAGTACAGCACGTCGGGGTCGAGCATGTGCCAGTCTTCGCGCGGCTTCACGACGCTGCCCACGCGTGGCTTCGACACCACGAGCCCCTTGGCGACCAGTACGCGCGTCGCCTCGCGCAGCACCGGGCGGCTCACGCCATAGCGCTCGCACAGGTCGGTTTCGGCAGGCAGGCGCTGGCCCGGCTGAACCTTGCCGCTGACGATATCCATGCCGAGTTCCTGCACGATGCGCCCGTGCAGGCTCTTACGTTGTTGCAGATGACGATAATCCATATGAAGAGATCGCGGACTGTGCACGCTTCAGTCGTGACGCGACCGATTCAGCGCTTGAGAACTACACCTGCCCCAGTGCCGCGACGTATCCTGCAAGGCTCGTTGTAGCGATTGGGGGCTCGTTCAAGCATAACACGCGCTCGGTTTGCAAAATCAGGTGATCGCCGCGCCGCGCTCGCCAAGCAGCTGACGAAGAATGCCGCGATGGCAGCGGTTTTCGTCCTCGCAATAGCAGCCGACCGAAAAATTCGTCGTGTGTGACAGGGCCGCGAGCAGATCCAGCACCTTGCTCGCGTCGTGTTCGTGCATCTGCGCGCGGAAACTGCGCGCGAATGCGTTCCAGTCTGCCGGGCTAACAGCGTGTTTGGCTTGCGCGACCAACTCCGCGCTCGGTGAGAGGTTGGGCAACCACACGTCGTAGTAATCCCGCGTGGCGAACTCCGCCTTCGGCACGCCGCGCGGAGGGCGCCGCACCGTGCCGATGCGCAGGCCTTCTCCTTCCGCGCGCGGCGTGCCAAGCCGTACGATGCGAATGGCCATATTGGGTGTCTCCCCGGTTGGATCGGTCGCCAGCCAGAATAAAGCCCGGCTCGGAGCGCGAGAAGAAAACTGCCTGGCAACGAGCCCATCGCTCAAACGTGGTGCCCTACCTCGCCACTCGTTCCGATGGGATCCATCCGCGCATCGGGCGCGTGTTCCAGCGTCGTGTCGTGATGCAGCAACAGCACCGCGGCGACACCGACCAGTCCCGCTCCGGCCAGGCACAACAACCCGGCTCCGAAGCCACCGGTGCTGTCCTTGATCCAGCCCATTGCGTACGGACCGAAGAACCCCGCCAGATTGCCGAGCGAATTCACCGCGGCAATCCCGCACGCGGCCGCGGCGCCTGAAAGAAACGCCGCCGGCAAGGTCCAGATAATCGGCAGACAACCGAAGATGCCGAAGCCCGCAATCGACAGCGCCGCCATCTTCAACACGGGATTATCCAGGCCTGCCGCCGCGCCGATCCCGCCCGCGGCGACCAGCAGCGCAATCGCCACATGCCACTTGCGTTCGAGCTTGCGATCCGAGTGCCGTCCCCATACGACCATGCTGATCACGCCGACGACATACGGCAACGAGGTCACGAAACCGGTCTGCAGGTTGGTGAGGCCAAACGCCTTGACGATCTGCGGCAAGAAAAAGCTCAAACCGTAATTGGTTGCGTTTGCACCGAAATAGATCAGGGCGATGGCCAGCACGCGCGGATTGAACAACGCCTCGCGCACACTGAATTTACGCACGGCCTCGCGCTTGGCGCGCTCCTGGGCGAGCCGTCCCACGAGCCACTCGCGCTCGTCGGTTTTCAGCCAGGTGGCATGGGCAGGCTGGTCGGTCAGATAGTAGAGCACCACGATCGACAACAGCAGCGCCGGCGCCGCCTCGAGCAGATAGACCCATTGCCATCCCGCCATGCCGCCCATGCCGTTCAGGCCGAGCAAGGCGCCGGACACCGGCGCGCCGATCACGGTGGAAAGCGGAATGGCCGCCATGAAATAGCCGACCACGCGCGCGCGATACATGGCTGGAAACCACAGCGTCAGCAGGAAGATGATGCCCGGGAAAAAGCCTGCTTCGGCGATACCCAGCAGCACCCGCAACGTATAGAACACATGCGCGGGCGACATGCCCGTGTATCTCGCGAGGTCGGGAATGAACGCCATCGCGCCGGCCAGAATGCCCCACGTAAACATGATCCGGGCAATCCAGCGACGCGCGCCGAATTTTTCCAGCAGCAGGTTGGATGGCACTTCGAAGAAAAAGTAAGCAATGAAAAATATCCCGGCGCCGAAACCGAATGCGCTCGATGACAAGCCGAGATCCTTGTTCATTTGCAACGCGGCAAAGCCCACGTTGACGCGATCCAGATAAGCCACGAAATAACAGACCACCAGGAACGGGACGAGTCTTGCTGTCACACGCGCCAGAGTACGAGTCTCAATCTCCATGAACGCTCCCCTTAACGAGAAACCCTATACGGGTCAATGCGGATCATCGACGCTTGAGCGGCAATTCGCTCAGGTAGCCACAGAGTAGTCGTCTGGACGCTGGCGGCAAAGCGATTTCTGTATTTCTATTTACGGTGGTTTCGTCGCGATGCGCGCCGCGCAACGCGCTTAGCCGGCAGGCCGTGGAAACCCCAATACATCGGCTTTTGCCCGCAAATCCGCAAAGCGATCGGACGGCACCGGCGCGACCTGCGAGTTGTCCACGCCCGACACGGAGCTGGATGGCGCGGGTGCCGTGGTCCCCGCACACTCACCACCGAACGGTCCTTGTGCCACTGTGATCGCCGGCACGTCGGTGCGCGCCGCGCCACTGAAATCGAGCGCATAGGCCAGGTTGACGCTGGCGGGATCGCTGCCGCGCACGCCGAGCGGTGCGAGGCCGAAACGCCATTGCAACAGCTGATGAATCGAACTCGGATCGAATGGATAGCGCGTCACGTTGCCCGCGGCCGCACGCGGGCCGAGCAGCGCACACGGCACGCGGAAACCCAGTCGTCCGTCGTTGCCGAGCGCGAGTTCGTCGTTGCTGATCGGCCGGATCGGAGGGACCGCATGTTCGAGAAAGCCGCCCCACTCGTCATATACGACGATCATCAAGGTGCGACTCCAGTTCGGTCCGCTGGAGAGCGCGTTATAGATCTGCCCGAGCAGCACTTCACCGTTGCGGATATCGGCGTGCGGATGATCGTCGCTGGAGATGCCTTGCGATTCGCCGGTAAAACTCGGATCGACCATGCAGAACGGCGGCAACGTGCCGGCCGCCGCGTTGGAGAGAAAATCCGAGAACAGATGGGAGATGCCGAGATAGCGCGTGCCATAGAGCGCCGTGAAAGGCACGTCGTGATAGTAGTAGTTGCAGCCCACATTCGCTGCGCTCAGTCTGTCCCAGATCGTGGGCAGCGTCGACGTACCGAGACTGTCGTCGAGACGGTCTGTCGCGCCGCTGTGCAGATAGATCCGGTTCGGGTACGTACTGGTCAGCACGCCGCTGAAATAGAAATCGCCGATCGTGTACTGGCTGGCGACGCCGCTAAAGAAATCGAGGTCGGCTTGTGCGTAGTAGCCGATCGGCAGCAGATCGCCGCGCACCGTACTGGTACCGGGTGTTTGCAGCCAGCCGTTCATGGCGCCGGAGGCGAGCTGGGTACGCGCACCCTGATAGCTATGATTGGGGTCCTGATACGCGCAAGCCTGATAGCCGTACGACGGATTGGCCGACAGCAGAAACGGCGTTTGCACCGTACCGAACGCATCGGTGAACTGCTGGTTGGCAGGCCGCCCCTCGGCGCCGGGCACCCAGCTCAGGAAGTGGTCGAACGAGCGGTTCTCCATCGTCACCAGCACGATGAAATCAATCCCGGAGCTGGCCGGATCGGGCAACGCCGGTCGCGCCAGGCTATAGCGGTTGCCGCCATCGGGAGACGGCACGTCGACAATCGAGGGCGCCGCGGCACTGCCGTCCGGCACATTCGGACCGATGCCGCCGCAACCGGGCAGCGCGAGGCTGCCCGCAGCGGCCGCCACGCCGGCCAGAAAACTGCGCCGGTCGAAGCCGCCGCCCCGAGGTCTATCTTCGCTACCGTTGCTCATCGCCATGGCTCCTGTGTGTCGCCGGCAGAGTGTGAGAACGCATGCGCGCGAGCGTGCCGCTGCCTGCCCTTGCTACCCGCTCAGACTCAATCGCACCGTGCGCGCCAGTTCGTCGAGCTGGAACGGCTTGCGCAGAATGCTGCAACGCCGCACCGCCAGACGCGAAATATCGACATCGGCGTAACCGGTCGCGAGAATGACCGGCAGGTCATCGCGCAGCTTGCGCGCCGCGGCAATCACATCGATGCCGTTCATGCCGGGCATCGCGAAGTCGACCATCAGCAGATCGGGCCGGTCATCCGAAAGCCGCCCCAAGCCGGTTTTTCCATCGTGCGCGGCCGTCACCACGTAGCCGAGCAGCTTCAACGAGTCGACCAGCATGCTGCGCACTTCGTTATCGTCTTCCACCACCAGAATCCGTTTGACGCCCTCGACTTTCTGCTCGACCGTCGACACCGATTCGGACGCCGATACGACCGGTTCGCGCATCGGCAACCACAGGCGCACCGTGGTGCCGCGCCCCTCCTCGCTCTCGATCCGCGCAGTGCCGCCGGTCTGGCGGGCAATCCCGTACACCTGGCTCAACCCGAGCCCCGTGCCTTTGCCGATCGGCTTGGTGGTGAAAAACGGATCGAACACGCGGGACATCACGTCGGCGGGAATACCGGAACCGGTATCGATGAACTCGGCCACGACGTATTGGCCATCGGCGAGCGTAGGATCCGGCGCCAGGTGCCGGCCCACGCGCACCGTGAACGTACCGCCGCCGGGCATGGCGTCGCGCGCATTGATCGCGAGATTCAGAATCGCCAGTTCGAGCTGGTTCGCGTCCGCTTCGGTCCACAATTCCTCGGCGTCGAATCGCGTGATGAACTGGATGGTCGAGCCGAGCGACAGGGTGATGATGTCGCGCATGCCCTGCAGCAACGCCACCACGTCCACCGCTTTCAGATCGAAATTGCTGGTGCGCGAGAACGTCAGCAACTGGCCGGTGAGTTTCGCCCCGCGTTCCGTGGCGCGCTTCGCGGTGGCGGCCATGTTACGCACGCGCTCGTCGTCACTGACGCGCGCAATCAGTTCCGCGTTGACCATGATGACGTTGAGCAGATTATTGAAGTCGTGCGCGATTCCGCCAGTCAACTGGCCGAGCGCTTCCATCTTCTGCGACTGCACCAGCACGGCCTGCACCTTGGCGCGCTCGTGAATCTCCTTCATCAGGCGGTCGTTGGCGGACGCGAGTTCATGGGTGCGCGCGGCAATCCGGCTTTCGAGCGAATCGTTGAGCTGCACGAGCGCCGCCTGGGTCTCGATGCGCTGCGCAAGATGCTGGCGCGAGACGTCCAGATGCTGCCGCGAATCGTACTGCCTGATGCGTGCCCGCAGCGACGACGTGACCGCGCGGCGCAGCGTTTCGGAACTGAGCGGCCGCTCGAGCACGACGACATTGCCCAGCCGTTCGAGCACCTGCAGACTGTGCGCGGAACGCCGCTCGACGCGCTCGCCGGCCAGCAGGACAATCGGGAAATCGGACCACGCGGGCTGACCTTCCAGCCAGGCGAACAGCGCCGCGGCCCGGTCATCCGCGAGCGCCTCTTCCGTCACCAGCGCGGCGCCCGCGCCGTGGCTCAACTCCACGCTCAGCGCGTGCGGATCGGCGCAGCGTTCGCAGTCGCGGCCGTCCTTGTTGAGTACCTCGGCAATCACGTCGGCATCGCGGCCGAACGGCGCCAGAATCAGAATGCGGCGCTCCATGGATCGATTAGCCTGCACGAGCGATCACACCCTCCGCAGTAGAGAGCATCGCGGTCTTACCCTTGTAAGACGGCAAACCGGTCAATACGCCCTCGAAGTCGCGCAAGGCCTCGCCCACTTCCACGCCGTCGCCGCCGAGGCGGAATTGACGGATCGAGCGTTCATGCGCATTCGCACGGCTCTTGACGGTCGCAATCGCGGTCAGTACTTCGCCGGCATGTTCGAAGTAGCGGAACACCACTACCACATCGCTGAGGTAACTGATGTCGATGTCGTTCTGCACTTCGCCGATGATGCCGTGCTGGCCGAGCACCAGCATCGTGATCGCCCCTTGCTGGTTCAGATAGCCCAGCAATTCGTGCATTTGCAGCAGCAGATAGCGCTCGCCGGGCATCGCTTGCAGATACGCATTGAGGCTGTCGATCGCGACATATCGGATCTGCCGATTCTCGACGGCGTCGCGTACGTCGCTCGCAAACTCGCCGGGCGACATTTCCGCGGGATCGATCTGGCGCACGGTCAGCAGCCCTGCGTCGATATGCGGCGTCAGGTTCATGCCAAGATTCGCACAACGAAACAATAGCGTATTGAGCGTTTCGTCGAACAGATAGTAGATGCAGCGCTCGCCGCGTCTGAGTGCCGCCAGCAGGCACGACACCACCGTGGTGGTCTTGCCGACGCCCGAAGGCCCGATCATCAACGCGCTGGTTCCGGGAATCAGGCCGCCGCCGAGCAGCGTGTCGAGACGCGCGGTGCCGGTGCTGCACACCTGCGTATCGAAGTGCGCATGATGTTCGGCCGCCACCAGCCGTGGATAGACGGCGATGCCGCCGGTATCGAGCGTGAAGTCGTGATACCCCTCGCGAAACTTGATGCCGCGCATCTTGGCGATCCGCAACCGGCGCCGGTTACCGCCGTAGTCGTGGGCCAGGTTGTCGAGGCTGATGACTCCGTGCGCAATGCTATGCAGTTGCACGTCGCCAGGTTCCGACGAGTTGTCGTCAAGCAGCAGCACGGTACATTCACGCGTTGCCAGGTAGCGCTTCAAGGCGAGAATCTGGCGCCGGTAACGCAGCGGATTCTGCGAGAGCAGCCGCAATTCGGAGAGGCTGTCGAGAACGAGCCGCACCGGCTTCAGTTCGTCGACCTTCCGGATGACCTCGCGCACCGTCTCACCCAGTTCCACTTCGGCGGGCTGCAGCACGGTCTGTTCGTAGCGCGGATCGAGGCCCTCGTCCGACAGCAGTTCGACGATCGTGAAGCGGCTCACGTCCCAGCCGTGACTGGCCGCAACCGCAATCAGTTCGCTTTTTGTCTCGGAGAGCGTGATGTACAGGCCGGTTTGCCCTTCAGCCGCGCCTTGCAGTAAAAACTGCAACGCCAGGGTCGTTTTGCCAGTCCCCGGCGCCCCCTCGACGAGGTACATCCGGTGCGGCGTCAAGCCGCCGACCAGAATGTCGTCGATTCCATCGATGCCCGAAGAGATGCGCTCCGCGCGCTGTTTCACGATATTTTCAATCATGATGTGACGTGATGATCTGACGTAAAGAGTGGATATGGTCCGGCCATCGACGAGTCAAAAATGCCACTGGCAGATCCGGCTAGCGCCCCTGTGTGAGCAAAATGCGGGCCAACTGCTCGCTTGCCGGCCGGGACGACCCACGGTCTCGCTCCCTCGAAAAGCCAAATTCAGTTTTGCGAATCCGTGGCCCTTTGCGCGCCCTTTCAGTGGGAACATTCCGCTGCGGCGTTTCTCCTACAGGAAGACATCGCTTACGGGAATCGCCATGGAATCACGCGGAGGACGCTCGATCGAAGTGGACTTTTTCCGCGGGATCGTGCTGATCGTCATCGTGCTGGATCACATCCCCGGTAGCGCGTTGTCGCATCTGATGCTGCACGCCTATGCGTTCTGCGACTCGGCCGAGGTGTTCGTGTTTCTCGGCGGTTACGCATCGGCCGCGGCCTATACGGCGGTGCTCGCACGACGCGGGCGCGGCGCGGCGCAACTGCGCTTCGTCAAACGCTGCGGGGAGATCTACCGCGCGTATCTGCTGACTGCCCTGCTGACGCTGGTTTCGGGCGCGCTGCTTGCCCTCTTTCACCTGAACCCGCCCATGGTTGCGCTGACCGGCTGGCCGCCTTTCGCCAATCGACCGCTGCACGAAGCGCTGGACATTCTCGTCCTGCGTCGCCAGCCGTATTTGTCGAGCGTGCTGCCGATGTACGTGATCTTCGCGTTGTGCGTGCCGCTCGTGGTGCCGCTCGTGCGACGTTCGGCGGGTGTCGCGTTACTGCTGAGCGTCGCGATCTGGGCCGCCGCGCGTCCGCTCGCCGTTTTTTTCAGTATTGACGATGTGGGCGATTGGGCTTTCAATCCGTTTGCATGGCAACTGATGTTCGTGCTCGGTGTCGTGGTACGGGTGCGGCCGGTGAGCGATGGTTTCCATGCATCGAACGCGGCACGCTGGCTGCTACGCGTGGGTGTGGCGGCCGTGCTCGCCTTCGCGGTGGCCAAACTTTTCGTGCTCACGCAACCGTTGCCCGGCACGCTTAAACAGAACCTCTCGGTGGAACGCGTGATCAATTTTCTCGCCATTCTTTGCGTGACGGCCAGGCTGGTGCGGATGGGCAGTGTGGCGCGGCTCGCGCAGCATCTGCCGGCGGTCGTACGGGTCGGGCGCACCGGGCTGGTCTGCTTCGTGACCGGCACGCTCGTGTCGCTGATCGTCGACACGGCCACGCCGCACGCCTTTCATGGTGTGGCCGGCGTACTCTTGGCGCTGAGCGGCGATCTGGTTGCGATCACCGCCATGCTGGTGATTGCGCGCGGCTGGAGCGGCTGGAAACAGGACGCGTCACGCACTGCGGTCAACGGCGCAGGCTGCGGATGAGCGCGAAGGCGGCGCGGGTCGCGAGCCTCGCAACACGAGGAGGGCGTACGTGGGCGGCGTGTGCGGCGCGGGCGAACTGCGCGAAGTGTGCGGCCTGCACGAAATACGCAACTTCCACGCTGCCAGGTGCGATCGTGCTGCTCTTGTCCCTCGGCGCGATGGCGCAGTCGCAGTCGAAAGAAACGCCGCCGCTTGCCGCGCAATGCGCACCGCTCGCCGGCACCACGTTGGTGCCGCAACTGATCGCGTTGCCGACGCGCGGCGCGCACATCGACAGCGCCACGATGATTCCCGCCACCGCCAGCGGCAACCAGAGCGGCGAGTTTTGCCGCATCACCGGCAGTATCAAGGCCGTCGAGGCTGGCACGCCAGACATCCATTTCGACCTGAACCTGCCGGTGCGCTGGAACGGCCGGGCGTTGCAACTGGGCGGCGGCGGGTATGACGGCGCGGTGGTGAGCGGCCTTGGCGTGATGCCGTTTTCGCCGATCCATGCACCGCTCGCCGAAGGCTATGCGACGTTCGGCGACGACTCCGGCCATACCGGCAATTCCGCGTTCGCCGAGTTCGGTCTCGTCAACGAAGCGGTGCTCAGTTTCGGCTACGCACACCTGAAGAAAACCCACGACGCCGTGCTCGCGCTGATCGAACGCGTGTATGGCAGGCCGCCTGAGAAGATGTATTTCGCCGGCGGCTCGACGGGCGGCCGCGAAGGCTACACGGTGATGCAACGTTTTGGCGACGACTACGACGGCGTGATCGCGAATTCGCCCGCGCTCAACTTCTCGGGCGTGCGTTTGCTCGGCGTTGCCGTGGGCCATGCCGAGTACGGCGTGCCGGGCGGCTATGTGCCGCCCGCACTGCTCGAGCGCGTCTATCAACGCACCGAGGAAGTCTGCGACAAACTGGATGGCGTGGCCGACGGCATCGTGAGCGACGTGGAGGGATGCCGCCAGCACGAACAGGAGCTGATCGACTCGCTGCGCTGCCCGGCGAGCGGAGCAAGCGCAACAAGCACGACAAGCGCGGCAAGCCCACCGCCCGCCAGCAACGACGCGTGCCTGACGGAGCCGCAGATTGCAACACTGCTCGTCCTGCGCGACGGTCTCTCGCTGCCCTACCCGCTCGCGTGGAACGCGAACCGCTACGTCGGCTACAACGTCTTCGAGGGCACGCGCCTGACGGGGATGCTCGGCCTTGCACACGATCCGGTGCGGCAGCCCGCGCCCACTTTCGTGGCGAACGGCTACCTGTTCACCCAGGGCGACAGCTATCTCCGCTATTTCGTGACGCAGGACGGAAGCTTCAATTCCACCAACTTCGATCTGTTGCATCCAGGCCGCTACCTGCGGCAGCTCTTTGCGCTATCCGTGACGATCGGCGCCATGGACACCGACCTGTCCCGCTACCTCGCGCACGGCAGCAAGCTGATCACGCTGCAGGGACTCGCGGACGAGGTCATCAGCCCGAATCAGACCATTGCCTACCACGACGCCTTGATCGCCCGTTACGGCAACGACAAGGTCGATGCGTTCATGCGACTCTACATGGTGCCGGGCTATCAGCACGGCAATGGTGTGTTCATTCCTTCGGTCGACCTGCTGAGCGCGCTCGACAATTGGGCGACGCGTGGCGTCTCCCCGGAGACCCTGATCGCGACGGATATCGCGCTCGCCACCAATGGCCGCACGCGCCCGTTATGCAGGTATCCGATGTTTCCGCGCTATCTCGGCCACGGCAATGTCGATCATGCGAGCAGCTTCGCCTGCACTGCACCATAGCGTGCCGTCACGCGCTCGCCTTTGACCCCTGCGCCTTGACATCATGGTATTTGGGCGTACCGTAAACAGACTCAGCGCACGTTTGCCGCGCCGGAACTCGCAAGGAAAGACCATGGGCAACCGCTACGACCGCTCACGCCTGTCGCGTTCGTTCACGTATAAAGGCATTCAGTACCATCCCGGCATGCTCATCGTTCTGGCCGCCCAGGTCGTCTGTCTCGCGGCCTTTTCTTTCGCCGCCAATCTGCTGAGCCACGACAAGCTGCTGTCGGTGACGCTCGGCTTCAGCCTGCTGTTCGGGCTGATTCTGTCGCTGGGATTTTTCGGCACCTGGAATCAGTTCCGCGACGATATCGACCTGTGGACCTTCCTCAATACCAACCCGGTCGAATCCGCCGTGGCGATCGCCACGGCCGGCGAAGTGATCGCCATCATGATGGTGGCACCGGTTACCTGAGCTTGCGTCGAACTTGCTACGAAATCGACGAACCGCCGCCTCGTCGGCTTAGGGAATCAGCCAGAGCGCCACGCCGTAAATGACCAGCGACACCGCGAAGGTCACCGCCGTGTAGCCCATCACGCGCTGAATGCGAATCCCCGCAATCGCCACCACCGGCACCGCCCAGAACGGCTGCAGCATGTTCGAGACGTTTTCGGCCACCGCCACGCCCATGGCGGTGCGCGGCACGGAAGCGTGCAGGCTCAGGGCCGCCGGCAGCACGAACGGGCCCTGCACGGCCCAGTGTCCGCCAGCACTCGGAATCAGCAAGGTGATGATGAGCGAGCTCAGATAGCTCAGCACCGGCAGCGTCACGGGCGTGGCGATCGCCACGAACGTCTTGGCGATCGTCGATGCCAGCCCCGTTCCGGTCATGATGCCCATGATGCCGCCGTACACCGGATACTGCAGCAGCATCGAACCGGTCTGGCGCGCGGCGCGGCGAATCGCATCGGCGTAGGCAATCGGCGTACGCTGCAGTGCGAGACCTACCAGCAGAAAGATCAGGATCGTGGTGTTGATGTCCAGCTCGAAACCCTTCTCGTGCCAGGTCATCGCCAGATAGCCGATGCCCAGCGCGAGCAGGATCAGCGTCCCCAGCATCGAACGCTCCATGCGGGCCGCCAGCGAAGTCGGCAAGGCGCCGCGTGCATGCGGATCGGCGTCGTCCGCATTGGCCTTGGCGTCGCCGCCGGCTTCCGGCGCCGTTTCGCTGAACGCGACGACATGTTCGGGCTTCGGATGCATCCAGATGAAGATCGCCGTCATTACGACCACCACCAGTACGGTCGGAATGAAGACGAACGGCGCGAACACGGTCTGACTCAACGGAATGACCTGACCGGTGGCTTTCTCCACCAGATTCAGGGCATTGCCGTGCGAGGCTTGCGATAACGCAATTGAACTCGACAGCCCGCTATTGCAGACCGACCACGCCGAATAGCTGCCCGCGACGAGCCACGCAAAATCCACTTTCACGCGCCTCGCGATCTCGCGCGACAACAGCGCCCCAACGATCAGTCCAAGCCCCCAGTTGAGCCACGCCGCCACCGCAACGATCGGAAACACCAGCAGCGCGGCACGTGCCGGCGTCTGCACGCCGGCAGCCATCGCGCGCAAGCCACGCTGCACGAGCGGCGCTTCAGCGATGGCATAGCCGGTGGCGAGAATCAGGATCATCTGCAGCGCGAAGCCCAGAATGTTGAACGTGCCGCCGTACCACGAGGTCAGGATCACCGGCAGCGAGGCGTGCGGCGCAAAACCAAAGGCGAGCAGGATGACCACCACGGTCAAGCCGATCGACAGCACGAACGGGTCGGGCATGACCTGTTCGAATACGTAGACGAGACCCGCAACGACGCCACGGCGACGCTCCGTGGGCTGCGGGTGAGAAGGCGTAGAGGGTGAACCGGTTTCTCTGTTGTCCATGAGCGGGGAGCGGGAAAAACGCGGATAAAAGACAGAGGGCAGCCCATGGCTGCCCTCGCTTTGCTGCTTAGAACGCAGTCCCGATCTGGAACTGGAACTTCTGGTACTGGTCGCCCGCGTGCTTGGTGAGCGGGAAGCCAAGACTCAGCTTGAGCGGCCCGATCGGCGAGATCCACGCGAGACCCGCACCGTACGCGTAACGCAAGCCGTTGGCACCCACGCTGTTGCCTTCGTCGCCCCACACGTTACCGCCGTCGAAGAACGTGAAGACGCGCAGCGTGCGGTCGTAGCCCGTGCCCGGCAGCGGGAACGTCAGTTCGATGTTACCCACCAGCATCTTCGAACCGCCGATCGGATCGCCGGTGGTCGCGTCGCGCGGACCCAGCGAGCTCGGCTCATAGCCGCGCACCGAACCGATACCGCCTGCGTAGTAGTTCTTGAAAATCGGGTACGGCTTGCCATCGAGACCGTTGCCGTAACCGCCCTGGAAGTTCAGGCCCAGCACGAAGCCGCGCGCGAACGAGTAGTAATACTGCGCCTGCAGGTCGGCCTTGTAGTAAGGCGTACTGCCGATCGGCGAACCCCATTCGGCGTTCGCCTGCGTGAAGTAACCGCGGCTCGGCACCAGTGCGCTATCGCGGTTATCGCGCGACCAGCCAATCGTCAGCGGCACGTTGTTCGACACGCGGCCGAACGAGTTCACGTAGTCGATATAGCTTTGCGGCGTGGTCGAGTCGACGTCGAGGCGGTTCTGCTCGAAGCCGAGGCCAAAGTACACCGTGTCCGATTCGGAGAACGGAATACCGAACTTCATATCCGCGCCGGCGGTGATGATCCGGAAGCTCGTGTCGGTCGTGTTCGAGTAGTACAGCGGCTCGCTGGTACGGTAGTAGACATCGGTAATACGCTTGATGCCGTCCACCGTGAAGTACGGGTCCACCTGCGTGACCGTCAAGGTACGGAACGTGGTTGCCGTGTTGACGTTGACCGAGAGACTCGTACCCGAACCGAACACGTTGTCCTGCGACACGCCCGCCGAAATGATCGGGCCTTCACCGGAACCGTAGCCGAGACCCAGCGTCACCGAGCCGGTCGGCTTTTCCGTGACCTTCACGTCCACGTCCACCTGGTCGGCCGTGCCTTCGACCGGCACCGTCGTCACGTCGACGTCGGTGAAGTAGCCCAGACGGTTGATCCGGTCTTTCGACAACGCGAGGCGGCTGGAGTCGAACCACGAGCTTTCGAGCTGGCGCATTTCGCGGCGCACCACTTCGTCGCGGGTGCGGGTGTTGCCGATAATGTTGATGCGGCGCACGTACACCCGGCGGCTCGGATCCACTTGCAGCGTGAGGTCGACGCTATGGTGCTGCTGGTCGATCTGCGGCTGCGCGTTTACCGTGGCAAAGGCGTAACCGTATTCACCGAGCTTGTCGACCACTGCCTTGGTGGCGGCCTTCAGCTTGGCAGCCGAGAAGCGGTCGCCTGCCTTGATCTTGATGAGCTTCTGCAGCTCAGGGCCGCGGTCGAGCAGGTTGCCCGACAGATGAATGCCGGAAATCGTGTACGGCTCGCCCTCGTGAAGGGTGAGCGTGAGATACATGTCCTTCTTGTCCGGCGACAGCGAGACCTGGGTCGAATCGATGTTGAACTCAAGGTAGCCGCGGTCCAGATAGTACGCGCGGATGTTCTCGAGGTCGGTGGTCAGCTTGTCTTTCGAGTACAGGTCGTTCTTCGTGTACCACGAGAACCAGTTCGGCGTGGACTGCTGCATTTCATCGCGCAGCGTGCCGTCGCTGAACACCTTGTTGCCGATGAAATTGACCTGGCGAATCTTCGCGCTCGGACCTTCGATCACCGAGAACAGCAGGCCGACGCGGTCACGGTCGATCGGCGTGATCGTGGTCGTGACTTCGGCTGCATAGTAGCCGTGCGTCAGGTACTGACGTTTCAGTTCCTGCTGGGCGCGGTCGACCAGCGACTTGTCGTAGTAGCGCCCAAGCGACAGCCCGACCGAGTTCAACGCCTTGGTCAGGTTGTCCTTGTCGAATTCGTGGAGACCCGAGAAGTCGATCGTGCCGATTGCCGGACGCTCCTGCACCTGCACGACGACCACGTCCCCATCCGTCGAGATCTTGACGTCGTTGAAGAAGCCGGTCGCGTACAGCGCACGGATTGCTTCAGAAGCCTTGTCGTCGGTGAAGGTGTCGCCCTGCTTGATGGGCAGATACGAGAAAACGGTGTTCGGTTCGACGCGTTGCAAGCCTTCGAGCCGAATGTCGCGAACCACGAATGAGTCAGTGGCGAAAGCCGAGACTGCGGTGACGCTCAGGCCGATAAATGTCAGCGCCCTAGCGCTGCGGGCCGATAGTGTTTGAACCTTCATGCGGGATAAGCGACAAGATTTCAATACAACATGGGAACCGCCGCCGATTTTTTTCCAATCTCTGGCTCACGGCGCGGATGGGATGTCTCTTGGGTCTACTGCAGTCTGATGCCTGAAGTGTCTGCGGCCGGCGCAAGCCCCGTTGCCACTGCGAGCACTTCCGTCATATGGCGTGCTTGCGAACGCGGTACCTGGAAAGACAGCTCGGCACCGCCGGGCAGGCGGAAGGTCATGACCAGATGCGGCGTATCGCCTGCATCCTTGCCGATTTCCCACGCTTCGCACGGCATCGCAAACTTCACGCTCTCTTTCTTCTGCCGGATGCGTTCCGACCAGCCAATCGCATTCGATACAGCCGCCAGCAACTGGTGCATGACCGAGCAATGCAACGCGATCTGGTCCGGCTGATTACTCTTCAGCATCAGATACTGACCGTCTTCCGTCAGCTCGAATCCATGCAGCGAGTCGATTGCAAGCGCCACCGTCTGGGACATACAAAGACTCCAGAATAAAGCCAGATCCGGAGTATAGAACGGTTTGACCTGCCTGCGACCCACCAGAATTTCCTACAGATTACTTCAGTTACATTACAAATTTCATACATTTCCTGCGGTCACACTTACTCTCTCCGAGCAGGCCCAGAGAACTTTCATACCATAGCACGAAAAATATCTGACGCGAAATCCGAGGTATGCCGAACGAACTTTACGTACTTCATGAGCCACCCTTTACCTCGATACCGACGTTCATCTCACATCTGGTGCGCCGGACCTTTCCCAGATTTCGCTGACATAGGCCGTTTCGATGCATCCGAATGTATGCCAAATGTAATATCAAGACACTGCAAATCGTAAGCTATTTTACGCGCCATTCTGGCACAAGGCTGTCAGCGGGGAGCATAAATTTATGAGACCGGAATTACGATGGTTGCAAGAAACAGACATGGACAGACCGGCCTGTCGACGCCCGGCGCCTCCCGCAAGCCACCCTGCAGCCCCCGGTCGCGATCAGCCGCCCGAAACGCCGCCCTCGCCCGTCGACGCCCCCGCCGACTCGTGTCCCAGGGGTGCTAGCAGATTGCGCAGCGCCGTGAAGCTGAGCGGGCGCGCGAACCAGAACCCCTGGACTTCATCGCAACCCAGTTCACGCAAGCGCTCGGCCTGCTCCTCGGTCTCGACACCCTCCGCTGTCACGCGCAGCTTGAGCGCATGTGCCATGGCGATGATGGCGCCGACCAGCGCCGCGCACTGCGGGTCGTTCATCATTCTGACGACGAAAGACCGGTCGATTTTCAGCCGGTTCAGCGGGAAGCGCGTCAGATACGCGAGACTCGAATAGCCGGTGCCGAAATCGTCCACGGCGACTTCGACGCCTAGCTCGCGCAACGCATGCAAGGTCTGCAACGCCTCGTCGGTATCGCCCAGCAGCACGCCTTCGGTGATTTCAACCTCGAGGCAGGACGGCGCAAGCCCTGCGTCTTGCAGCGCGCTCTCGATCGTCGACAGCAGATTCTGGCGCTGGAATTGCTGCGGTGACACATTCACCGCCACCCGCGGCATCGCACCGGTGAGCCGCAGCAGCCGGCCGGCATCGCGGCACGCGCTGCGAATCACCCATTCGCCGATCCGTTCGATCAGGCCCGCTTCCTCCGCCACCGGCACGAACTCCACCGGGCTGATCAGGCCGCGCTCCGGATGACGCCAGCGCAGCAGCGTCTCGACCTGCGCGATCTGTCCGGTCGCAAGCGTGATCTGCGGCTGATAGACCAGGTGCAGTTGCTGGCGGTCGAGCGCCTCGCGCAGCATGGTTTCAAGTTCGAAGCGACGCGCAGCCTGACCTTCGAGCGCCGGTGAGAAGCGCCGCACCACGTTGCCGCCCGCCGCGCTCGCCGCCGACAACGCGACGTTGGCCCGCCGCATCAAGGTGGAAGCGTCGGCGCCGTCGTACGGATACGTCGCGCAGCCGAGGCTCGCGTTGATGGTGAGCGGCGTGCCCGTGCAGTCGACCGGCTCGGCGATACGCGCGAGCGCCGCGCTCGCCAGTGCATCGACGGCGGGCCCTGTCTCGTTGACCAGCAGCGCGAATTGCGCGCTGCCCACCGACGCGATCGTGCCTTCGTAGGCAATCAGGCCACGCAGACGCTCACCAATGATCTGCAGCACGAGCTCGCCCGCATAGGTGCCGAGTGCGTCGCGCAATTTGCGCAACGAGTTCAGCTCGACCAGCATGACCGTGAAGCCCGCGCCGTCACGCCGGCATCGCGCGATGGTCAGATCCAGCCGTTCGGTGAAGAGCGTCTGGTTCGGCAAGCGCGTGACGCCGTCATGGTGCGAGACATACCAAAGCTTCGCTTCGGATTGCGCGTAGCGGGTCATCTCAACGGCCATGCCCACGTAGTGGGCTGTGGCGTTGCGCGTGCCGTTGTCGAAAGCGATGGGTTGAGCGGCGCGCGACGCGAGCGGCGCGGAGGCGGTGTCGCCTGCGGCCAGCGGCGATAGCGCCAGCATCACCGAGATCCGCGTGTTGTTGCGCCGCACGTAGGTCCACTCGCTCTCGTAGCGGGCGGGTGCCATGAGAGATGTCGACGCGGCGGCGCCCAGCGCGTCCACGTCCCAGCGCCCGACAGTCGGCAGTTCCGTCCGGCGGCGCGTCAGTTCAGCCGTGTCGTGCAGGGAATCGAACGTGCGGCGGCCGACGAGTTCGCCCGCCCGGTATCCGGTCAGCTGTTCATAAGCGGCGTTGACGTACAGGAAGGTGCCGTCCGCCGCGCAGAGGAAAACGCCGTAGGGCGCAGCGGCGAGCGCGCTTTCATGAATCGGCGCGTCGGCATGGCGATCGGATTGCATGCGGGCGCCCTTCAGAACGAGAACCTGCGCATACCGGTCCACGCGTGAGCAGCTGAAAAGTGCCGCCGATGAATACGCCTGCTCATAACTCGCCCGCTCTCAGATTATTCGAATGGTGGCATCTGCAACCGCGCTGCTGCTGCGCGCGGCCGCTGACCGTCTGGCGATGCCGGGCCGCTCTCTCGGCCCCATGCCCATATCATCATAACGTTTTGCGCTTGCCCATCCGCATTTACGCCGTGATGCAACATTTTTTGCGTGCGGAGCCCACGTTCCTGCCAGACGACGACCTTCGGCACTGTTCCGGCCCCGCAGCAAAGCATGCTAATCCGACGAGCGCTCGTCGCGCGGCGCTGGTGTCAGCGAGACGCACCATCGTCCCGACAAATTTCCTGCCGATCCGTGTCGATTGGCTGCCTCTTCGCCCGTCGTGTCGATGAAGCCCGGTTGAACGCAGCCGGGTTTTCTGACTCACCAACCCGCTTACAAGGAGCGCCCGCCATGTCCGCACCTGCTGTCAAACCGATTCCGGAAGGAATGCACTCGCTGACGCCGCATCTGATCTGCGCCGGCGCCGCCGACGCCATCAAGTTCTATACCGAGGCGTTTGGCGCCATCGAACAGTTCCGTCTGCCCGGTCCGGAAGGCAAATTGATGCATGCCTGCGTGAAAATCGGCGACTCGATGCTGATGCTGGTCGACGAAATGGCAGGCTGTTCGATGCTCGGGCCGAAGTCCCTGAAAGGCTCGCCGGTGGCGATTCACCTGTACGTCACGAACGTCGACGCGGTCGTCGCGCAGGCCGAAGCAGCCGGCGCCCGCGTCACGATGCCCGCCGCCGACATGTTCTGGGGCGACCGCTTCGCCCAGCTCGAAGATCCGTTCGGACATCGCTGGTCCGTGGCGACGCATCAGCGCGACGTGCCGATGGAGGAAATGCAGCAAGCCGTCCGGGCGATGCAGTAGCGCGGCGCACGGCGCGGGCGCATGTATGCGGGCACGCGCGACGCGGCCCGCCCGCTCACCACGTCATCACGTCAACGCGTCGAACGAAAACGTGCCGAGCGCGGCCCGCACCTCGTCCAGCGTCGCCTGCGTGACCGCCTGCGCGCGCTGGGTTCCGGCGCGCAGGATGTCGAACACGTGACCCGGCTCGCGCGCGAGCCGTTCGCGCCGCTCGCGGATCGGTGCGATCAAGGCCTGCAACTGCTCCTCGAGGCGGCGCTTGACCACCATGTCGCCAAGGCCGCCCACGCGGTACTCCGATTTCAGGCGCTCGACGGTGGCGCGGTCCTCATCGAAGGCATCGAGATAGGTGAAGACCATGTTGCCTTCTACCGTGCCCGGATCGGCGGCACGCAGATGGTTGGGATCGGTGTACATGCTGCGGACCGACTCACGGATCGCATCGGCCGAGGACGACAGCGGGATCGAGTTGCCCTGCGATTTGCTCATCTTGGCCTTGCCGTCGACACCAGGCAGACGGCCCATGGTCGGCACCAGCGCCTGCGCCTCCGGCAGCACGTCCTTGCCGACCTGCCGGTTGATGCGACGGACGATCTCGTTGGTCTGTTCGATCAGCGCTGCCTGATCTTCACCAACCGGCACGACATGGGCTTTGAAGCCAGTGATGTCGGCCGCCTGCGCAACCGGGTAGCAGAGAAAGCCCGCGGGAATATCGCGGCCGAAACCGCGCGCCTGAATCTCGTCCTTGATCGTCGGGTTGCGCTCGAGACGCGCGACGGTGACGAAGTTCATGTACAGGAGGGTCAATTCAGCCAGCGCGGGCAAGGCCGACTGCACCGCGATGGTGGTCTTGTCCGGATCGATGCCGACCGCCAGATAATCCAGCGCGACCTCCAGCACGTTGCGGCGCACCTTGTCAGGATCGTGCGCGTTGTCGGTCATGGCCTGTGTGTCCGCGACCAGCACGAACTGCCGGTGCGTCTCCTGCAACGCCAGACGGGTCTTCAGGGAGCCCACATAATGCCCAAGGTGAAGCGGACCGGTTGGACGGTCGCCGGTGAGCACAGTGCGGCGTGGGGATGCGGTGGTGTCTTGCATGAAACGGTCTCTCTGAAAGCGCCGCCGCAGGACAAGCTAACCGGAGATACCACACCCTATCAGCCAGACTGCGGCGGACAGGGTCGTAGTAAAGACGTGACGATGCCGCTCCTTCAGGAGCGCCACCAGGCGTAGATCAGCGAAGCGTTCATCGTGCACATGGCGTAAGCATGCCATAGGCGCGCGTGTGTTGACAGCACAGGCGCTGAGCAAAAAGAACGGAAACTACGAGAAAAAAGCAAACGGCAACGTAGCAACCAGATAAATTCCCAGCCCCATTGCTGGCAGCCCTGCCGCAATCGCGACCGTCGCCACCACACTCGCCAGCACCGTTATTCCAAGCAGACGAGCGCGGCGCGCGCACCGTGCCGTCAACGCGGGACTGCGTAGCTCGACGCCGGCCTCTTGTGTGACCGACGGGGTGGGTTGACCGATATTCAGACTCGACATGATCGTGCCTCGCTCATTAACAAGTGGATTCTGGCACCCCACGTATATCGGACGTCTAAATAGTTCGGCAGGAAATGCAAACGCCACGTATAGGAAGGTTGGGCATACCGCGTGGCGCTGCTGCAGCCCCGATGGTCGTAGAAACGTCTACACCTCACATCAACGGCGCAACCGTCGACTCCGCTTCCGGCGCGCAATGCACGTTGAAGCCGATCAGCGTGGACGGACCGAAGGTATTGCTCAAGGCCACATCCGCGGCGTCGCGGCCGAGCGCCATCAGTACGCGACCCGTACGGGCCACGTTATTGCGCGGGTCGAAAGTCTGCCAGGTGCCGCCCAGATAAGCCTCGAACCATGCGGCAAAATCCATTGCACTATACGGCGGCGGCACGCCAATGTCGCTGATATATCCCGTGCAATAGCGCGCGGGGATATTCATCGCGCGGCACAGCGCCACGGCCAGATGCGCAAAATCGCGGCACACGCCGGTGCGCTCGTTCCACGCCTGCCAGGCGGTTTTAGTCGGCCGCGCGTGGCCGTAGCCAAACACAATATGGCGATGCACGAAATCGCAGATCGCCTGCACCCGTGGTCGTCCGAGCGGCGTCTTGCCGAACAGACGCCAGGCGAGATCAGAGAGGAGATCGGTCTCGCAGTAGCGGCTGCCCAGCAGAAACACCAGCGTTTCGTCGGGCAATTCTTCGACAGGATGCTGGTAGTCGTTCGATGCAATCGTTTCGGGTTCGGCGGAGATTTCGAGCACTGCCGTGGTCGACAGCGAGATGCGTCCCGCCGGCGCGACGATGCGGCTGCACAGATTGCCAAAGCCATCCCGGTACTGTGTAATCGGAACCGGCGGATCGACCTTCAGCACATCGATGCTCAGCACATCCTGCACCCGCGAATAGTGCGTATTCAGCATGAGCATCATCGGAGTGGCCTGTTCACACTCGTACACCAGATCGTAACCCACGCGCAATTTCATCGAGCCGCCCTTGCTTCAGTCAAGATCTTCGGTTGAGACTTTCGGTTAAGACGTTTACTTGGGACTTCCGATATTTTCCATCACGCTCACGAAGCGCCCAACGATCCACCTCTGCATCAGGGTATTGGCGGTAGTGATGGTCACGTTACCACCCATGAAAACCTGCTCAAACGTGCGGGGACGGCAGCGGCCGCCAGCATTATGTCGCCGCGTCTGACATTCAGGGTGGCATCACTGATCGCGCAGAAAACATCGTCCAGTCCAGCATACACCGGACGGAATGGTGGAAAGTATTCATTTGGGCAGGGCTGGCGGCGAGGTGTAGTGACCACCACTTGATCTCACCCGTCGATTCACACACCCCGCCCTGCACCATCCGTATTTCCCGTCTCACGCACGCCCGGCGCCGTCCTCTCTTCCTGCGCCCATTGCCGCCGCGAGCGGTACATCTTGCCGAGCGCGAGCCGCGCCATCTTGACCCAGCCAGACGGTCGCGGATCGGCCAGCATGCTCAGCGCACGCGCATAGTCGAGCGTGAGTCCCGGTGTCCAGGCCATCGTCGCCGCGCGTTTGCGCAATTGAGCGGCCACCCATAATTCAGGCGTCATGACGACCCGAAAGAAAGGCTTCCAGCCAGTGTGACGGCCCCATACGCGTGCCGACGCCCCTTCGATCGCCGCTTCGAGCGCACGCGAAACGCTGCTCGAGCAGTTGCGATGCGTGAGGTTGTAGGTCGTGTCCTGCCGGTAGGTTTCCCAGAAACGCCGCAGCCGTTCGGGATCGTAGTTGCGGATGCGCACCTGCACCGTCGACGGGCACCACGCTTTCGATTCCGTCCCGTAGTCGGGCTGGAACAGGCCCGGCACATCGTTTTCACGCGTGGCCCGCAAGAGCCGCGTGAACTCGTCCGGCGAACGGTCGATCTCCACGCCGGGATACAGGCTGATATAGACACCCTCGGGCGATTCGAGGGCCGCGTGTCCGGTCGAGATCACGCCGTTACGGTCCACTGCGGCAATGTAGCGTTCGATGATCGGCTGACGTCGCGCCTCGCCCTTCGACGATCCAACCGGCGTCCACACATGCACGGTCAGCGCCGCTTCATCGGCGGCTGGCGGACCGTCCCACAGCGCAACGGCCGGCGCCGTCCGCTGCGGCCCGGCAGTCGAGCTGGCGGCTTGCGCCGCATCGTCCGTGGCCACCGCCGGATTCGACGACAGCCGCCGCACGCGTGAAGCCAGCAGGATCATGTTCCAGCCGCCGAACATCAAGCCGAGACCGAGGCAATACGGAACCGTGCCGACGTAGTGGGTTGGAAACGGCTGGTAGAAGAACACGGCCAGCGCGATTTCAACGACGCCGCCCGCTATCGCGAGACGCCACGTGCGATAACGCACGACTCGCGCGGAGATGATCTGCAGGAGGCCATCGGCAAAAAAGAGCGTGCCGAAGATCATCGAAAGGATGAAGTTACCGTGATGATGGCCCGCCAGGATCAGCAGCGCGGCCACGCAAAACGCCAGCCCTTTTACGTAACGCAATGTGCGCTGGCCGCCCATGCCCGTCCACGCGACCGCGAGCGTAGCGAGGCCTTCGAGCAGGAGCAGGCAGGCAACCGGCGTGATGGGGAAGTACAGTGCGCTGTCGAGCGCGTCGATGAAGACGGCGATGCCGATCAGCAGACTGAGCCAGCCTGCCGTCGTCAGCGCGCGCCAGCGGGTGCGCAGATAGTCGACGCCCAACAGGATCATCACCAGCCGAACCATCGTCAGTCTCAGGATGCCAGCGCCGTGTTCGAGCGGGGCCGCGACCGCACCGGCGGCGCAGGTGCGGCGACGCGCGTTTCAGCGTTTTATAGCACGCTCGCGGCATGCCACGATCGTGCTGCACCCAGACTGCGCAAAAATGTCAGGCCGCGGCGGCTTGCAACATCGCATCGCCCTGCTCGCCGCCCAGCACCTCGACGATATCGGCGAACATGCGTGCGAGTTCGCCGGTCATCAAGGTCATGTCCGAATCGAACACCTCGTCGTCGTTTTGCGCGGTGGGGTCGCTTGCATCCTTGATGACGTCGAGCGCCGTGACGCGCTTGATGGTCAGCGACGGCGTGAGGACAAACGACACGCGATCGTCCCATGTCATTGCCAGACGCATGCATTGCTTGCCCGCTTCGATGTGGCGGCGCATGTCTTCGATATCCAGCGCATGTCCGACGTAGCGCACGGTCGCATTGCCTTGCGCGGGCGAAACCAGCTCGGTGTCCTGATCGAGCGTGAAGCCGGCCGGCGCCTCGCCCGACAACAACCACTCCGTCATGGCCGCCACCGGCGATTGCGCGACGCGCACGCTGGAAAGCGGCAACTGATCGATGGATTTGACCAGCAAGCCGAGCACCTCGTCGGACACCGCTTGCGACGCGGCATCGATCACGAGCCAGCCGTGCACGGTGTCGATCCAGACGCGCGTATCGCGGCGAATGCTGAAGGCGCGCGGCAGCAGTTCGTCGGTCACCTGCTCCTTGAGCTCGCGCATCTGTTTGCGGCCGAGCTTGAAGCCCTGCTGCTCTTCGACTTCGAGCGCACGCGCCTTGGTCACCTGCGTCACCACCGAGGCGGGCAGCAACTTCTTTTCCGTGCGGAATACCAGCAACATCTGGCGATTGATCGAATAGACGAGCGCGTCGTTATCGCGCGGCGAGGCCCATCCCTGAGTTTGCATCTCGACGCTGCTGCCTGGCTGGAATGCATGCGGCGCAAGCCACTTTTCCATCTGCTCGGGGGTGACGCTCCACGGAACCGGGAGACGATGAAGCTGAAGGTTTTTGAACCACATGAGCGTACGGGCAAAGCGCACCATTCTATACGACCCGGCGGCCCCAAGGGACCCTCGCACGAACATCGAACGCGAGGGTCAGACCGGCGCTTTTCAGGGCCGAGATCACCCGAGCGCCAGCCGCCGTTTTTCGCCAGATCACCTAGACTTTTGTCATGCAGTGGAAATGGATGGAGGCTGCCATGGCGGAATCAATGGTCAGCATCGTGGTGGGACTGGTGGTCATTGTCACGGGCGTCATGATCTTCGGCGCGCACTACCGGCGCTTGCATCACAGGACAGGACACCTGGCGCGGCTGGACGGGCACCGGCTTTGGGACAGGATGCGGCACCGCCACTGAGGGTCGCCCGCCCCCTTGGGCGACGCACCGCCCTGCAACTCGGGCCGCCGCGCCTGATGCGATCGTCGCGCACCCGGCTCGAACGGCCTGAACGGAGACAACCATGTCCGATGAAACCGATGCCTGGCAAATGGTTGATTACGAAGGCTTCGAGATTCACACGTCGCCTCGTCCGAAACAGCCCGACGAGGGTCGTTTTACCTATATCGGCTACGTGTGCCACCCGGGTGCGGACCCGGCGTTGCCGGGGCACGTGGTGCCGTTCCATGCAGACGGCGAAGCGTCGTTTACGAGCGTGGTGGATGCTTCATATGAAGCTGTACACGAGGGACGCAGTATCGTCGACGGCACGCATCCGGACCTGTCGGTGCTCGCGCTCGTGACGGGCGGGGTGTGAACAGGCTCACAGGAATCAACTCGGTTGGCAACCGCTTTTGCACCACGCCGACAGCCGCGTTGGCAGCCCCGATTGCCAGCCCGATTGCCAGCCAACCCCGCGGTTAAGGCAGCCGCCCCGCCACCGCCGAGTCGCGCCCATTCCACGCCAGCCCGGACGGGCCATCGTCGCCGGAAATCTGCTGTGCGAGCGTCAACATGCGTTGATTGGCGCTCTCCGGCGCCAGGGTCGCCACTTTCCTGAGGGCGTTCTGCACCACGCTTCGGCGCAGCAGGGTGTCTGTATGCAGCCGTTCGATGGCGCGCGCCATTTCGTCGACATCGCCAATCGGCACCAGCAGACCCGCCTTGCCGCCCTCCAGCAGATCGCCCGGGCCGGTAGGGCAATCGGTGGAAATCACCGGTGTACCGAGCGCCATCGCCTCGCCGAGCACCATGCCAAAGCCTTCGTAGCGGCTGCTGAGCACCAGCATTTCCGCCTGACGAATGAAAGGGAACGGATTCGAGCAGAAGCCGAGGAAATGCACCGACTCGCGAATGCCGAGTTCGACCGCCAGTCGCTCGAGCGACGCCTGGTCCGGGCCTTCGCCGATCAACACGAGGTCGGCCGTGCTCAGACGTTGCGCGCGCAGCTGGGCAAACGCGCGCAGCAGGGTGCGATGATCCTTTTGTCCCTCGTCGAGGCGTGCCACCGAGACGATAAACGTCTCAGCCGGACGCTCGATTGCCGCACGCGCTTTCTGGCGCAGCACTTCGACATCGATCACGTTCGGCAATTCGACCAGATTCACCCGGCCGGCCGGAAACAGTGCCTGTCCTTCGCGCAACATGTCGGGCGTCAACACCGCGACCGCGGCATAACGGGAATACTGCCGCGTGCGGCGCGCGAGGTAGCGCGCACTCTTCTCGCCCAATCGCGCGGCGAGACTGAAATGACTCACACCGATCCACGGCACGTTGCAGGTGCCGGCAAGGTGCCGCAGCGAGAAATCAAAGTCGCAGACGATATGCTGCTCGCGCGCAATCCGCCGGAAACGCAGGGCGGCGAGCGGCCGGATCACCCCGTAGGTCAGCACCTTGTGCAATAGCTTCAGATGGCCGCCCAGTTTGCCCTGACGGCGCTTCTGGTGCAGCGCATGCATCCACTTCGAGGACGCCAGCACGTGCACGGGCACGTCGTCGGGAATCGAATAGGCTCGCCAGAAAAGCAGTTCGTCCGTCGGATACGTCACGCAGAGGCTCGGCGCGAAGAGTTGCCGGTCGAGCGTTTTCAACCACGCCAGCAAGGAAGTTTCCGTGCCGCCTTTGCCGAAATCGTTGATGTGAAACAGGATGCGCCGCGGCGGATGGAGCGGTTCGGTGCGGTCGTGCCGACTATCGTATTTCATGCTCTGAATGCGTCCAGACCTGACTTCAACGGGTGATCGTGACATCGTATGCGGGCCGGTTCCTGTTGCGCCTAAAACGGCCCGCGCGGAGCACGCCGCGATCCGTCCTCGCCAAGGCGCTGTGCGCTGCCCAATAAAAGGCCCGCGAACGACCAGAATGCGAGCATGGTGGTCTGCCACATGAAATCGTCCGTGGTGTTTTTCGCGATCATGCCCGCGACCAGCGCAATGCCCGCGGCGCACAGCCACGGATCCCCGTGCCGCGCCTTCCAGAAGCTCAGCGCGAGGAATAGCAGCAGCGCCGCTTCCAGCGCGACGCCAATCACGCCGGTCTGCAGCCACGTGTTCAGAAACAGATTGTGCGCGTGCGTCAGCGCCTGCGGTTCGATCGTCAGCAGGCTTTGCGGCATTTCCTGCCGATAAACCATGCCCGGCAACGGCTTGCCGAAACCGACCCCGAGCCACGTATGCCGCTGCGCCTCAGCCGTATAAAACGCCCACAATTTGGGCCGCGTATCGGACGACACCGTGTCGCCAATACTGGAAAACGCCTGCGGGACCAGCACCTGATGACCGTCGATGGCCATATCGTGCGCTGCGCTCGCGGGCGCGACGGCACCGAGACGCAAGCGCGCACTGTATTCGAGCGTGCCGATGCCCGCGGCGCCGACCACCGCAAACGCGAGCAAGGCGAACAGCACATGCCGCCGATACAGCGGGAACAGCGCCACCAGAAGCACGGTGGCAGCGGCCGGCCAGAAAAACCGGTTGAGCGTGGCGAGACCGATGAACAGACACAGCACCAGACCGCTCAGACCGAACACGCGCCAGCCCGGACGCAACAGCGTGCCGGCAAACAACGCCATGGCAAACACCGCCATCGTGCTGGTGTGGCCGACCCGGTTATAGAAATGCAGGGGAAACGTCTCCGCGGTAGGCGGCTGCAGGTGTCCCCAGTAGAGAGCGCTGATCAAGGCAAGCAGGACACACGCGACCCAGGTGACCAACACAAACGGAGCCGGCCGCTCCGCGCGGGTGCCGAGCAGCCAGAAGCCCCAGAACGACACCAGCGGATACAGCACCTCGTCGCACCATGCGTGCATGCTGACCGCCGGATAGGCGGACCATCCTACGGCCGCGAGACTCCAGAGCGCCCAGCAGGCGATCGGCACGAGCAGCGGCCAACGCCTGAAGGACGGGCGCTGCGGCGAAACCACAGCGGCCAGCGTGCCGAGCGCGAGCCACCCCAGCGCGATAAACACGATGGCCGTCATGTGACCGAACATCACCGCAAACAGGATGATCGGACACGCAATCCACAGGACGCGCTCGACGCGCGCGAACGTGTTCGTCATTACACTTCCACCAGAACGTTTTGCAATGCGTTGTACACCGACTCGACCGAGATGCGCCCCATGCAGTCGGCGTGATCGCCCTTCCAGGCCACGCAGGTTTTCCAGTTGCGGTCGCACCGCCGAACCCATGCCACATCGCGCCGGAAAATGAACGGCTGATCCCGGCACGGCATCTGCTCAATGGTCACCGGTACGAACGGCACATCACGCCAATAGCGGCCCGCACCATGAATCTGCGCGTTGCCGGGGCCAAACAGCGTGACCGTGGGCACGCCGATCAGCCGTCCCAGATGCGCGACGCCCGTATCCGGGCACACCACCGCTTTCGCGCCAGCAAACAGGTGCCACACTTCGCCGAGGCCAAGCCGCCCGGCCATATTCGGATGACGCGAGTCAGGATCGATGCTGCGTATCAGCTCGGCCTCGCCCGGCCCACCGCTCCACACGGGAATATAGCCGAGCGCTTCGACCCGCTGCGCCAGTTCACGCCAGCGTGCATCCGGCCAGCGCTTGACTTCGGTACTCGCACCGGGATGCAGAACGACGTACGGTTGCGCGAGCCGTTCCGCATCCGGCAACGGCGCATGCCTGGGCGCGGGCCAGTCGGCGGGCCGGTAAGCACGGGGCGGCGGTCCGCTCACCAGCTCGGCAGCCAGATCCGCCCATGCGGCCGGCGTATCCGGATAGGGCACGTTCTGGTTGACCGGCCAGTTCTTCCACGCGGGCACGTCGCCGGCATGCGCCACGATCCAGCGGCAACCCGCGCCGAGGGCGAGCCAGCTATGCCGGTTGTCACCGAGCACATAGCCGAGATCGTACGGTCCGCTTTGCAGGACCGCCTTGACGGAAGCCAGATCGCGCGGATCGAACGGCACCGCGGTCACGCCGAAAGGCCGCCCCGCGTAAAGCGGCACGATCGCCTTCGGACACGCGAGGTCGATCTGCGCCTGCGGATAGTGTGTGCGCAACTTGGCCAGCAAGGGCGTCAGCAGCAAGGTGTCGCCGAGCAACAGATGGTGCGCCACGAGAATGCGTTGCACCGACGACGGCGCGCGGCGCAACGGCTTTAGAACGAGGCGCGGAATGGCACGCGCAAAGATGCGGATACGCCCGGAAAGTCGGCTCATTGGGTCATCGGCACGTGGCTCGCGTCCGCGATCTGGCTATGCGCCGGTACCCGGCTTGAGGTGGCGTTCCCCACGCAGAATCTCCAGCGGTCTTCTTGTCGATGACTTTCGCCCCCGGTGCCGCTCCGAGGCGTACACAACAACGCTGACGCGGTTGCCGCGGGTAACCCGCACCCGCCGTCTGACTGCGCCGGCACTGAAAGCGAAGTGAATGAATGGATTGGTCGGCGCGGTGGTCGCGCCACCCCGCTGCTTATACAAAAATTATACCATGGGCGTCATGGCTGAATCGCTGCGCGGGCGGGGCTGGGCGGGCTTTCGTCACGGGCCGGCAAAGGTTTCCGGCGCCCCGTCTGCAACGGTCAAGCGCCGCCGCGGATCTGCCTCGCCAACCTCAGCATGGCCTCGACATGGCCGGCCACGCTGACGTCGTACAGCACCGCCCCACGCGCCACTTCGGCTGGCTCGCGGGGCGTGGCGGCAAGCCGCTGCTGCACGGCACGCTCGAGGGTTGCGCGCAGGTCTGCCTCGTCGTCCGGCTTGAAGACGAACTTCGCGTGCGACGCGATCGCATCGCAGCAACCGATGCTCGACGGAAAGATCACCGGCGTGCCGCACATTACCGATTCGACGCCGACCAGCCCGAACGGCTCGTACTTCGAGGCAAGCAGGGTGAAATCGGCGGCCCGGTAGCCGTCCTCGATGTCTTTCACGTAGCCGATATAGCGCACCCGCTCCGACGTGCGCGCGGGCGGACGCCCCGCCACCGCGAGGACCACGGGCAAGGTCGTGTCGCGCAGCGCGGCTTCGATCAGCGGCAAACCCTTACGCTCGTGGCTGCTGGAGGGAAATAGCAGCACGACTTCATGATCCGCGAAGCCGAACTTGCGCCGCAACCCGGCGCGCCGTGCGGCGTCCACCGGCGTGAAGCGCGCGCCGTCGACCGGCGGATACAGCACACGGATCTTCGCTTCCTCGACACCGTAGAGTTCGCGCAACTCGTCATGCATCAACTGCGAATGCGCGACGATCACGCTCGACTGCTCGTACTGGCGGCGTTCGAGCGCGATCTGCCAGCTATCCGAACGCTTTTCCGGGCGCGCGGTGGCACGCAGGAAACCGAGGTGCGTGCCGCCGCAGATGGCGATTTCGGACGAGTCGACGCGGTTGCAGCCAATCAGCACATCGACCTTGGCGGCGCGGCGCGCGCGCCGCAAACGCCAGGAGAACCAGCGGTCGCGCAGCTTGCCGGGCAGGACCGACACGTTGATACGATGCGCCTCGACCATCCGGCTTTCCGGCACGGACATGTCGAAACGGCGCGCGAAGAAAGCCAGTTCGATGCCAGCGGCCGTGAAGCCGCGCACCAGATCCATTGCATAGCGTTCGAGGCCGCCGCTATGCTTCAGCGCATTGCTGGAGACGCCGATTTTCATCAGGCCGCGTTCTGCTGGAACTGGATTCGATGCAGATGCGCGTACAGACCATCTTGCTCAAGCAGTTCGCGATGACTGCCGCGCTCGACGATGCGCCCGGCTTCCATCACGAGAATCCGGTCCGCGCGCTCGATGGTGGACAGCCGGTGCGCGATGACGAGCGTGGTTCGTCCCCTCATCAGCGTTTCCAGCGCCGCCTGCACATGGCGCTCCGATTCCGAATCGAGCGCCGAGGTGGCTTCGTCGAGGATCAGGATCGGTGCATCCTTGTAAATGGCGCGCGCGATTGCGAGGCGCTGGCGCTGACCGCCCGAGAGCATCAGGCCGTTGTCGCCGACCAGCGTCTCCATGCCCTTGGGCATGGATGCCACGGTGTCCCACAGGTTGGCGGCCTGCAGCGCTGCCTTCACCTTGTCCGCATCCGGCGTCTGACCGTAGGCGACATTGTGCGCAATGGTGTCGTTGAACAGCACCACGTCCTGGCTCACCATGGCGATCTGGCTGCGCAGCGCGTGCACGTTGTACTCCGGCAAGGCAACACCGTCGACCAGAATCTCGCCGCCGGTCGGATCGAAGAAACGCGGCAGCAGGTTGACGAGCGTGGTCTTGCCGCTGCCCGACGGCCCGGCGAGCGCGACCATCTCGCCCGGGGCGATCTTGAACGACACGCGGTCCAGCGTTTGCCGGTCGTGCGTGCTGGTGGCGCCGTAGTTGAACGACACCTCGCGAAACTCGATATGACCGGCCGCATTGTCGAGCGTCGCTGCGCCGCCCTGCGGCTCGGACGGCTCGTCGATCAGGCCGAAGATCAGCTCAGCCGCGGTCAAGCCGCGTTGCAGCGGCTGGTTGACGTCCATCACGTGCTTCAGCGGCGAGACGATCAGCAGCATCGACGTAATGTACGAGACAAAGCCGCCGACCGTGGTGTGCCCATGCGCCGACTGCACAACCGCAATCGTGACGACGACAGCGAGCGCGATCGCCGCCAGAAACTGCGTAAGCGGCTGAGCCAGCCCGCCGGAAGTGACCATGCGCAGCGAGTACCCGCGCAGGCGCCGGCTCATTTCGGCAAAGCGGTCGGCCTCGTACTTTTCACCGTTGTGCACCTTGACCACCTTGTAGCCGGCCACCGTCTCTTCGACGATGTACGACAACTCGTTGGTGAGCATCTGGTTTTCGCGATTGAGCCGGCGCAGCTTCCGGTTGATCTTGCTGGTCACCCAGCCGATGGTGGGCAGCATCACCGCGAGGATCAGGGTCAGCTTCCAGTCCAGATAGAACAGATAGCAGAGCAGAAAGAAGACCGTCAGCGAATCGCGCACGAGCGTGACCATCACCCCCAGCAGCACGTTGAGAATCTGATTGACCTCAAAGACGATTGCGTTGATGACGGTACTGGCGGTTTCACGCTGGAAGAAGCCCACGCTGGCGTGGGCCAGCCGGTCGAACATCTCCAGGCGCAAGCGAAGCAGGATCGTGTTCGATACGTAGGCGATCAGATATCCCGACGCGTATTGGCTGACGCTTCGTACCAACGCGAGTGCGATCATGCCGAGCGGCACCAGCCACACCAGCTTGTGGCTGGCAGTCGGGCCGAAGCCCTTGTCCAGCAGCGGCTTGAGCAGCATCGCAATGAGCGCGTCGCTGCCGGCGCTGACGCCCATCGCGACAATGGCGCCCACCAGGGTCCACAGGACCGGCTTGATATATGGCCAAAGCCGGCGCAACAAGGCGAAAGGCGAAGAGGCGTCGCCTGATGAACCGATGACTTTGCTTAACGTGGGCTTCGCGCTCAAGGAATCCTCTGGGAAGGCGAACAGCGCGCCCACCGGCTGGGCGAACGCACAAAATACCGCATTGTAAACGCTTGGGCGGTCCCGGCACGGGACGCGTTGTGCCGGAATGACACGCTGCCGGCAGCCGGCCGGGATGAGCGCGCCGCGCGCTGTGTATACTTGCGCGACGCGTTTTGCCCACTCCGCACTCTCCACGCTATTCAGGCATGAAAGAAACCACTCTCGGCGTCGCCATCATCACCAAAAATGCGGCGCCGCGCCTGGCCGAGTGCCTGTCCGCCCTGGCCTTCGCCGACGCGATCGTGTTGATCGACGGCGGCAGCACCGACGGCACCGTCGAGATTGCGCGGGCTCACGGCGCACGGGTGCTGCAGCAGACCGACTGGCCCGGTTTCGGACCGCAGAAAAACCGCGCGCTCGACGCGCTCGATACCGACTGGATCCTCTCCATCGACGCCGACGAAATTGTCTCGCCGGAACTGGCAGCGGCGATCCGCGCGGCGATTGCCGCGCCGGACGCCGAGGTGTACGCCGTGGACCGTCTGTCGAGTTTCTGCGGACACTGGATTCGCCACAGCGGCTGGTATCCGGACTGGATTCCGCGTCTGTTCAAACGCGGTACCGCCCGCTTCTCCGACGACCTCGTGCACGAGCGGCTCGTATTCGATGCCCCGGCGCGGCGGCTGACGGGCAAGCTGATGCATTACTCGTACGAAGACTTCGAAACGGTGCTGCGCAAGCTGGACGCGTATTCGACGGCCGGTGCGCAGCAGCGCCACGCAGCAGGCAAACGCGGCAGCTTCGGTCAGGCGCTTGGACGCGGCGCGTGGGCGTTCGTCCGCACTTACGTGCTACGGCGCGGGTTTCTCGACGGGCGGGCTGGCTTCATGATCGCGGCGTTCAATGCGCAAACGGTTTATTACCGGTTTCTCAAACTCGCGCAGTTGGCGACTCGGGAGCGGTGAGCGAGTTTGCTTGCGGTGGGTGGCGGGGACGACGAGGTTGGTTGTCGGGCGCCTGGTGCCGGCTACAGGTTACTGCCTACCGGCTACCCAATGATGTTGCCAGCCCGCGCCGTGGAGCGCGGGCCGTTGCCTTCCATCAATAGACGATCTCGATCGAGCTTCCGGCAAACTCGCCACGCAAAGCTGCCAGTAGCTCGTCGGTAGGCTTCACGCGCCATGCATCGCCGAGGCGCACTTCACCTTGCGCATTCTCGCTGCGGTAGACGATCTGCACCGCCAGTCCGCTCGGGATCTGCACGGCCTGGCGCTGACGGCCGCCGTCGCCACCATAGCCGCCGCCTCCACCGAAACCACCACCGTTGCGTCCACCGCCACCGCCACCGCTCCGCGCTGGCGCGGCAGGTGCCTGCGCGGCGTGCGGCTCATCCGAACCAGCGCTATGCGCCTCCAGCACGCGACGCAGCGCGAGCGCGTCCGCGTTGCCGTTCATCTGCACCTTCACGGCTTCTGCATAACGGCAACGCGCGCGGCCGAGATCCATCACGGTGTCGACCGTGAAGCGGATGCCGCCCGTGAACGCGTCGTTGCGCGCCTGACCTTGCACCACCAGCAGTTCGTCTTCCTTGAAGAGCTGTTTGTGGGCTTCGAACGTTTCATTGAAGACCGTGACTTCGCACTGGCCGGTGCCGTCGTCCAGCAGCGCGATCAGCATCTTGCCGCGCTGGGTCATCTGCGTGCGCAGCGAGGCGATCACGCCCGCCACGAGTTTGTCGCGGCCTTCCTTCAACTCGCCGATCTTCTGGCGCGCGAAGCGGCGCACTTCGTCCTTGTAGGCGTCGAACAGGTGGCCCGACAGATAGAACCCGAGCGCACCCTTCTCCTCCTGCAATTTCTTCTTTTCAGGCCATTCGGCCTCGTCGACCAGTTCGTGGCCTTGCGAGGGCGCGTCGCCCATGTCGAACAGACCCGCCTGCATTGCGTTGGCGCTGGCCTGGTCGGCGGCTTCCATGGCGAGCGAGACCGAAGCGATCAACTGCGCGCGATTTGCATGCAGCGCGTCGAACGCCCCGGCGCGGATCAGCGCTTCAACCGTACGACGGTTGACCACGCGGCGGTCGATACGATTGCAGAAATCGAACAGGTCGATAAACGGACCTTCTTCGCGCGCCCGCAGGATTTCTTCGATCGCGTTCTGGCCGCTGCCCTTGATGGCGCCCAGGCCATAGCGGATCGTCTTCGAGCGCTTGCCGTCAGCTTCCGCAACCGGCTCGAAACGATACGCGGATTGATTGATGTCTGGCGGCAGCACGGCCATCTTGTTCGTGATGCAGTCTTCGAACAGGATCTTGACCTTGTCGGTATCGTCCATGGCGAGCGACATATTCGCTGCCATGAATTCGGCCGGATGGTGCGCCTTTAGCCACGCGGTGTGATACGCGAGCAACGCATACGCAGCGGCGTGCGACTTGTTGAAGCCGTAGCCCGCGAACTTCTCCATCAAGTCGAAGATTTCGTCGGCCTTTTCGCCGGTCAGGCCGTTTTTGGCCGCACCTTCGCGGAACAACGCGCGGTGCTCGGCCATCTCTTCGGCCTTCTTCTTACCCATCGCGCGACGCAGCAAGTCGGCGCCACCGAGCGAGTAACCGCCGATGATCTGCGCCATCTGCATCACCTGCTCCTGGTAGACCATGATGCCGTAGGTCTCTTTCAGGATGGGCTCGACGCGCGGATCGGGATATTCCACCACTTCGCGGCCGTGCTTACGCGCACAGAAGCTCGGGATCAGGTCCATCGGACCCGGACGGTAGAGCGCCACGAGCGCAATGATGTCTTCGAAGCGGTCAGGCTGGGCGTCTTTCAGCATGCCTTGCATGCCGCGGCTTTCCAGCTGGAACACGGCAACCGTGTTGGCCTTCTTGAGGATCGTGAACGACGGCGCGTCGTCGAGCGGCACTTGTGCAAGCGACCAGTCCTGCTTCGACGGATCGAGCCTGCGGATATAACGCTCGGCCCAATCGAGGATCGTCAGCGTGGTCAGACCCAGAAAGTCGAACTTCACGAGGCCGACCGCTTCCACGTCGTCCTTGTCGTACTGGCTCACGACGCCGCTTTCGTCGCCCTGCGTGTAGAGCGGGCAGAAATCGGTAAGCTTGCCGGGCGCAATCAGCACGCCGCCCGCGTGCATCCCGACGTTACGCGTCAAACCCTCGACGCGCTGCGCGAGTTCGATCAGCTGATGCACTTCGTCTTCGTTGTCGAAGCGCTCCTGCAAGAGCGGCTCTTCCTTCATCGCGTCGGCAATGGTGACGTGCTTGCCCGGCTTGAACGGAATCAGCTTGGCGATACCGTCCGTAAACATGTAGCCGAGATCGAGCACGCGGCCAATGTCGCGCACGGCCGCCTTCGCGGCCATGGTGCCGAAGGTGGCGATCTGCGATACGGCGTCCGCACCGTATTTTTCCTTTACATACTGGATGACGCGATCACGCCCTTGCTGGCAGAAGTCGATGTCGAAGTCGGGCATCGACACCCGTTCCGGATTCAGGAAACGTTCGAACAGCAGGTTGTAGCGCAGCGGATCAAGGTCGGTCACGCCGAGCGCATACGCGACCAGCGAGCCTGCGCCCGAACCCCGGCCCGGCCCCACCGGGACACCGTTGTTCTTGGCCCAGTTGATGAAGTCCGCCACGATCAGGAAGTAGCCGGGAAAGCCCATCTTGACGATCGTGCCGCACTCGAATTCGAGGCGTTTGTAGTACGTCTCACGCTGCGCTTCGCGCTCCGCCTCATTCGGGTACAACTGCTCGAGGCGCTTTTCCAGCCCTTCCTTCGACAGATGCACGAGGTAGTCGTCAAGCGACATGCCGTCCGGCGTGGGGAACAGCGGCAGCTTCGGCTTGCCGAGTTCGAGCGTGAGGTTGCAGCGGCGCGCGATTTCGACCGTATTGGCGAGCGCCGACGGAATGTCAGCGAACAACGCGGTCATTTCCTCCTGCGAGCGGAAATACTGTTCGGTCGTGAAGCGCTTCTGGCGACGCGGATTCGCGAGCATGTCGCCTTCCGAAATACACACGCGCGCTTCGTGCGCGGTGAAGTCGTCAGGCGTCATGAACTGCAACGGATGAGTGGCGACCACCGGCAATTTCAGCGCAGCCGCCAGCGTCACCGCCTGCTGCACGTAGGCCTCGCCGCCAGGCTGACCGCAGCGCTGCAGCTCGATATAGAAACCGTTGGGGAAAACCTTTGCCCAGTATTGCGCGTTGCGTTTGGCCGCCTCTTCGTTACCGGCGGCGAGCGCCAGGCCGATATCGCCTTGCTGCGCGCCGGAGAGCGCAAGCAGCCCTTCGCCCAGGCCGGTTTCGAGCCAGCCGGCTTCGACTTCTGCACGCCCGCGATACTGATTCGTGAGCCATGCCTTGCTTAGCAATTCGCACAGATTCAGGTAGCCGCGTTTGTCCTTGACCAGCAGCAACAGACGCGAAGGCTTGTCGCGGTCGTCCGGATTGGTGATCCAGACGTCGCAACCGGCAATGGGTTTGACCCCTTTGCCGCGGGCTTCCTTGTAGAAACGGACGAGGCCGAAGGCGTTGCCGAGGTCGGTGAGCGCGAGCGCGCCCTGACCGTCTTTGGCCGCGGCCGCGACGATGTCGTCAAGGCGCACGATGCCGTCGGCAATCGAGAATTCGGAGTGAACGCGGAGATGAACGAAGCGGGGATCTGACATGGGCGTTATTGTAACTCCACCCTCCCGAAGTTTTGGGCCGAAACCGGCGCGTTAGCCGTCCGGCCAGGACGCGACCGGCGCGCACCGCATGCGCGCTGCGGCACTGACCATTTGCAGCGCTCGCGAGCCGCCCGCGCAGCACTGCTCAGCGGATACGCGTTGCGGGCCGCCCGGACAAATTGACGGGTGTCTTGCGCTACCGCAACCGGATAGCCGTTCGGCCGAGTCGGGCAATCCGGCCGGTTGAGGGATAATAGAGGTTTCGCCCTGTTTGCCGTGGCCGCGCCACGCGCGCGGCCACCTCGTGCCGCTTGCGCTGTTTGCTGCGCCGCCGGGCCACTTTACCGCTGGACCATCATGAGCATCGTCAATCTCGCCGCCTATCAATTCGCGACCCTCGAAGCCACTGCCGAGTGGCGCCCGCTCCTCACTGAGCGCTGCAACGCCCTCGGGCTGCGCGGCACGATCCTGCTCGCGCCGGAGGGCATCAACCTGTTCGTCGCGGGCACGCCGGACGCCGCGCAAGGGTTTATCGACTACATCCGCCACGATCCGCTGTTCGAGGGCAAGTTTGCGAACCTGCAGTTCAAGGAAAGTCTCTCGGAGAAGCAGCCGTTCCGCCGCATGCTGGTGAAACTGAAGCGCGAGATCATCACCATGAAGAAGCCGGCGATCCGCCCTGAACTGGGCCGCGCGCCGTTCGTGGATGCGCTCACGCTCAAAACGTGGCTCGACCGCGGCCACGATGACGAAGGCCGTCCGGTGGTGATGCTGGATACGCGCAATGCGTTCGAGGTGGACGTCGGCACGTTCGACGCCGCGCTCGACTACCGCATTACAAAATTCAGCGAATTTCCGGCTGTGATCGAGCAGAATCGCGCCGACCTCGAAGGCAAGACGGTCGTGTCTTTCTGCACGGGCGGCATCCGTTGCGAGAAGGCGGCAATCCACATGAAGGAAGTCGGTATCGAGAACGTGTACCAACTCGAAGGCGGCATCCTGAAGTATTTCGAGGAAGTGGGTGGCGCGCATTACCACGGCGAGTGTTTCGTATTCGACTACCGCACGGCGCTCGATCCCAACCTGAAGCCGACCGCGACGGCGCAATGCTTTGGCTGCCGCGCGGTGGTGAGCCCGGAAGCGCAACAGTCGCCGCTCTACGTGCCCGGTAAAACCTGTCCGGAGTGCCATCCTGAGCGAAACGCCGCACGCGCAGCGTGATGGCAGACTAAGCTTCAGCGCGTGGATGGCGAGGGCAAGCCTCGCCGCCTCTCCTGCGGCAAGTCGACGTGCCGGGATGCCTTCGGCGAGGAGACGAAAGTGGCCTTGTGATGCAGCCCGACAAGCAACCCGCGGTTAGCGCGAGGCAATCCACCTTCCTATATCTGCCCCGAGCCGTGGCGCAATACGCGACCCAGTTGCCTGATGTCCTTGAACCCGCGCAAGCATCGGCCCAGCGCGACGACATGATCGAGAACGGTATCGGACCGAGAACCAGACCATGAACTACCGAGGCCGTTTTGCGCCATCTCCCACCGGGCCATTGCATTTTGGCTCGCTGGTGAGCGCCCTTGCGAGCTGGCTGGATGCACGCACACATGATGGCGCGTGGCTCATCCGGATCGAGGACATCGACGGACCGCGCACCGTGCCGGGCGCGGCCGAGGACATTCTGGCGACGCTTGACCGCTTCGGCCTGCGCGCGGACGAACCGCCCATCTGGCAAAGCGAGCGGACTGCACGCTATCAGCAGGCGCTGGACCAGTTGCGGGGCGCGGGTCTTGTCTATCCATGCGGCTGCACGCGCAAAGAGATCAGCGATTCGCTGCTGAACGCCCACGCCCGCAACACCACGCTCGCCTATCCCGGCACGTGCCGCCATGGCCTGCACGGCAAACCCGCGCGCGCGTGGCGTTTGCGGGTACCGGATGGCGATGCGGGGAAAAACGCGGCAGACATCGCTGCGACGATCGCGTTTGACGATCGCTGGCAGGGATTGCAGACTCAGGACCTGGCGCATGAGGTGGGCGACTTCGTTTTGCGACGAGCGGACGCCCAGTGGGCGTATCAACTGGCGGTGGTGGTGGACGACGCTGACGCGGGCATCACGCACATCGTGCGGGGCGCTGACCTGCTTGACTCGACCGCGCGTCAGATCTATTTGCAGCGTTGCCTGGGTGCTCCGACACCGAGCTACCTGCATGTGCCGGTGGTCACGAACCGTGAAGGCGAGAAGTTGAGCAAGCAAACTGGGGCAACGGCACTTGACGCGAGTCGTCCGCTGGACGCACTGCACGCGGCGGCGCGCCACCTGAATCTGGATGTGAGTGCGGACGGCCAGATGCACACCTCGCTCGACGCGTTTTACGGCGCAGCAACGAGAGCCTGGGCAAGACGTTACAAACAAGAGACCTGCTGACGCAGGGAGAAGATGGCTAAATAGCGCCGCGAACAGTGATCGCGAGAAATAACGAGCGATTGAGTTGAATTGAATCGCGCAGCACAGCACAGCAAGCATAAGGCGACGCCCCGCCCAGAAGCAAAGATCGAAGGGGGGCAACCCAACGGCGGCGCGCAGCGCACGCTGGAGCGGATGACTGCTGTGCCACTGAGAGAAGAGATGCGAGAGCACACCTCGTCTCGGACCACTACCGACACAGCACAGAGAGGGCTCACTACGAGCTAGCGGTGTGAGGCCGCTTTCTTTTGCCTACTTTTCTTTGCGGCCGGCAAAGAAAAGTAGGTGCCGCCCCGCACAGGGGCAACGCCAATAAACCACGAACAAAACAAGAGAAGGCCAACACCCCAAAGCGACCACCAAAAGACCCGCCGGAGGCAAAAACCCAAAAAAAACCAAAAACCAAAAACGAAAAAACGAAAAACCCAAACTACGACGAAGAAGGACTCTTCCTGGGCATCCCAAACCCACCCAACAAAGCAGCAAGCGGCTGCTTGGAAGCCGCCTTGGGCAGCGCGGCGACATCCGCAGCGTCATCCACCTTGCGACTGGAAGGCGACGGCTCATACGGCCTGGAGAAAAAATCATCCACCGGCTGTTGGCGATGATGATGCGGCCGCTCGAACGAACTCGAAGCCCCCGAACCGGAAGCCCCAGCACGCCGCCGCCCGCCGCGCTCATCACGCGCTTCACGCTCACGCCGCGGACTACGCTCTTCGTGGTGATGCCGCACCGGCACGGCAACAGTCAGCCGTTGAACATCGAGCGGCCGTTTGATCAACTTCTCGATATCGGCGAGCTGCTTGCGTTCATTCGGGCTACACAGCGAGAGCGCATCCCCCGAAGCCCCCGCGCGCCCAGTGCGCCCGATCCGGTGCACATAGTCTTCCGCGTTGAACGGCAGATCGAAGTTGATCACCGCCGGCAACTCGACGATATCGAGCCCGCGCGCCGCGACATCCGTCGCCACCAAAGCCTCGATCTCACCGCGCTTGAAGGCGTCGAGCGCCTGCATCCGCTCGGTTTGTGTCCGGTCGCCGTGAATCGCGGTCGCCACCACACCGTCGCGCTCGAGACTGCGCGCAAGACGGCTCGCGCCGATCTTGCTGTTACAGAACACGATCACCTGCTTCAGACCGCGCTCGCGAATCAGTTGCACCACCGCGCCAGTCTTGTCGCCCTCGGCGACTTCATAGACCGTCTGCGTCACATTGGTGGCCGTCGAATTGCTGCGCGCCACTTCGATAGTCTGCGGGTTGCGCAGATACGTCGCGGCCAGCTTCTTGATTTCGCCGGAGAAAGTCGCCGAAAACAGCAGCGTCTGACGTTCCTTCGGCAACAGATTCAGAATGCGCTGCAAATCCGGCAGGAAGCCCATGTCCAGCATACGGTCGGCTTCGTCGAGCACCAGCATCTGCACCTGACCCAGATTGGCCGTCTTCTGTTGCACGTGATCGAGCAGACGACCCGGCGTCGCAATCAGGATCTCGACGCCGCGGCGCAGTTGTTCGGATTGCGGATTCATATCCACACCGCCGAACACCACGGCGCTGCGCAGCGCCGTGTGCTTGGCGTAAGCATGCACGTTGGCGGCGACCTGGTCGGCCAGTTCGCGGGTCGGCGTGAGAATCAGCGCACGCACCGGGTGGCGAGCCGGCGAAGCGCTCGTGCTCGCGTGCGGCAGCAGGCGCTGGATGATCGGCAGCGAAAAACTCGCGGTCTTGCCGGTACCGGTCTGGGCGGCGCCCATGACGTCGCGACCTGACAGCACGACGGGAATCGCCTGTTCCTGAATCGGCGTGGGCGTGGTGTAGCCCTGCTCGACGATCGCTTTCAGGATGTCGGGTGCGAGGTCAAACTGGTCGAAGGTCGCGGTACTGGGCGTGACAGCTGTGTCGGACATGGTGGCTTTCGCTAAAAATGCGCCTGCGCGGGGGGCGCGGCAGCGGCCGGGACCGCGGAGGGCATCAGGATGAAGCGGAGCCACGGCGTGCCGCACGGTACCTGATTCGGTCAGGAAGGATGCAGCCGGCTCCGGCCGACGGAAACACCCGCCGGAAAGGCCGGTATTGTAGCACTTCAGCAAAAACACTCATGGCGCACGCGCCCGCTTTCTGCTCACACCCCGCACAAGCAGGTCGCAGGACGCCGGGAACGGCCACAGGCTCGCACAGACTAGGCCACTCAGACGACAGTCCTGTGACAGCGGCGCGGGGTTGCGTCGAACCCCGGCCACCCCTCACCCGGCAACGCTCACCACGTCTCGCGCATCACCATCAGCCGCAGTTCGGTCATGTCCTCGATGGCGTAGCGGATGCCCTCGCGCCCCAATCCGGAGTCTTTGACCCCGCCGTACGGCATATTGTCCACCCGGAACGACGGCACATCGTTGATCACCACACCGCCGACGTCCAACTGGTCCCACGCCTGGTGCGCATGGGCGAGCGAATCCGTGAAGATGCCCGCCTGCAGGCCAAAGTCGCTGTCGTTGACGGCCGCGAGCGCCGCACCGAAGTCGTCGAAGCGCTCGAGGATCGCCACCGGCCCGAACGCTTCCTTGCGGTACAGGTCCGAATTGCGCTTCACGTCTTCGAGCAGGGTGGCTTCGAAATTCGCGCCGTCCACCTTGCCGCCCGCCACGATATTCGCGCCATCCAGCACCGCGCTCTCCATCCAGCCGGCCAGACGCTTCGACTCCGACTCGGAGATCATCGGCCCGACAAACGTCTTCTCGTCCTTCGGATCGCCCATAATCAGCGAGCGGGTCTTGGCAATCAGCTTCTCGCGCAGGGCGTCGTAGACGTCCTTGTGGACGAGAATGCGCTGCACGCCGATACAGCTCTGCCCCGACTGATAGAACGCGCCGAACGCCAGCCGGTCGACCACGTAGTCGAGCTTGCCACCCTGATCGCCATCGACGATCGCCGCCGCGTTGCCGCCCAGTTCCAGAATCACCTTCTTCTTGCCGGCCTTTTTCTTCAGATCCCAGCCCACTGCAGGCGAACCGGTGAAGGACAGCAGCTTGAACCGCTCGTCGGTGGTGAACAGGTCCGCGCCGTCGCGATGGGCCGGCAAGATCGAAAAAGCGCCCTTGGGCAGGTCGGTTTCCGCGAGAATTTCGCCCATGATCAGCGCGCCGACTGGCGTGCGGCTGGCTGGTTTCAGCACGAACGGCACGCCCACGGCCAGCGCCGGCGCCACCTTGTGCGCGGTCAGGTTGAGCGGGAAATTGAACGGCGAGATAAACGAGCACGGTCCGATCGGCACACGCTTCACATAGCCGTGATAGCCCTTGGCGCGCGGCGAAATCTCCAGATTGATGATCTCGCCGTCGATGCGCACCGATTCCTCCGCGGCCACCTTGAACGTATCGATCAGCCGCGTGACTTCGCCGCGGGCATCGTTGATTGGCTTGCCGGCTTCGATGCACAGCGCCATCGCCAGTTCGTCGTAGCGTTCGCGGAAACGGCTCACGCAATGCTCCAGCACCGCCTGGCGCTTGAACGGCGGAAACGCGCGCAGCGCGGGCAGCGCGTCGACGGCATGGCCGATCGCCTTGTCGATCGCCGCGGCGTCCGCCATCGCGACACGCGTCGCCACCTCGCCGCTGAACTTGTCGGTGACTTCGAGATCGGTATTGGCCGCCACCGCAACGTTGGCGAGGTAGTACGGGTACGTCTTCTTCAACATGACACGTTCTCCTTTAAGCGAGCTGTCCTAACCGGTTCCACGCGGCAAGCCACACGTCGCGCCGACCTTCAGAGTTGCGCGCTCAGCCGCTTGATCTCGCGGTTCAGTACACGCTCGTTGTCCGAATAGTCGATCGGCAGATCGATCACATGTACGCCCGGCGTCGCGAAGCATTCGCGCAACAGCGGCGCAAACTCATCGGCCGAGGAAATGCGGTGACCCTGTGCGCCATAGCTCTGTGCATAGGCCACGAAATCGGGGTTCTTCAGCGTCATGCCATAGTCGGGGAAGTTCATGTTCTCCTGCTTCCAGCGGATCATCCCGAAGGCATCGTCGCGCAGGATCAGCACCACCAGATCGAGCTTCAGACGCACCGCCGTCTCGATTTCCTGCGAATTCATCATGAAGCCGCCGTCGCCGCACACCGCCATCACCTTGCGGTCCGGATGCACGATCTTGGTCGCAATCGCCGACGGCAGCCCTGCGCCCATCGAGGCGAGCGCGTTGTCGAGCAACAGCGAATTCGGCTCATGCGCACGGTAGTAGCGCGCGAACCAGATCTTGTACATGCCGTTGTCCAGACAGACGATGCCGTCCACCGGCGTGGTCTCATAGACGTCGTTGACGATCCGCACCGGATACATCGGGAAACGGTTGTCGAGCAGCCCTTTGACCAGATGTTCCTCGAAATGCTGCTTGATCTCCTTGAAGCGCGCAAAGTCCCAGTGCTCCTGACGCTGCTTGAGACTTTCCTTGAGTTGCCATACGGCATTAGCGATATCCCCCACCACTTCGATCTGCGGGAAATACACCGGGTCGACTTCCGCGCCGAGAAAATTGACGTGAATCACGGTCTTCTCGCCGGAGTCGCCCGCGCGCATGAAAAACGGCGGCTTCTCGATCACGTCATGGCCGACGTTGATGATGCAGTCCGCATGATCGATGGCGCGGTGTACGAAATCGCCGTCGGACAGCGTGGCGTTGCCGAGCCACAAGGGATGCGACTCGTCGATGACGCCCTTGCCCATCTGCGTCGTGAAGAACGGAATGCCGATCTGGTCGACGAATTCGCGCAGCATCTTGGTGGTGGTCTTGCGATTGCCGCCCGCGCCGATCATCAGCAGCGGATGCTTCGCGCTGGTGATCGCCTCGACCGCCCGCGCGATCGCCTTGTCCTCGGCAACCGGCCGGCGGCTGAAGCTCTTCGGAATCGGCTTGCCATCGCCTTCTTCGTCGGCGACGTCCTCGGGCAATTCCAGATGCGTGGCGCCGGGCCGTTCCTCTTCCGCCTGCCGCACCGCTTCGCGCACCAGCGCGGGAATATTGCCGATGGAGACAATCTGCCGCGTGTATTTGGTGAGCGGCTCCATCATGCGCACCACGTCGACGATCTGGAAATGCCCCTGCTTGCTGGTCTTGATCGGCTTCTGGCCGGTGACCATCAGCATCGGCATGGCACCGAGCTGGGCGTACGCGGCGGCGGTGACGAGGTTGGTGGCGCCTGGACCCAGGGTCGAGAGGCACACACCGACGCGCCCCGTCAGACGTCCATAGGTCGCGGCCATGAAGCCGGCCGCCTGTTCGTGACGGGTAAGAATCAGTTTGACTTTTGAGCGGCGCAGCGACTCGAGGAGATCGAGATTTTCTTCCCCTGGAATGCCGAACACGTACTCGATACCTTCGGCTTCCAGCGACTTGACGAACAGATCCGATGCTTTCATTGAGAGTCTCGCTTGACGAACGAGCGCGGACGGCACGCCCACGCAGTGGGTCCGGGAACGGATGACCGAAGACGACGACAGGCGCGGCCACCTTTGAAGCCGTGGACGCGTGGACAGCTTACTACCTGGGAGAAAAAACTGCGCGCAGACCGGGCCGGAGGCCGAGTCTGCGGCGGCGCAGCATTTGGGAAAGGGGGGTGCTGTGTGGGTGATGCTGTTCGGTTGGCGCTGTGCGGGTGGCGCTGTGTGGATGACGCTGTGCAGTTGGCGCCGTGCGTGGGCGGGCCGCCCGCTTACCGCACAATCGTCACGCAGTCGGACAGAATCGGCGGGGCGTTCTCGCCCGCTGTCGCGTCGTACAGATCAGCGCGCGGACCTTTGGTCCACCACGTATAGCTGCCCGCCTGATATTTCGCGCCGGAGGCGGCGAGCGTATTGACGAACAGCATTGGCTGCCCTTTCACCGGCACGAGCGCGAAGCTCTGACCGTTCTCCGCGCTCCAATAGGTCACCTGCAGGATTTTGCCGGTCGCGCAGGTGTACTTGTGGGTCTGCCGGTCTTTTGTCTGAATCTCGGCGAGGCGCAAGGAGGCCGACCAGGCGCTATCCATCGATGCTGCGACTGCCAGCACACCGGTTACTGCGACGAGCCATTTCCGCATCTGCTGCCTCGCTGGGTGATTGCCTGCCTGCGCGGCCGGACGGGCTATCGGCGCGTCCGGACATGCGAGCCTCGACGAACGAACCCGCAGCCGCCGACGCTCGAGCGTCGACCACTCACGGATCGATCACCGCCGCGCACGCGTCGGTCGGCGCGGCGGCTACGTGACCGACCACCGGTACGATCTTCAAGCCAGCCGACGCCACGCGGCACGGCGCCGCGGCAAGACCGCAGCCCGCCAGCCCCGCGCACAGCGCGACCAGCACGCCCAGCGCACCGAGGCGGCCGGCCTGACGAAGCCGCGCGATCTTGCGGGTGCCTGCGTTCATGAGTCCTTTTCCTGCCTTCAATGCTGTAACGGTTCGCGCGCCTGCGGGACGCCCGACAGGCCGGTTGCGCACCCTGCGCGAACTGCGCGGATGGCACCCGTCACAACCTCACTGTGCCTTTTGACTGCCGGACACCGGACGCACCGCTGCCGCAGCCTGCTTTGCGCGGGTACGCGCTTCGTCCGTGTCCGCACCGGTGGCAAGCGCCACGCCCATGCGCCGCTTGACGAAGCTCTCCGGCTTGCCGAACAGCCGCAGATCGGCGTCCGGCACGGCCAGCGCAGCCGCCACGCCTTCGAATGCGATCCCCGCTTCGTCGAGACCGCCGTAAATCACCGCCGATGCCCCCGGCGCGCGCAGCGACGTATCCACCGGCAAACCGAGGATCGCCCGCGCATGCAACTCGAACTCCGACAGACGTTGCGAACACAGCGTGACGAGGCCCGTGTCATGCGGACGCGGACTCACTTCCGAAAACCATACGTCATCGCCGCGCACGAAAAGTTCCACGCCGAAGAGGCCACGGCCACCGAGCGCCGCCGTCACCTTGTGCGAAATGTCGCGCGAACGCTCGAGCGCAAGCGCGCTCATTGGCTGCGGCTGCCAGGATTCGACGTAGTCGCCGGCCACCTGCACGTGGCCGATCGGCGCGCAGAAATACGTGCTCGTCTCAGCCGTTGCCGGGTCGATCGCGCGGACCGTCAATTGGGTGATTTCGTATTCGAAGTCGATAAAACCTTCGACGATCACACGCCCATGATTGACGCGGCCGCCCGCCATGGCGTACTGCCAGGCCGGTTCGACATCGGCATCGCTTCGCAACACCGATTGCCCCTTGCCCGACGACGACATCACCGGCTTCACGACGCACGGATACCCGACCTTCGCGATGCCCGCCTTCAACTCCTCGAGCGAATCCGCGAACGCATACGGCGAGGTCGGCAAGCCGAGTTCTTCGGCGGCCAGACGGCGAATGCCCTCGCGGTTCATGGTCAGTTGCGTGGCACGCGCGGTCGGGATCACTTCGGCGAGACCGTCGGCTTCGATGGCGGCGAGCGCATCCGTGGCGATGGCTTCGATCTCCGGCACGATCAGATGCGGGCGCTCCTGTTCGACCAGTGCGCGCAAGGCGGCACGGTCCGTCATGTCGATCACATGGGCGCGATGCGCAACCTGATGACCCGGTGCATTCGGATAACGGTCCACCGCGATCACTTCGACGCCAAGGCGCTGCAATGCGATGATCACTTCCTTGCCCAGTTCGCCCGCGCCGAGCAGCATCACGCGCGTGGCGGAGTTCGAAAGGGGGGTGCCGATCCGTTGGCCGATCTGCATGAGGTCTCCAGAAAAATGTCAGATGAGATGGAATGGGTAGATCAGCAATGTTAACATGCGCAACCTCTGCACCGGACGCACGGCGCCGTGCGCAACAAGGCTGTGCGCGGCCTCGTGCACTCGCGTGCGGCAACCTGAGTGCGTTACCCTTACGCCTTTGCCAGTTTGAAGAGGATCGACGCCATGTTCCCAACGTCTTCAGCGCGACGTGTTGCGCGTCTCGTTGCAGCGCGCCTTGCACCCTGTGTTGCAACGGTTTTTGCAACGCTCCAGCCTCCCCGTGTTGCAACGGTTCTTGCAACGCTCCGGGCATCCTGCGCTGTAACCGTTCTTGCAGTGCGCCGTGTCGTCCGCGTGGCGTTGCAGGACACGCGCCGGCTCGCGTCGTCCGGCTTGCGCCGGCGTCTGCAGACCCGCACCCGCTTCGCCGCGCTGGGCGTTGCCGCGCTGTTGACCGCCTGCGCGATGCCCACGCATCCTGACGCCAAGGCGCCGCCGCCCGATCCGTTCAATCCGGCGGCCACGCAACTGCTCGACGATACCTCGTGGGACCTCACCAGCTGGAAGCAGGCCGACGGCACGCTGCGCGCCATCCCCGGCGCCGGCAACGGTGCGCCGATCACGCTCACGCTGTCGACGGCAACCGGCCAGCGGCACGCCAGCGGCTTCTCCGGATGCAACCGCTACATGGGCACTTATGTGCTGAAGAACGGCAAGCTGAGCTTCGGAACGCTGGGTGGAACGCGCATGGCGTGCGCGACACCGGGCGGCCAGATTGAAGGCGCCTATCTCGATGCGCTGGGACACATCGACCACAGCGGTGTGCAGATGCTGGCACCGCAGGCGTTGCAGTTGATCCTCGACAATGGCGACCAGCTGGTTTTTGCGCCGCACGTTCCGTGACGGGCGTGCGAGCGGTTTGCAGCTTGGGCGGCGCTGAGCCCGACGAGGCCCGCTCAGGCCCGAACACGCGCCATCCGGCTTTTCAACCGGGTCGAGCAGAAGCCGATCCGCTTGCCGCTGTCTTCGAAGCCTCGTGCTTCGCCGGTTTAAACTCGACGGATTGCGTTTTCGCGGATCCGTCATTCGTTGATGTCTAGCATGCACACGGTAGTTTTCGGCTGGTTCGGCGGGTCAGCCGTCTGGTTCCTCCCCCTCTTGTGGCGTCTCGCGAAGTCTGTGCTGCCAGGCGGCGTCGGCCTGCGCGGGCCCGGCACGATCCGGCTCTGGCTCGGCTTTATCTGCGTCCTCGTGGCGAGCTGCACGCTGGAAGCGTCGTTGCTCGGGATGGCGGGCGTCGACGGCTTCGGGCATGCGCTGACTGCGGGTTTCGGCCGGCTGCTGGGACATGTCGGCACGCCGCTCGTGATGCTCGGCCTGCTGGGCGTGAGTCTCCCGTGGCTGCTCGAGTTTCGCTGGAGCGCCGTCGCCATCTGGGCGGACGGTGCCTTCGGTCTTGGCCTGAGCCGTGGCTTGGCGAGGCGCGATGAAGACGCGCGCCGCCGCAGCAGCATCGACGACACGCTGCCGCCGTACGCGTCGACACCGACCAATACGATGGCGCCGAAAGCCAAGGGTCGCTACGCGCGTCCGACCGTCTGGCGGCCGCCTGCGGCGACACGCGGCGTTGGCGTTGGCGCGGCGGGGCTTGCTAGCGGCAAGGACGTGCTGGGCAAAGACGCGTTGGGCGGCGACGCCCGTGCGAGCGGAACGCAAGGCGGTGTCAGCTGGCAAGCCAGAAATGCGACGCTACGCAGTCAGCCGGACGCCGCTGATGGTGCTGGCCGCACGCGCGCCGGCACGCCGGGTCGGTCTGGCGGTGGGGCGGCCGCGGGGCAAAAAATCGGCACGTCGTCGGATAGGGCCGCGCCGTGGACGCCGTCGGAACCCGTCGCGCCAGCGGGATGGCTGCGTGAGCCGGGCGTCGCGTCGCGTAGTGCGGCGGGAGCGCGGGGTGCGGCTCAGGCGGCCCATGGAGGTCAGGTGGGTCAGGTAGGTCACGCCACGGCAAATCTCGATGGTCGCTCCGCCGGCCCGTCGAGTGCCGTTGGTATCGCTTCGATGGCGGCCGTTGCAAGTGGAACAGCGGGCGCGACAAAGGCGGCCATCCCGAGCCGCGTCATGACGGGTGCGACAGCAGGCTCCATAGCCACCACCCACCGTGCGTCGTCTGCGCAAGCGCTCAACCACACGACCCGCCGTGGCACACCCTCCACCGTCACGCGCAGCGTGGCGCCGGCCACACCCATACCGGCCCAGCGCGCCGTTGCCGACGGGCGTGAAACGCAGCGGCGTCGTGACCTCTCTGCAACGCGCGCGCCGAGCTTTTCCCGGCCCGCCGCGCCGAGCGAACGCGTCACTCCGCCCGCCAGCGTGCAGGAGACCCTGCGCAGTATCGAAGAGAACGCTGCACAGTGGACCACCATCGCAGGCGCCAGCCTCGCGCGCCGCAGTGGTGCCGATACGACCAGAATCATCACCGACGCACCCGCTGTGAGCGAGGCGCCGGCCGAACCGGTAGTCTGGCCGATTGCGCCGCCGCAAGCCGCGCAGACTGCGATCGGTGAGTCAGCGGCGGACGCCGTTTCAGTCGCGCCGCGATCGAGCGACACACAACGCAATGCTGAGACGCCGCTGGAAGTGGCAATGGATACGCCCTCGCATACAGCCAGTCACGAGGCAGTGAACCCTGCCGCGACAGTCGCTGTCGCTACAGCAAACGAAACCGCTCTGCCCCGCGTCGAAGACGTCGCAGTGACGGCGGCGCCTGCCCTTTCGGCCACCGTCGCCGAGGCGGCGACACGCGTTGCGCCGCTCACGGCAACACTCACGGCGCCACTCTCAGCGCCGCTCTCGGCGACGGCCACGCCCGCAGCCGCAGCCGCGACCGTCGAGAACGTCGAAACAGTCGCTCATGTCGCGACCGCCGTGAATGCCGCCGACCACGCAGGCGCAACGAACTTGGCACGTGCGCCGGCAGCGGAACTCGTCATCGACCAGGCGCTCGTGCCGTGGGAAACAGAAATTGATGCCGCCACGCTTCGTAGCGAATCGTTGACCGACTCCAAGTCTGCCGCCACCGCACTTCACACCGCAGCGCCGACCGAGTCTGGGTCTACTGCCACCGAACCCGCCGCGCCGGATCACAGCTCACGCGTGCAGACCATCGTGCCGCCGACGCCACCTCTTCAGCCCGCAGCGCCACCGATCGCCTCCGCTCCATCCAACGTCGTACGCTTCCCCGGCTTTGCCGCGGCGAATGTCGCGAGCAGCGCGGCTCAGGCCCCGCGCGAACCGCGGCATCCCCTCGTCGACAGTCCCGACGAAACTCCGCTCACTGCCATACCTGCTGTCTCAACTGCAACTGCAATTGCAACCGCCGCCTCAACCGCAACGCCAGTTTTCGACGAGCCGGACTACGAAATCGACGGCCAAACCGACGACGATCTCGTCAACGAAACCAGCAACGCAACCAGCAACCAACCCGACGCCCCCCTCTCCGCGCCGCTCACCCTCCCGCGCAGCGAACCGGCCAACGAACCCATCGCACCGCGCCAGCCCCCGCGCGGCCACGCATCGACGGGATTCGAATTCCGCGCCCCTGCGGCGTCGATGGTCGAACTCCCGACCCTCGACCTGCTGGCGCGCGCCGACACCGATGTCGAACCCGTCTCCGAAGAACGCCTCGCCGAAACCGGTCAGTTGATCGAACAGCGTTTGCAGGAATTCAAGGTGCCGGTCACCGTGGTGGGCGCATCGGCCGGCCCGGTGATCACACGCTTCGAGGTCGAGCCCGCGCTCGGCGTGCGCGGCAGCCAGATCGTCGGCCTGATGAAAGACCTGTCGCGCGGCCTCGGCCTCACGTCGATCCGCGTAGTCGAAACCATTCCGGGCAAGACCTGCATGGGTCTCGAATTGCCGAACGCGAAACGCCAGACCATCCGTCTGTCGGAAATCCTCGAGGCGAACGTCTATCAGCATTCGCACTCCATGCTCACGCTCGCGATGGGCAAGGACATCACCGGCCATCCCGTCGTCGCCGATCTGGCCAAGGCGCCGCACATGCTGGTGGCCGGCACGACCGGTTCGGGCAAATCGGTGGCGATCAACGCCATGATCGTCTCGTTGCTCTACAAGGCGACGCCCGAGGAAGTGCGGCTCATCATGATCGACCCGAAGATGCTCGAACTCTCGGTCTACGAAGGCATTCCGCATCTGCTCGCACCAGTCGTGACCGACATGAAGCTCGCGGCCAACGCACTCAACTGGTGCGTCGGCGAAATGGAGAAGCGTTACCGGCTCATGTCCGCAGTCGGCGTGCGCAACCTCGCGGGCTTCAACCAGAAAATCCGCGACGCCGAAGCCGCCGGCAAGAAGCTCGGCAATCCGTTCTCGTTGACGCCCGAAGCCCCCGAGCCGCTCGCCACGCTGCCGTTGATCGTGGTCGTGATCGACGAGCTGGCCGACCTCATGATGGTCGCCGGCAAGAAGATCGAAGAACTGATCGCGCGGCTCGCGCAGAAAGCGCGCGCCGCCGGCATTCACCTGATCCTCGCCACGCAGCGCCCGTCCGTGGACGTGATTACCGGCCTCATCAAGGCCAACATTCCGACGCGGGTCGCCTTTCAGGTGTCCTCGAAGATCGACTCGCGCACGATCCTCGATCAGATGGGCGCCGAATCGCTGCTTGGTCAGGGCGACATGCTGTTCCTGCCGCCCGGCACCGGTTATCCGCAGCGCGTGCACGGCGCGTTCGTGGCCGACGAGGAAGTGCACCGGATCGTCGAATATCTGAAGCAGTTCGGCGAGCCGCAATACGAGGAAGGCATTCTCGACGGCCCCGCCACCGAAGGCGCAGCCCAGGACCTGTTCGGCGAGACGCCGGACGCCGAAGCCGATCCGCTCTACGACGAAGCGGTGGCCTTCGTGGTGCGCACGCGGCGTGCGTCGATCTCGTCGGTGCAGCGGCAACTGCGCATCGGCTACAACCGCGCAGCGCGGCTCGTGGAGCAGATGGAGACCGCGGGGCTGGTGTCGGCGATGGGCATCAACGGCAGCCGCGAAGTGCTGGCACCGGGACCGGCTGAATAAGCGGCCACTGATGCAATGAAAACGGGCTTCGGAGCGATGCTTCCGAAGCCCGTTTTACTTCGGATTCAGGATGCAGCAAAAGGCTGCTGCATCCCCTCAACCCTTACGCTTAATCCCGCCGCTAACCTCAGGACGGCGAAACCAGCTTGAAATCGACCGGCGAACCGATCTCGATCCGCTTCGGATTCGCTTCCAGCAGCCCGGTCTGCGGATCGCGCCTGAACACATACACGGTGTCGCTGTTCTGATTGCCGACGATCAGCCAGTTGCCGGTCGGATCGATGACAAACTCGCGCGGCGACTTGCCAAGGCTCGACTGGCGGCCGATCAGTTTCAGATGACCGCTCGCCGGGTCGACCGAAAAAATCACGATCTCGTTCGCATCACCCCGGTTGGTCGCGTACAGAAAACGTCCATCCGGCGAAAGATGGATCGCCGCGGCCCCCACCTGCCCCTTGAAGCCCGGCTCGGTGAGCGGCGACACCTGCAGCAGCGTGAGCTTGCCGTCGTCGTAGCGGAACGTGCTGACGGTCGCCGCCAGTTCGCTCGTCAGATACGCGTATTTGCCGTCCGGCCCGAACACCAGATGACGCGGACCGCTGCCGGCCTTCACATCCGTATAGCGCCATTCGGTGGGACCGAACAGACCCCGGCTGCCATCAGGCGTGTAACGGTACGAGTACAGCTTGTCCGCGCCGAGATCCTGCGCGAACAGATACTGGCCGTCCGGCGAGAACACGGTTGAATGCACATGCGAATTGTCCTGACGTCCCTTCACCGGGCCGCCGCCTTCATGATGCACGGTCAGCACCGCCTGCCCCACCTGACCGTCGGCCTGCAGCGGGAACACCGCGAAGCTGCCGCCCGGATCCGCCGCAACCGAATAGTTCGCGGTCAGCAGATACTTGCCGTCCGGCGAAATCTTCAGATAGCAGGGGTCGTTGCCCTCCGCCGACACCTTGTTGAGAAACGTCAGCTGGCCGCTCACCCGATCGAAGCCAAACGCGCTGATGCCGCCGCGTTGCGAAGCCGGGCCATTGTCGCCGGGCAGTTCGTTGACCGAATAGACATGGCGGCGGTCGCTGCTCACCACCAGATACGACGGGTTGACCGTCTTTGCGACCGATACGGGTGTGGCCTCACCGGTTTTCGTATCGAACCGGTAGACGTAAATGCCTTCGCTCTTGCCGCCCGTGTAGGTGCCAACAATCATGTCGTAGACACCGTCCGCGGGGGCCGGCCCGGTATCCTGGGCAAACGCATGGGAAGCAACTAGCGAGACCATAAGCACGAAACCTTTTATTATCGAATGGGCAGACCGGGCTGGCTGCGCAAAGGCGGCCTTCCGAACAGGTTGAAGCGAGGGCTGTGACGCGGCGCTTGCGGCGACTCTGGCACTACGAAGCATGTCGACCTCCTGGACATCGGATTGTTCGGTTTTGACGGTGTCACTGGTCTGCCGCGCGATTTGGAACGTTTTAGTTATCGGCGCAAGTATAGAAGATAGCAGCGCAGCGTTGAGCCGGATCGCGCAGCCCGTCAGGCTGGCAACCGGTGCTGGCGGGCGATGTAGCCGGGCGCCCGATGAGAAGCCCCTCTCACCCCCGTGCCACCACTCGGAGTCGCCATGAACGTCACATTCAGTCTGGGTCCGCTTGTTTCGCTGATCGCCGGCATTCTCATTCTCGTCATGCCGCGCCTCCTGGCTTACATCGTCGCGGTCTATCTGATCGTCATCGGGGTCATTGGTATCTTTGGCGTGGGCGCCTCGCACTTCTGAGCGGGCGACGCTAACGTACAGCTCATGACGCGCCGCCCGCTGTGCGTGGCATAGCGCGTGCTACCCCGCACACTCAGGAGCAACGGAATTGTCGGGACGAACGGAACCGGCCGGGAGCGCAGCAGGCTTCGCCCGGATGAGGTGAAATTGATCGCAGAAGATACCGCGCCGCCGATCCCGCGGGATCACCCGCTGGGTTCAGCCGTTGGCCAGTTGGTCCAGACGCAGCCGTCCCTGCAGCGACAGTCCGCCGACGGCATAATGACCGTCACCGTTCTGGTAGCTTCTGAAACAGGCGCGCTCGCTCAGGAACGCGAGGGCGGTCAGCATGCCGTTGCGGGACAGGCCGAGGCGGCCGGCATCGAGCGGCAGCAAGGAGTCGTCAGCGAGTTCGCTGGCGACCGAGAGAATGGTGATGCAATCGGATTTCGACGGGTTCAGCATGGCTTTCGTCCTCGAAAACAGCGTTTGCGTGCGCGACGGACTGGCGTTCCCACGCTTGCGGCCAGACCCTCGCCCATCATTCGAAAGCCTGATTGTAGGCAGACAAAATTCGACCTGCCAATGCGAACTTGCCCCGAATGCGCGCCGACCCTGCCTGCGGCACACGCTGAACGAAACCGTATGGAACCGGTCCGGTCATAACCACGTCGCGGCACGCGGCGAGCGCACGCTGTACGCGCCCGTCACGCCCCGCTCACTCCGCTTACTCGGTTACTTATGCCCGCACTCATCGAAGACTATGCTCTCGTCGGCGACGGCCACACCGCCGCACTGATCTCACGTGACGGTTCTGTCGACTGGCTCTGCTGGCCGCGCTTCGATTCCGGCGCGTGCTTTGCCGCGCTGCTCGGCACCGAAAAGAACGGCCGCTGGCTGATCGCGCCCGTCTCCGACACGCCGGTGAAGACCACCCGCCGCTATCGCGGTGAAACGCTGATTCTCGAAACCGATTTCGAAACCGACGAAGGCGCCGTCACGGTGATCGATTTCATGCCGCCGGGCAACGGCTGGTCAGAACTGGTGCGGATCGTAGTGGGCCGGCGCGGCACCGTGCGCATGAAGATGGAACTGGTGCTGCGCTTCGATTACGGCTTTTCGATTCCGTGGGTCAGCCAACTGAAGCACGACAACGGCATCAAGGCGATCGTCGGGCCGGATACCACCGTGCTGCGTACGCCCGTCGAACTGCGTGGCGAGAATATGCATACCGTCGCCGAGTTCACGGTGTCGCCCGGTGAACGGGTGCCGTTCGCGCTCGCGTATTCGCCGTCGCACTTGCGCATTCCGCCGGCCCGCGATCCGTACACCGCGCTCGCGCGGACCGAGAATCACTGGCTCGAGTGGTCAGCGCGCAGCACGGTAGAGGGCAAATATGCCGAGCCGATCCGCCGCTCGCTGATCACTCTCAAGGCGCTCGCTTATGAGCCCACCGGCGGCATCGTGGCGGCACCCACCACGTCCGTGCCCGAACAGCTGGGCGGCACGCGCAACTGGGACTATCGCTACTGCTGGCTGCGCGACGCCACCATCACGCTGCTTGCCATGATGCGCGGCGGCTATTTCGACGAAGCACGCGCGTGGCGAAGCTGGCTGGCCCGCGTGATGGCCGGCGCGCCCGAGCAATTGCAGATCATGTATGGAATCAGCGGCGAGCGGCGCCTGCCCGAGTTCGAAGTGGACTGGCTGCCGGGCTACCAGGGGGCGAAGCCGGTGCGGATCGGCAATAACGCGGCCGGCCAGTTGCAGCTCGACGTGTACGGCGAAGTGATGAACGCCCTGCATCTCGCGCGGGTAGGCGGCCTGCAAGCGGACGAGACCACCTGGAACGTGCAGTGCGAGATGCTGGAGCATCTGGAGACGATCTGGCAGGACCCCGACGAAGGCATCTGGGAAACGCGCGGCGGCCGCCAGCATTTCACCTTCTCGAAGGTGATGGCCTGGGTGGCGTTCGATCGCGCCATCAAGTCGGCGGAATCGTTCGATTTGCCCGGCCCGATCGACCACTGGCGCCAGGTTCGCGAGCAGATTCACGCGCAGGTCTGCGAGAAAAGCTGGAATCCCCAGCTCAACGCGTTCACCCAGGTCTATGGCGGCGACGAACTCGACGCAAGCGTATTGCTGTTGCCGCAAGTCGGATTTCTGCCGCCATCGGATCCGCGCATCATCGGCACGCTCGCCGCCACCGAGAAATACCTGCTGCGCGACGGCTTCGTGATGCGCTACCGCACGACCGAAGTCGACGACGGCCTGCCGCCCGGCGAGGGCACCTTCCTCGCCTGCAGCTTCTGGATGGTCGACAACCTCGCGATGCAAGGACGCGTCGCCGAAGCGGAAGAGATGTACGAGCGGTTGCTGGCGCTCGTCAATGACGTCGGTCTGCTGTCCGAAGAATATGACCCGGCTGCGAAGCGACTGGTTGGTAATTTCCCGCAGGCGTTTTCACACGTGGCGCTGGTGCACACCGGACTGAACCTGATGAAACACGAGCAGGAAATGGCGAAGGCAACCGGACAACCGGCGCATGGCGCAGCATCCACTGACGCCACGACCGCGAACGCCTGATCGGCCATAACGGCAGTCGCAGGGCCAAACTTGACCCTGCGGCAACCCCGGATAGCGGCAAAGCAACATCGCTCGTACCATGATTTAATGACGTTTTAGCTGCCGAGGGGCCCCGCGTTGCTGCATTGCACAAATTCGCTTTGTCCGATATCATCAAACGAGACTCTTGGCCGATAATCAAGCGCCTACAACCAAAACGGCCCGCCGCAACGCGATACGCGTGTTTGCGCAGCCCCATGCGAATCGCCTCACCACGGAGCGCCCATGCTCTATCAACTGCACGAATTCCAGCGGGCATTGCTTAGCCCGCTGACCGCCTGGGCCCAGGCCGCGTCGAAATCCTTCGCGAACCCGGCCAGCCCTTTTGCCTACGTTCCGGGCGCCACCCGGCTTTCCGCCGGCTATGAACTGCTCTACCGGCTAGGCAAAGACTACGAAAAACCCGAATTCAATCTGCACCAGATTGTTAAGGATGGTCATAACATCCCGATCATCGAACAAACGATCGTCGAGAAACCGTTCTGCCGTCTGCTGCGTTTCAAGCGTTTCGCTGACGACAGCGCCGCTGTCAGCCAACTGAAAGACGAGCCGGTCGTGCTGGTCTGCGCGCCGCTTTCCGGTCACCACTCCACGCTTTTGCGCGACACGGTGCGCACCCTGCTGCAGGACCACAAGGTGTACATCACCGACTGGATCGACGCACGCATGGTCCCGCTCGCGGAAGGCGAGTTCCATCTCGACGATTACGTTGCTTACATTCAGGAATTCATCCGCCACATCGGCGCGAAAGATCTGCATGTGATTTCCGTGTGCCAGCCGACGGTGCCGGTGCTGGCCGCCATTTCGCTGATGGCGAGCCGCGGCGAAGACACGCCACGCACGATGACGATGATGGGCGGCCCGATCGATGCGCGTAAGAGCCCGACCTCGGTCAACTCGCTCGCCACCCAGCATTCCTTCGAATGGTTCGACAACAATGTGATCTACACGGTGCCGCCGAACTATCCGGGTGTCGGCCGCAAGGTCTACCCGGGCTTCCTGCAGCACACCGGTTTCGTGGCAATGAATCCGGAACGGCACGCGGCTTCGCATTGGGACTATTACCAAAGCCTGTTGCGTGGCGACGAAGACGACGCCGAAGCACACCGCCGCTTCTACGACGAGTACAACGCCGTGCTCGACATGGACGCCGACTATTACCTCGACACCATCCGCGTGGTCTTCCAGGAGTTCCGCCTGGCCGAAGGCACCTGGGATGTGGCGGGTGAGCGCGTCCGGCCGCAGGACATCAAGAAGACTGCCCTCTTCACGATCGAAGGCGAGCTCGACGACATCTCCGGCGACGGCCAGACGCGCGCCGCCCAGGATTTGTGCAGCGGCATTCCGGCCGAGCACAAACAGCATTTCACGGCGGAAAAATGCGGTCACTACGGCATTTTCTCAGGACGGCGCTGGCGCACCATCATCTATCCGCAGTTGCGCGAGTTCATCCTCGCGCATAACAAGGCTCCGAAGACTTCGAAGGAAAAGGTCGAAGCCTGAAGCGACTGCGCGCTGGGCTCCGGGTAAACCGGGACCCCAGCGAGAAGGTTGCGCGCGCATCCATTGCAAAACAACGGCCCCTGCGGGGGCCGTTGTCGTTTGTGGCTAGCCTGGCTTAGCCGCTTTAGCGTCTAAGCAGATACGCGAGCAGCAACTCGGTGTTCATCTGCACGATTTCGCTGCGCTCGGACGCGGTGCTGAAATCGCGGCCGAGTGTCGCCTCGAGCGTGAAGCGATTCGACACGATGTAATAGCCCATGCCCGACAGCGTGACATAGAAGCGCAACGGGTCCACATTGGTGCGGAACAGACCGGCGCGCTGGCCGCGCTCCAGGATGCTGCCTAGAGTGGCAACAATCGGCGAGATCATTTCGCGAATGCGCGTGGACTTCTGCATGTAACGCGCTTCGTGAAGATTCTCGTTGTTGACGAGACGCAGCAGCTCCGGATGATCCCGGTAGTAGTCCCACACAAAATGCGCAAGACGCGTAATCGCCTCGACCGGCGCAATGCCGTTCAGGTCCAGCGTGCGCTCAGCCTCCGTGAGCGCGCCGAAGGCGTGTTCGAGGACGGCCGTGAAAAGCTGCTCCTTGCTACCGAAGTAGTAGTAGAGCATTCGTTCATTGGTTTCTGCGCGGCGGGCGATCTGGTCGACGCGTGCGCCGAACAACCCACCATTTGCAAATTCCTCAGCCGCCGCGAGCAGAATACGGCGCCGGGTGCCTTCAGGATCTCTTTTGATTTTCGGCTGATTCATGGTGGCATCATCGTGAGCCGCGTTATCCGGATCGCGCCGCCGGCCTCTCCTCGGGCCTTGCACCGACAGCGTTAGCGGGCGCGCCATGGTTGGGGGACACCCTTCTGCGGTCTTTCGAAAAAGCGCTTCGATTATGGCACATGGTTTGACAATGGCAATCGGGGAAATCGGCGATAATGCGCTATTTCCCCTACGCCTGACTGAGTCAGCCAATTCGTGCTGCTCCCGTCTGCCGCCAGGCGCCCGCAGCGGCTTGCCGGCAAGCCTCACCGTCGTGACCGTGACCGATTCCATAACACTCGCAGACCGCATCGAAGATCTGCTTCCCCAGACCCAATGTACGAAGTGCGGCTATGCAGCATGCCGGCCGTACGCCGAAGCGGTGTCCGTTGGCACAGCCAACTACAACCAGTGCCCGCCGGGCGGCGCCGAAGGCGTGGCGCGACTTGCCGCCCTCCTCGGCAAGCCCGTGATACCGCTCAATCCCGTCAACGGTCTGGAGCGGCCCCGGCCGCTCGCGGTGATCGACGAGAGTCTGTGCATCGGTTGTACGCTGTGCATGCAGGCGTGTCCGGTGGACGCGATACTTGGCGCACCGAAGCAGATGCACACGGTGATCGAATCGTTGTGCACCGGCTGCGATCTCTGCGTCGCACCCTGTCCGGTCGACTGCATTGCCATGGTGCCCGTCACCGGCAATGCAAGCGGCTGGGAAGCGTGGAGTGAACAACAGGCGAGCGCTGCCCGCGCACACCACGATCAGCGCGCCGCGCGTCTCGAGCGCGAACGCCAGGCCGCAGAAGCGCGTGTGGCAGCCCGCAGGGCCGCGAGTACCACAACCGGCGAACTTGCCGCCGGCGGAAGCACTGCGCCCACCGGCTCCGGTGCTGCCGCTACCACCACCGCCCCCGCTTCTGACGACGCCGAAGCGAGAAAACGCGCGATCATCCAGGCCGCGCTCGAACGTGCTCGCCAGAAGAAGCAGGAACTGGCCGCCAAAGGCGCGGGTCCGCACAATACGGAGCGCGTAAGTGCCGACGTGCAAGCCCAGATCGACGCGGCGGAAGCTCGCCGCCGGCGTCTCGGCATCGAAGCCGCGCAGCCGGAGCAGGCAGCGCCGGCTACCGAAGTCACGCCCGGCCCCCGCACCTCCAAACCCTGACCTTCCGCCCCGGTATGAACGCGAACAAACGCCGCGCCATCTACGAGACGCTCCAGAGCCTCAACCCGCATCCCACCACCGAACTCGAATACACCACGCCGTTTGAACTGCTGATCGCGGTGATGCTGTCGGCGCAAGCCACGGACGTATCGGTCAACAAGGCGATGCGCAAGATGTTCCCGCTCGCGAACACGCCGCAACAGGTGGCCGATCTCGGCGAAGAAGGCGTGGCCGACTACATCAAGACCATCGGCCTCTATCGGACCAAGGCAAAGAACGTCATCGCGACCTGCCGGATTCTGCTGGAACAGTATGACGGCGAGGTGCCGGACGACCGTGTGGCGCTCGAAAGCCTGCCTGGTGTGGGCCGCAAGACGGCCAATGTGGTGCTGAACACGGCCTTCGGCCATCCCACCATTGCTGTCGACACGCACATCTTTCGGGTTGCGAATCGAACCGGTCTGGCGCCGGGCAAGGACGTGCGCACGGTGGAAGCGGCACTGGAGAAATTCACCCCTGCCGAGTTTCAGCAAGACGCCCATCACTGGCTGATCCTGCACGGACGGTATGTTTGCAAGGCGCGCCGGCCTGAATGCTGGCATTGCGTGATCGAGCCGCTGTGCGAGTTTCGACCAAAGACTCCGCCGCCCGACCTGTAAGCATCCCGCGCGTGACCGGCCGCGCCGCGGCCTTGCGACCTCGTTGCGGTGCCAAGGCCCGGTGCCAGGGCCGCGTGCCAGCATGGCGGCGGGCTCCAGCGTAAAATAACCGCTCACCGTCGCGCACCGGATTTGCCCCGCATGCGCACCCTCTCCCATACCGCCTTTAGTTCACGATGTTCAATCCCAGCCGCGACGAAGTCCGAAGCTTTTTCACCGAGACCTGGCGCAAGCAGCGCGAAGGCGCAATCCTGACACCGCTCGAGGCCATCGCCGCCGACTGGATCGTCGAACACCCCGAATACCACGCCGAGTTGACCGAAGGCGAAGCGGCGTCCGCTCAGGACTACTCGCCGGAGCGCGGCCAGACCAACCCGTTTCTGCATCTGTCGATGCATCTCGCGATCAGCGAACAGTTGTCGATCGATCAACCGCCCGGCATTCGCGCCGCCCACGAGCGGCTTGCCGCGCGCTTCAACTCGACCCATGACGCGCAGCACGCAATCATGGAGTGCCTCGGGGAAACCCTGTGGGAAGCGCAACGCACCGGTACGCCGCCCGACACCGACGCATACCTGCAACGCATCGAACGCCGCGCCTCGCGCGACTGATACATCCACGGAGCCATCGTCGCGCAACCACGGCGACCGGTGTCGAGTCTCATGGTCCGCCTCAAAGCAAAACACCCCGCCATAGCGAGGTGTTTTGATAGCGGCAACGCAAAGCGCAGCGTGCGATAAGACGCTTACTTCTTCTGGACCAGATCGCCGTTCAGCGACTCGACGTAGGCCGCGATGTCCTTCATGTCGCTTTGCGACAGGCTTTGCACCTGCGCCTGCATGATCGCGTTGTTGCGACCCAGGTGCGGGTTGCCATTGCCCATCTGATACTGACGCAGCGCCCAGTAGACGTAGTCGGAATGCTGGCCTGCGAGCTTCGGATATTCCGGACTCACCGGCTTGTTGAGGTTCACGCCGTGGCACGCGGCGCAGTTGTGCGCGTCGGCCAGCACCTTGCCATTGCCGGCGTCGGCGGCGTGCGCCACGTTGGCTGCGGCCAGACCGAGCAACGCCGCCGCTGCACAGGCAGCCTTGAACATCGTGTGGAGTGCCAGTTGAGGCTTCTTCATGAATTCTCCTGTCCCGCGAAAGTAAATAACCGAATGACTGGAATGGATGACCGCAGCCGGTTACTTGTCGGGATTGCTTTTCGAAGCGGGGGTCTGCGCCGCGTAGTACGCAGCGATGTCGGCAATGTCCTGGTCCGACAGCGACGCGGTGATGGCATGCATGGTCTCGAAGTGACGGTCGCCCTTCTTGTATGCGTGCAACGCGTTCTCGAGATACGCCTGATTCTGGCCGCCGAGCATAGGCACCCGGTAGACCTCCGGATAGGCCGTGCGGTATTCGGGAATGCCGTGGCAGCCAATACACATCGCGACCTTGCCCTGACCTGCCTTGGCGTTGCCGACGACATCCGCTGCCTGCGCACTGGCCGCGTAGCCCGCTAGCACCGACAGCGCTGCGATTACAACGTGTTTGCCGACGAATTTATTCATAGCATGTAACCTGGCTTGAGGGGAAACGGGCGCCCGAAAGGCAACGGCCTGCACCATTCTTCTTCTAGGGTTGCCACGCAGGCCAAAAAAATCGGGCTAATTGTACCGCGCCGCCGCCGCGGGCGTCCACCGGGCGGGGAGGCGCGGTCCGGCGCGCCTCCCCGCTCGCCACCGGCTGCCCTGGCACGCCGCCCGCCCACCGGGCCGCGCACCCGGCAGCGGTGCGGGTGACACCATACGACAGCCCGCGTCAGCCCAACAGGGCTTCTGACTTATACTGGAATTTTTCTCCGAACGAGCGTCTCGTCATGCGTTTCGAAGGCTCATCGCAGTACGTCGCCACCGACGACCTCAAGCTCGCGGTCAACGCCGCGATGACCTTGCAGCGCCCGCTGCTCATCAAAGGCGAGCCCGGCACCGGCAAAACCATGCTCGCCGAGGAAGTCGCCGCGGCGCTTGGCATGCCGCTCCTGCAATGGCACATCAAGTCCACTACCAAGGCGCAGCAGGGCCTGTATGAATACGATGCGGTGTCGCGCCTGCGCGATTCGCAGCTCGGCGACGAACGTGTCAAGGACATCCGCAACTACATCGTCAAGGGCGTGTTGTGGCAGGCGTTCGAAGCGGATCAGCAAACCGTGCTGCTGATCGACGAGATCGACAAGGCCGACATCGAATTTCCCAACGACCTGCTGCGCGAACTCGACCGCATGGAGTTCTACGTCTATGAGACGCACGAGCTGGTGCGCGCGAAACACCGCCCGCTCGTCATCATCACGTCGAACAACGAGAAGGAATTGCCCGACGCGTTCCTGCGCCGCTGCTTCTTCCACTACATCAAGTTCCCGGAGCCGGTGACGATGCAGCAGATCGTCAACGTGCACTTCCCCAACATCAAGAAGGACTTGCTGAGCGCGGCCATGGCGAGTTTCTTCGAACTGCGTAACGTCTCGGGGTTGAAGAAAAAGCCGTCCACCTCGGAACTGCTCGACTGGCTGAAGCTCCTGCTGGCCGAAGACATTCCGCCCGAAGCGCTGCGCTCGACGGACAACAAGCAGATCATTCCGCCGCTGCATGGCGCGCTACTGAAGAACGAGCAGGACGTGAGCCTGTTCGAGCGGCTCATTTTCATGAATCGCAACAACCGTTGAAACTGGTGCGTGCGTGGAATAGACAAGCGCACGAGTGGGGCCGGCGCGCCGGAAGCACGATGCGCGAGGCGCGTTAACGAGAGAGGGACCTGCATGCTGATCGATTTCTTCTATTCGTTGCGCGCGGCGAAATTGCCCGTTTCCGTCAAGGAATATCTGACGCTGCTCGAAGCGCTGAAGGCGAACGTGATCACGCCGTCGCTCGACGAATTCTATTACCTCGCCCGTCTCGCGCTGGTGAAAGACGAGCAGTATTTCGACAAGTTCGACCAGGCGTTCGGCGCGTATTTCAACGGCGTCGCAGCGAAGTCCGAACTCGCGCTCGACGTACCGCCCGACTGGTTGAAGAAAAAGTTGCAGCGCGATTTGTCGCCGGAAGAAAAAGCGCAGATCGAAGCGATGGGCGGTCTCGACAAGCTGATGGACCGCCTCAAGGAACTGTTCGACGAGCAGAAGGACCGCCACGAAGGCGGCAACAAATGGATCGGCACGGGCGGCACGTCGCCGTTCGGCAACGGTGGCTACAACCCGGAAGGCATCCGCATTGGCGGCGAGTCGAGCGGCAACCGCACCGGCGTCAAGGTGTGGGAAGCGCGCGCCTATCGCGACTACGACGACCAGGTCGAGATCGGTACCCGCAACATCAAGGTCGCCCTGCGGCGGCTGCGGCGCTTCGCGCGCGAAGGCGCCGCGGAAGAACTCGACCTGCCCGACACGATCCGCAGCACCGCCGCCAACGCCGGCTGGCTCGATCTGAAGATGGTCCCGGAGCGGCACAACAACGTGAAGGTACTGATGCTGCTCGACGTGGGCGGCTCGATGGACGACCACATCAAGCGCACCGAGGAACTCTTCTCCGCCGCCAAGGCCGAGTTCAAGCACCTCGAGTTCTATTACTTCCACAACTGCGTGTACGACTTCCTGTGGAAGAACAACCGCCGTCGCCATGCGGAACGCATGCCCACGTGGGACGTGCTGCACAAGTTTACGCCGGAGTACAAACTGATTTTCGTCGGCGATGCCACGATGAGCCCGTACGAAGTGCTGCAGCCGGGCGGCTCGGTCGAGTACAACAATCCTGAGCCGGGAGCCGTGTGGCTACGGCGTCTGGCCGACCACTTTCCGCGACATGCCTGGCTGAATCCCGAGCCCGAGGGTCTCTGGGAATACCGGCAATCCGTCTCGGTGATTCGCGAAGTGCTGGGCCACAGGATGTATCCTCTCACCCTCGCCGGACTGGAAACCGCCATGCGCGCGTTGAGCAAGTAATCTGGCCGACCCGCCGCGCGAATCGGCCGAGCAAGCAGCGGCCAGTACCAAGTTGCTCGTAACGCCAACCAGAATCTGATCCACCAGAAACCCGAGACACCCTGCATGAGTTCCCCTTCGTCGCCTGAGTTGTCCCCTTCCGCCGCGCCGCCTGCGCGCCTACGGCCATTCGCGGACACCTCGCTATCGGCCGTGGTCGCCGGCTTTGTCGCGATGATGACGGGCTATACCAGCTCACTCGTGCTGATGTTCCAGGCGGGCCAGGCGGCGCATCTGTCCGATGCGCAGATTTCTTCGTGGATCTGGGCGCTCTCGATCGGCATGGCCTTGTGCACGATCGGCCTGTCGCTGCGCTTCCGTGCGCCGATCGTGATCGCCTGGTCGACACCGGGCGCCGCGCTACTGGTCTCTTCCCTGCCGCATGTGACCTATCCGGAAGCGATCGGGGCGTTTATCGTCTGCGCGGTGCTGTTGACGGTGGTCGGACTGACCGGCTGGTTCGATACGCTGATGAAAAAGATTCCAGCCGGGATCGCCTCCGCGCTGCTGGCGGGCATCCTGTTCGAGATCGGCATCGAAATTTTCCGCGCGGCGCAGTTCCAGACCGCGCTAGTGCTGGCGATGTTCTTCACGTACCTCGTCCTCAAGCGCCTCGCGCCCCGCTATGCGATCGTGACCACGCTGATCGTCGGCACGGCGGTGGCCGGCGGGCTCGGCCTGCTCGACTTCAGCCACTTCCGCGTGGCGCTCGCCCATCCGGTGCTGACCCTGCCGGTGTTTTCGATCGCGGCAATCGTCAGCATCGGCATTCCGCTGTTCGTGGTCGCGATGGCGTCGCAGAACGTGCCGGGTATCGCCGTGCTGCGCGCCGACGGCTACACGACGCCGTCCGCCCCGCTGATCGCCACCACCGGCCTCGCCTCGTTGCTGCTCGCGCCGTTCGGCTCGCACGGCATCAATCTCGCGGCCATCACTGCGGCCATCTGTACCGGCCCCGAAGCGCACGAGGACCGCAACAAGCGCTACACGGCGGCCGTCTGGGCTGGCGTGTTTTACCTGATCGCGGGGATTTTCGGCGCCACCATCGCCGCCCTGTTCGCTTCGCTGCCCAAGGCGCTGGTGGTGTCGGTGGCGGCGCTGGCGCTGTTCGGCTCGATCATGAGCGGTCTCGCCAACGCCATGCAGGATCTGAAACAGCGCGAAGCGGCGCTGGTGACCTTCATGGTGACTGCCTCCGGACTCACACTTCTGTCGATCGGCTCGGCTTTCTGGGGACTGGTGGCGGGCGTTCTGACGCAGATCGTGCTGAACGCGCGGCGTGCCTGAACGAAGGTGGGACGGCAGCTGAGCGATCCCTGAACGAAGGCTGGCCGAACCCTGAACGAACTCTGAGCGAAGCCTGAGTAAAGCCGGAACGAAGCACGACCAAAGCACGAACCCTGCCGGGACGAGGCTCAGCCCACCCGCACACAGCCGGGAGCCGGCCGCGACGAAGGTTGAACGTATCGGCAAATGCACATGTCAATATCGCATGAGCCGATCCGCCATAGAATAGAAGTACCGGGCGGCATTTCCCGGCAGAATCATGGAAGTGCCGCAGCGTGAAATGCGGCCGCCCGAGCAACCGCCCCTGGTTGCCTCTGCGGCACCCTCCACCCTTGGACCATTGCGCCTGTGCGCCTTGAAGGCTCGACATGACTACCGCACTCGATCAACTCAAGCAGTTCACAATCGTCGTCGCCGATACTGGTGACTTCCAACAACTCGCCCAGTACAAGCCGCGCGACGCGACCACCAATCCGTCGCTGATCCTCAAGGCCGTGCAGAAAGACGACTACCGCCCGCTGCTCGAAAAAACCGTGCGCGATCACGCGTCGAAGCCGGTCGGTGAAATCATCGACCATCTGCTGATCGCCTTCGGCACCGAAATCCTCAAGATCATCCCGGGCCGCGTCTCGACCGAAGTCGACGCGCGCCTGTCGTTCGACACCAAGGCTTCGATCGCCAAGGGCCACGAACTGATCAAGCTGTACGAAGCTGCCGGCATCGGCCGCGAGCGCATCCTGATCAAGCTCGCCTCCACGTGGGAAGGTATCCGCGCGGCCGAGCAACTGCAGAAAGACGGCATCCACTGCAACATGACGCTGCTGTTCTCGCTCGCCCAGGCCGCGGCCTGCGCCGAAGCCGGTGCGCAACTGATCTCGCCGTTCGTGGGCCGTATCTACGACTGGTACAAGAAGAATGCCGGCAGCGCGTGGGACGAAGCGAAGGACGGCGGCGCGAACGATCCGGGCGTGCAGTCGGTCCACCGCATCTACGCGTACTACAAGAAGTTCGGCTACAAGACCGAGGTGATGGGCGCGAGCTTCCGCACACCGGGCCAGGTTCTCGAACTGGCGGGCTGCGACCTGCTGACGATCAGCCCCGACCTGCTGCAAAAGCTGCAGGACAGTACCGACAAGGTGGAGCGCAAGCTGTCGCCGGAACTGGGCCAGAGCGGCAATATCGAACGCGTGCCGGTCGACGAATCGTCGTTCCGCTTCCTCGTCAACGACGAAGCCATGGCCACTGAAAAGCTCGCCGAAGGCATCCGCGCATTCGCCGCTGACGCCCGCAAGCTGGAAAAGCTGATCGAAGAACTGCGTTAAGGGCCGCTTCGGGCTCGGTGGGGCTTGGCGTTCTGTCGGACAGGTCAGGTTCCATCGGGTGTCCCACGGCTTTACCGGCTTTCACAATTGACGCCACAGCAGACGGCTACAATCGTCTGCTGTGGCGTTGTTCTATCCGCCCGGATAGTCAATGCGCCGCGTGAGTCAAATATTCCGGGAGACGACGATGGAAATCCAGCCCTATGTATTTTTCGACGGCCGCTGCGAACAAGCGCTGAGCTTCTATGCCGACACGCTCGGCGCCGAGGTCATGCTCAAGATGCAATACAAGGACGCGCCGCCCGACGCCAACCGCCCGGCCGATCCGAAAAACGACAACAAGATCATGCATGCCTCCGTGAAAATCGGCTCGAGCATCCTGATGATGTCCGACGACTGCATGAGCGAAGACGTGACCCCTAACGGTTACAGGCTGTCGCTGACGGCCGACGATCTCGCCCACGGCGAAAAACTCTTCAACGCGCTGGCTGAAGCCGGCACGGTCAATATGCCCTGGCAGCCCACGTTCTGGTCCAAGGGCTTCGGCATGGTAACCGACAAGTTCGGCATCGGCTGGATGGTGACCATTCCCCAAGGCAGCTAAGGGCAGCTAAGGGCAGCTAAGGGCAGCTAAGGGCAACTAAGCGCGGCCGGCTCCGCCTTCCGGCCGAAGCGCAAAACACGCGCTTCAGCGCCTCAACCGGACCGGCCCGCGGCACGCACCTGCGGGCCGTGCCGCTCGATATTCCAGTTCGGCTCCGTCTCGAGCAGCAGCGCCCGCAAGTGGTCCACCTGCTCGATCATCCGCTCGCCCAGCCAGTACGGCCCCTGCAGTTCCGGGGCAAGGTGCTGCGCGAGCGCGGCGCCCGGAACCCGCGCCAGCACGACCTTAGGCGCGAGGAACCGCGCCGCGCCGCCGAAGCGCAGGCCACGCGCCATCGTCAGCAACATGGCGCGCACCGCGCGTGCCTCGGCGCCGCACTGGCGCGCAAACGCCGCACGCCCTGCGACGTCCGCTTGCGCCAGCGCGCCGGTCGCCATGATTTCGAGGGCACTCAACACCGAGCGGTGCACGCGCTGAATCTCATCCAGTTTTCCTGGCGCTGCCTCGATTTCCTTCGCCACCGAAGGCATCAACCCGCGCAATTGCACGAGCCGAGCGCCGAGTTCGAGAAACGTCTTGAGCTGTTCGTCCGCACTCAATGGCGCGCCCTCCACGAGGCGCGTATAGATGCGCGCGCAGCCACGCAGATTGTCGGCGAGCAGGTAACGCCACGAATAGGTCGCATGCAGCGGTAGCGCGAACGAGAACGCCAGCGCAATCACAATGCCGATCAGCACGTTCAGCGTGCGCCACAAGCCCGTATCCATCATATTGTCGCCGTGGCCCGCGACGACGCACATGGTGATCGCCGTCAACAGCCCGATATACCCGGCCTTGCCGATGGCGTACCACGCGCAGATACCCGCCACGATGGACATCAGCACGTAGGTGAGCCACAGCGAACCGATCAGACTCTGCTGCAGGATCAGCGTGAGTCCGATGCATGCCCCGAGCAGCGTGCCGGCCGCCCGGTCCGCGGATTTCTTGCGGATATTGCCGTGATGCTGCAAGCCGCCGATCACCACCAGCACCGTCACCGAGGCCCAGATGCCATGCGGAATATTGATGCCCGTCGTGGCGAGGATCGACACCATCATCGCCAACCCGACCCGCACGCTGTGCAGCAGTTTGGCGTGCCGGTAGCGGTAGTACGGCGAGGTGATCATCCTGATGACGCGACCGACCCGGCTACGGGGTAGACGCGGCATCGCAGAATCAGAATCGGCTGAGGACATGGTTGCGCGGGAGCGGGGGACGCAGTTCGCCTATCCTGCACCAAAATGCAAAACGCCCGCAAATTTTCGTTGCGGGCGTCTGGAAAATGCCTGGAAAACGCCTGGGAACGCCTGGGAACGCCTGGGAACGCCTGAAGAATACATACGAACGGCTGGGGATGCCTCGGGACGCTGACTCCCCCGCCGCCGCCGGATCGGTCTTAAGCCAGGTCCAGATAGTCTTCCGGCCGGGTGCGATCTTCCGCGTGCTTCATGCCCATCGCACGCACCAGCAGGCTCGCCACCACGGACACTACCAGGTTCACGATCAGCGACCACACCGCGGCATAGCCCGGAATTGCGAGACCGAACAGGTGGAGGGTAAAGATCGAGGTCGTCAGCTTCAGCGACACCGCCATCCACGTGCCGGTCGCAATGCCCGCTGCCCAGCCTAGCAGCAGGCCGCGATAGTCGAGTACGCGCGTGTACAGTCCCAGCACGATGGCCGGCAGCGTCTGGATGATCCAGATGCCGCCCAGCAACTGCAACTGGATCGCATACGTGAGCGGCAAGCCGAGAATGAAGGCCACCGCGCCCACCTTGACGATCAGCGAAACCAGTTTGGCGATATTGGTTTCCTGCTCATTCGTCATGTTGCGGTTGATGAACTCCTTATGGATGTTGCGCGTGTAGAGATTGGCCGCCGCGATCGACATGATGGCGGCCGGCACCAGCGCGCCGATGCCGATGGCCGCGAACGCCACACCGACGAACCACGACGGAAAGAAATGCAGGAACAGCGCCGGCACCGCGAAGTTCGGGCCAAAAGCCTTGAAGTACGGCGCGAATTCCGGCATGTCCTTCACGCCCGCGGCGAGCGCCATGAAGCCGAGCAGCGCCAGCAGGCCGAGCACCAGCGAATAGGCCGGCAACATCGCCATGTTGCGGCGGATCGTATTGCCCGACTTTGACGACAGCACTGCGGTAATCGAGTGCGGATAGAGGAACAGCGCGAGCGCCGAGCCGACTGCCAGCGTGGCATACGCGCTATAGCCGTTCAGACTCGACACGTCAGGCGCCTTGAGCAGCAGCTTGGCAGGCGGTACCGCGCTGAAGATGTGACCGAAGCCGCCCAGTTGCGGCGGAATCACGATCACCGCGGCGGCAATCGTGATGTAGATCAGCACGTCCTTGACGACCGCGATCATGGCCGGCGCGCGCAGGCCCGACGTGTAGGTGTAGGCCGCCAGAATCGCGAAGGCGATGATGAGCGGCAGATCGCCGACGAAACCCGTGGTGTCGAAACCGAGCGCGCCGATCACCACTTCGATACCGACCAGTTGCAGCGCGATATACGGCATGGTGGCCACGATGCCGGTCACGGCGACTGCCAGCGCGAGCGTTTTGCTGCCGTAGCGGGCGTTGACGAAGTCGGCGGACGTCACGTAGCCCTGACGTTTCGCAATGCTCCACAGTTTCGGGAAAACCACGAACGCGAACGGATAGATCAGGATCGTATAGGGGAGCGCGAAGAAACCGGTGGCTCCGGCGCCGAACACGAGTGCGGGCACCGCGACGAAGGTGTAGGCAGTGTACAGGTCGCCGCCCAGCAGGAACCACGTGACGATGGTGCCGAAGCGCCGGCCGCCGAGGCCCCACTCTTCGAGGTGCGCGAGATCGCCGCGCCGCCAGTGCGCGGCAATGAAGCCGAGGATCGTGACGCCGATAAAGAACAGGACGAATACAAAGGTAGCGACGGGATTCATTGAACGCCTCCCTGTGAGCTACCCGTTGAACGTTTTTTGGTCTTGAAGTAGACGAGTGCCGTGATGACTGCGCTGATCAACACCCACAGCAGTTGATACCAATAGAAGAACGGGAAATCGAACAGTTGGGGTTCGACCTTGTTGTATGACGGCACCCAGATCATCGCGATCCAGGGGAGCAGCAGCAACCAGAGCCAGTGTTTGCTGGCCTTGTTCGCGGTGGCGTCTTGAGCCATGACGTCTCTTTCCTTTTATTGATTTGTGTCCCGTAGTTGACGGACGGCGACCCCGGTGGCTAGAGGCCGCCCCGCGGATGGGCCACGAACGCCCCCGAAAGCAATGAAAGAGTATAGGAGTCGCAAAGGTACGGTCAAGCAGGGACGACCCGAGGCGAAACGGCCATGTTCGGGGGTAGGAGAAGCGATGTATCGCGGTCAGGAACGTTCGCTGGGTGGACGTGGTGGTGGCTTGGAGTACGTGCCTGGCGGGGGCCACACCGTGGTGGTGCGGTGGTGCGGTGGTGCGCTGGTGCGCTGACGCAATGACGCGATGACGCAATGACGCAATGTACGGGCCGGCGTCGCCGCCGGCCCTGCTGCCGGTGCACGAGGTCGCGTGCACCGGGCCATCAACCTAGATCGAGAACGAAACGCCCTGCTGGCCGGTCGATTCCTGCAGACCCTTGATCCACTTGCGCGCCGGCAAACCGAGTTCGGCTTCGATCAACCTCGCGCGGTCCTGCAAGGTCGCGAACGGCACATCGAGCGCCGGCCCCGAAAACGCGATCGCCACGCGGTTGCCGTCATGCACTTCCGGCAGCGCAAACACGCGGCCGTCAAAGGCTTCGTTCAGGCGCTTCATGTTACGCACGAAGCTCGGGTGATCGCCGAACAGGTTCACCGTCACCACGCCCGCATCAGTCAGGCACGCGCGCACGGCACGGTAAAACGCCACGCTGTCGAGCACCGGACCCCGTGCGGTGGCATCGTAGACGTCGATTTGCAGCGCGCCGATCGTGCCGTGGTTGGCGCGATCGTTGACGAAGTCCCATGCATCGGTTTCGTGCACCGTCAAACGGGCATCGTCATGCGGCAGTTCGAACATGGTGCGTGCCGCGACCACCACCGCCGGATTCAACTCCACCGCTTCGACCTTCGCCTGCTTCAGGAAACGATAGGCGAACTTGGTCAGCGCCGCGGAGCCGAGGCCGAGCTGGACGACGCGCGCCGGCGTTTCGAGGAACAGCAGCCAGGCCATCATCTGCTGCGCGTATTCGAGTTCGATGTGATCGGGCTTGCGCAAACGCATCGCGCCTTGCACCCATTCCGTACCGAAGTGCAGATAGCGCACGCCGCCCTCTTCCGAGAACGTCACCGGTGCGAAGCGCGGCTTGCGCGGCGCTTCGATTGGCGGGGCGTCGTCGAGTTCTTCGTCGCGCGCTGCACGTTTGCCCGTGCGCGCGATTTTCTGCAGGGTCTGGCTGGCGTCGGCCGGGTCGGCGCGCTTGCTGCGGAATGCACGCGCTTCAGCCGAAGCGCGCTTGATGAGTTTCGTCATGTGGGGATATCGCGTCGAAGACGCCATTTTGGTTCGAACGAGAGCATAGCATTCGCCAGACCCGGATTTCTTTTCCATGTACGCTGCCGTTTACCGCGTGGTTGCCGGCGCGCGGTCCGCGGATATGCGGCTGTTACCTTGCCTGAAGCTTTCTTCGCCGTGCCGTCACCTGAGCCTGATACGGTCGTCCGGTCAGACATACACCACCACAAAGGAACCGTAAGCATGAGCACCATTCACTTCATTGGCGGGGAAAAGGGCGGCGTGGGCAAATCGCTCGTCGCCCGGTTGCTGGCCCAGCATTTTATCGACACCGGCGTGCCGTTTCTGGGCTTCGACACGGACCGCTCGCACGGCGCACTGCTGCGCTTTTACGCCGATTACGCCGCGCCGGCCGTACTCGACCAGCACGACAGCCTCGATCCCATCATCGAGGCCGCCAGCGAAGATCCGCAGCGACGCGTTCTGGTCGACCTCGCCGCCCAGACGCAGCAGCCGCTGGCCCGATGGCTCGACGATGCGGATGTGCTCGGCGTCGCCGGCGAGCTTGGCATCACGCTGACGTGGTGGCACGTGATGGACAGCGGCCGCGACTCGGTCGATCTGCTGCGGCAGTGGCTCGACCTGTTCGGTGGACGGCTCAAGCTGGTTCTGGTTCTGAACGAAGTGCGCGGCGATCGCTTCGAGATTCTGGAGGCTTCCGGCGAACGCGCACGGGCCGAAGCGCTGGGCGCCAGCGTGATGACCTTGCGTCATTTGCCCGACACGACGATGCAGAAGATCGATAGGCAAAGCACGAGCTTCTGGGCGGCGGTGAATCATCCCGACCGCGCCACGACCGGGCTCGGTCTGCTGGAGCGGCAACGCGTCAAGGTGTGGCTGCAGCGCGTGTACGGCGAATTTGCAAGACTCGGGGTATAGGCCGGCGTGACGACGGTCGCGCGCGGTGTCGACTGCGCGCGGCTAGACCAGCCACTGCCGTAGCGCCTGCCATGCCTTGAGCTTCTCCGCATACGACAGCGTGTAAGCCGGGCTGCTCGAAGGCAGGCTGATGAATGCAACCTGCCCCACTGCGCCCTGCAAAGCGCGCATGCCGAGCCGCGTCGCCGTGCCGCCGTTGAAAGCGACGGCGGCAAGATGCGGCAGCGATTCAACCAGCGCCAGCAGGTCATTGCTTGCATGGTTGCGAATCCGGCTGTCCAGACTGCCTTCCCGCTGCGCCTCGGCGACGACATCCCACAAGCCGATGCGTTGGCGCAGCAGCGTTTGCAGGCGCGCGTCGTAGTCGAGGCTCAGCAGATCCTCTCCCGTTACATCACCGATCAAAGCCCAGAAGCGATTCTGCTTGTGGGCGTAGTACTGGGATTGCGCCAGTGAGACTTCGCCCGGCAAGCTGCCGAGCACCAGCACGCGCGTACGGGCGTCGACCACGGGCGGAAAGCATCGCTTCACTGCGCCTTCCCGCTGCACTCATGCTGCGCCACCGGATGGGCGCGTGAAGCCGTGTGCTCGAGCGGCCGGCCATGTTCGCGAACATGCGCCCGCGTCTGCTGCGCCGACGCTACCGGCGATGCAACCGCGAGGTGCGCCCACAGCGCAGGCAACATGCATTCGGTGACCATCAGCGGCGCACCGTGGCGCTCGAACACCGAGCGGCGTGCAACCAGCGCCTGCGGATGCAGCTGAGTTCCGTTCATTTCGCGAGCCGCCAGCCGGTACAACGGATGACGCGCCGTGAGCCGGCGGCTCACCAGCGCTGAACGCGAGACGCTGCTGTCGCTGTAGAGCAGTTCGGCCAGCGGCCGGGTGCGCAAGCGGCGCATCGCCTGCCAGACGCCGACGCTCACCGCCAGCGGCGCAATGCTGTGCGCCGCGACGAACGGCGTGCCTTCCACCGACAACACCACTTCCCGCACCCACACTGGCACACGGCATTCGACGCCGAGCGCGGCGTATTCATCCGTCCACGGCAACGCGACGGCCTCGCGCGTGACGCGTACCGCAACCGCGCCGAGCGTGCGCAGATGCGCGGTCAGCGAACCACCGCGCGTGAGCCAGTCTTTCTGGTCGCGAGTAAAACCGGGTAAGGGCGCGACGCGCCAGTGGGCGTCAGCGGCATCGAAACGGATGAGCATGGTGTCGGATTATAACGGCGCCCCGTCGGGATGCTTATGTTCGCGGACCACTCATAGGTTCCCCGTTGCCCCGCGCCCGAACTGACCCGCGTCAATGCATGGGTCGCTTTCGGATAGGTCTGATTCTCCGCCCACTGCCTCTCGCGATAAAAGATCGGGGCATTTGCAAAGTCGGCGCGCCGCGCACCTCGGTGTCATTCACGTCTCGCGGGCGCGCCATGTGATCAGATCCTGAAGGAGAAGAGCAAAGATGAGAACATCCCTGCGTGTATCGGCGTGCGCCATCGCTATCGTAGTTCTGGCGGGCTGCGCAGCGCCGCTGAATCGCGCGAAAGAGACTTCGTTGAACGAGGCGGTCGGCATCGAAGTGAAGCCCGTCGCTGACGGCGTCTCGGTCAAGTTGCCCGAAACCGCCCTGTTCGACTTCGGCAAGTCCGAGATACGTCCCGATGCGGCGGCGGTGATCAACCGCTCGGCGGTCTTGCTCAATCGCAGCAAGAAGCCCATTCTGGTCGAGGGCTACACCGACAACGTCGGCACGCTCGACTACAATCAGCAACTCTCGGAAAGCCGTGCGACGGCGGCGGGCTACGCACTGGTGGCGCGCGGCGTGACAATCGGGCGCATCCGCACCAAGGGCAACGCCTACAACAACCCGGTGGCAACCAACGACACGCCTGAGGGTCGCGCGCTCAACCGGCGCACGGAGATCCTCGTGCGCGGCGAAACCATGGATACCTTGATGGGACGCTAGTACAAAAGAGCGTGCGAGTTGTCTACTGGCGCGGCGCAAAACGCGCCGCCCTCAACCTCGTTGTCCTGGTTCTGTTTCATCTACGCGCGAGCTGTCAGGCGTGCGTGTCTTCTGCGAATTTCGATCATTCGTGTCCGACAACGCGTGCGCTTTCTTGCGCCCCGGACGCGCCGCCGTGTGCCATCTCCCGCAGACGCGCCGCGACTCGCTCGACCACTGGCGCCCACGCGCCCGGCCGTGGTTGCCGGAACAGTTCAACGGAGTCGTACCAGGCTTGCGTTTCAGCGTTGCCCCAGCACCAGTGCGAGACATGGTCGAGCATCGCCAGCACCGGACGGCCCAATGCGCCTCCGAGGTGCAACGGCGCGCTATCGATGGTGACCACGGCATCTAGCGCAGCGACATGCGCCGCGACATCGTCGAAGCCCGCCTCATAGAGGCCGCTCAGGTCATGCACGCGATAGCCCTCGGCCGTCATGCCCGCGACGTCTGCGTGCTGGCCGGGCGTCAGCGGATAGAACACCACCTTGGGCAGAGCAAGAACCGGCGCCAACGCCGTCCATGCAATCGAACGTTTCCCATCTCGACGGTGGGTGGGGCTTCCGGACCAGACAAGGCCAACGTGGAGCGTGGCGTCAGTGTTTGCGAGCCGCGCTTTCGTCTGCCATTGCGCCAGCCTGTGCGCGTCCGCTTGCAGGTACGCGCCACCTTGCACCTGGTCCGGCTGCAAGCCGAGCGTGTGCGCCATGCTCATCATCGGCAAGCCGTAGTCGGGCTTGCCGAGCGGACCGTCTTCTATGGACACGCAGTCGGCATAAAAACGCGCGAACAGCGGCTGCAGCGGCCGCCGCACCGCCAGCACCAGGCGTCCGCCTTCATCCCACACGCGCGCCGCCAGCGCCGGCAGGAAGCGCACCATCTGGATGTCGTCGCCATTGCCCTGCTCGCTATGGACGACGAGCGTCTTGCCCGCAAGCGGCTCGCCGCGCCAGCGTGGACACAGCCGCGCCATCACGCTGACCACGTTGTTCGCTTCGCGGTCGTCACGGCTCAGCCGTGCTTCGAAGCGCGGCCACGCGGTCGACCAGTCGCTGCGGCGCAATTCGAGATCGGCCAGATCGATGGCGGGTTGTGCCGCGTTCGGGTCGAGGGCAAGCGCAGCATGCAGCGCCGTTTCGCTTTCGGCGTAGCGCGCCTGTTCAGCCAGATACTGACCGATGGCGGTCATCACAGCGACGTTGCCCGGCGCGGCTGCATCGACGGCACGCATCGTCGCCTCAGCCGCGGCCGCGTCATCGCGCTGCCACTGCGCGTGGCTCAATTGCCAGGCCATTTCTGTATCAGCGGGATGCTTCGCGAGTACAGCACGACATACGCGCTCAACCGTATCCCAATCGCGGATCTCCCGAAAAGCGAGCACGAGATGCAACGGCAATAACGGATGAATCTCCGGATCCAATTCATAGGCACGCACCAGCGCTTCACGGCGTTCAGCGTCTACCTCGGCTCCCGCCTGCTCCCCGGCCACGGACGCGAGCGCCACGGCCAGCCACCACGGTGCGCGCGCATCGTGCGGTGCGCGCTGAGCGTAGGCGCGCAGAAGATGCGCCGCAGCCGAATAAGCGCGACAGCGGTCGATCAACCCGACAATCCATTCAAGCGTCAGCGCTTCGGGTTGGACCGCGACGGCCAGTTCGCTGTAGTGCTTCGCGACGTTCTGCTTGCCCAGTGCATCAGCAAACAGGGCAAGCCGCGCATAACGGCCGCCGCTAGTGGACTTCCCCTGACCGAGCGATGCACTGTGATACGCCTGCTCGAAATGCCCTGCGCTCGCGCACAGGTCGGCGTGAATCTGCGGCGTCGTACCGTCGTGTGCGAGCGCGACCGCGCACTGCTGGGCGGCGTCGAAGCCTTCCTGAGACAGGATGGACCACACGAGATGCACGGGATCGGCCGGCGTGGCCAAGTTTGTTTCGGACATGAGGAGAACCAGGAAGTGACGATGAGACGTCCGTTCGCCGCCCGAGTCCGTTGAAGTCATTTGAAGATCGATCGGGCGTCCGAAGCCGGACCGCCGAAGAATAGGACGAAATCCCGCGACCGCATCTCATATTCAAATCTCAAATTAATGCCGTTGATAACTTTTATTTAGTCAACCATACTGATTTTTCGTTTGGCCGAACGAAACCACCTCTTTAAGCCGCTTTAAGAAAAATCGCAAAGGAGTTGAAGTTGAATCAGAACGGAAAAGAAACCTCCAATCGCATCGCGCATCTGGCCGCCGTCGTGCTTGCACGGCACAGTTCGTTTCACCTGGAAAAGGAACTGGCGGGCTCTGCGCTCGCGCAACATCACACGTCCAAACAGACGAGCGCCGCCATTGGCAGCCTGGCGGCAAAGGTATTGGCCGACCACAACGCCTGTACGGAAGCGAAAGAGCTGGCCGGCTCCGTGCTCGCACAGGTTCGTCAGCACGGGCACGCTCCGGCGCGTTAAGCAAAAAACGCTAACCGGCCGGTAGGCGGTCAACGAGTCGTCAATAACCGGCTAACAAGTGCTCAAGAGGCACCCGCCAGGCAGCGGTTCATCCACACCGCGATTCGCGCAAAAACGCGCGCCACTGCACCGGGCAAAAAAATGCGCTGCCAGAAGCAGCGCATTTTCTCCACCATCTGACGCGTCAAAAACCGCGTCTCAAACTCAACCCGCGCGAGCCAGCAACAAAGCGTTGGTGCGCTTGACGAAGCTAGCCGGATCTTCCAGCGCGCCGCCTTCCGCGAGCAGCGCCTGATCGAACAACAGGTGACACCAGTCGTCGAAGTTCGCGCTATCCGCGTGCAGGCCCTTCACCAGCGCGTGCTCCGGATTCACTTCCAGAATCGGATGTGCCGACGGCGCCTGCTGCCCCGCCGCCTTCAGCATGCGTTGCAGGTAGCCGCTCATCTCGCCATCGTCGGCCACGAGGCATGACGGCGAATCGGTCAGGCGGAACGTGAGACGCACATCCTTCGCCTTGTCCTTCAGCGCTTCCTTCATTTTCTCGACGAGCGGTTTGAGTTCTTCGCTGACCTTTTCCTGCGCCTGCTTTTCCTCGTCGTTCAACGCGCCCAGATCGAGATCGCCACGCGCGACGCTCTGCAGCGGCTTGCCGTCGAACTCGTTCAGGAACGACAGCATCCATTCGTCGACGCGATCGGTCAGCAGCAGCACTTCCACGCCCTTCTTGCGGAACACTTCAAGGTGCGGGCTATGGGTCGCAGCCTGGAACGTATCGGCCGTGACGTAATAGATCTTGGTCTGCTCGGGCTTCATGCGCGCGACGTAATCCGCGAGCGACACGTTCTGCTCCGGCGAGTCGGTATGCGTCGAGGCAAAGCGGATCAGTTTGGCGATACGATCCTTGTTGGCGAAGTCTTCGCCGACGCCTTCTTTCAGCGCCTGACCGAATTCCTTCCAGAAGGTCGCATACTTTTCGCGTTCGGCTTCGTTCTCTGAATTAGCCAGCTCTTCGAGCATCGACAGCGAACGCTTCGTCACGCCTTCGCGGATCGCCTTCACGTCGCGGCTTTCCTGCAGGATTTCACGCGACACATTCAGCGGCAGATCGCTCGAATCGACCACACCCTTCACGAAACGCAGGTACGTGGGCAGCAATTGCTCGGCGTCGTCCATGATGAACACGCGCTTCACATACAGCTTCAGCCCGCCGCGATGCTCGCGGTTCCACATATCGAACGGCGCCGCGGCCGGCACGTACAGCAGTTGCGTATATTCGCTGCGGCCTTCGACGCGGTTATGCGTCCACGTCAGCGGATCCTGATGGTCGTGCGACAGGTGCTGATAGAACTGCTTGTACTGCTCTTCGGTGATGTCGTTCTTCGACCGGGTCCACAGGGCGCTCGCCTGGTTGACGGTCTCGTCCTCGTCCTTCGTGACCATCTCGCTCTTTTCCGCGTCCCATTCTTCCTTCTTCATCAGGATGGGCAGCGCGACGTGGTCCGAATACTTCTGGATGATCGACTTCAGGCGATGCGACGACAGCAGCTCGTCTTCTTCCGCGCGCAGGTGCAGCGTAATGGTCGTGCCGCGCTGCGCACGCTCGATGGTTTCGACGGCGAAATCGCCCTCGCCGGCGCTTTCCCAGCGCACGCCTTCAGCAGCCGTCAGACCGGCGCGGCGCGTTTCAACCGTGATCTTGTCCGCGACGATGAAGCCCGAATAGAAACCCACGCCGAACTGGCCGATCAGCGCCGCATCTTTCTGCTGGTCGCCGGACAGCTTGCCGAAGAATTCCTTGGTGCCCGAACGGGCGATCGTGCCGAGGTGCGAGACGGCTTCGTCGCGGCTCATGCCGATACCGTTGTCGTCGATCGTGACGGTGCGGGCGGCCTTGTCGTAGGACACGCGAATCCGCAGATTCGGATCGTTCTCGTACAGCGCGTTGTTTTCGATCGCTTCGAAGCGCAGCTTATCGGCCGCATCCGAGGCGTTCGAGATCAGCTCACGCAGAAAAATTTCCTTGTTGCTGTACAGCGAATGAATCATCAGTTGCAGAAGCTGTTTCACTTCTGCCTGAAAGCTCATGGTTTCTTGGGCCATGGTCGGACGTCCTCTCTGTGTGTTGCGGTTGATTCGGGGCAAGCGTGACCGGCGGTGCCCGCAGTTCGGGCGCGCGCCGCGGGTGTTCGAACCTGCGGCTCAGGCGGCCGTCCACGCGGCGGATCAGGCGGCTAGTTGGGTACTATCGGCATGATTTCAAGAGGCGCGCCGCGCGACGCCGTCCAGATAGCGGCACAGAAAGGCCGACAGCGCCGGATCGCCGCAATTGGCGACGTTAAAGCGCGTCCAGCTCGATGGCGACTGCTGCGGCGAAAACAGGCTGCCCGGCGTCAGCAGAAAGCCCGCTTCGTGCCCGGCGGCGGCCAGCATGTCGGAATCGACGCCGGTGTCGGCCCACAGGAACATCCCCGCCCCCGGCGTATGAAACAGCTTCAGACCGGTCTTTTCCAGCATCCGCGCCGCCTTGTCGCGCACGCCGTCGAGGCGCGCGCGCAGCCGTTCCACGTGACGCCGGTAATGACCTTCGGTGAGGATCTTGTAAAGCACACGCTCGTTCAGTTCCGGACTCGTCATGCCCACCAGCATTTTCTGATCCGTGACGGCCTTCGCCACCTCCGGCGCGCAGGCAATGAAGCCGACCCGCAGATTGGCCGCCAGCGTCTTCGAAAAGCTGCCCAGGTAAATCACGCGCTTCAACTGGTCGAGGCTCGCGAGGCGCGTGGCCGGGAAGCCCGGCGGGCAGAGGTCGCCGTAAATATCGTCCTCGACGACGATGAAGTCGTATTCCTCCGCCAGACGCAGGATGCGGAACGCCTGCGCGGCGGTGAGCGAGGTGCCGGTGGGGTTCTGCAACACCGAATTGATCACCAGCATCTTCGGGCGCCACTGCTGCACCAGCGTTTCAAGCGCATCGAGATCGGGGCCGTCCGGCGTGTACGGCACGCCGACGAGACGCGCGCCCTGCGACGCGAAGCGCCCGAACATCTGGAACCAGGCCGGATCGCCGACGATCACCGCGTCGCCCGGTTGCACGAAAATGCGCGCGATCAGGTCGATGGCCTGGGTAATCCCCGAGGTCAGCACGATCTGCTCCGGCGAGGCGCCTATTTCCAGCTCTTCGAGCCGCGTCTGCAACTGCTGGCGCAGCGGCAGAAAGCCTTGCGGCGTGCCGAAGCCGAGCATTTGCGCGCCGCTTTGCCGGCCGAGCGTGCGCAGCGCGCCGGTAATCAGCTCTCCGTCGAGCCAGCGGCTCGGCAGATAGCCGAGACCGGGGCCGCGTTCCGGCCGGGTCGAGGTCTGCAGCATGTTGCGCAGCAGCCAGACGACGTCGATCGTATTCGAGGGCGGCGCGGCCTCGGCATGCTGGCGGCGCTCGCCGGGCATGGGGGCGGCCAGCCGTTCGCGTACGTAAAAGCCGGAGCCGCGCCGCGAATCCAGGTAACCCTGCGCGACCAGCCGTTCGTAAGCCTCCACCACCGTAAAGCGCGACACGCCCTTATCCAGTGCCAGCTTGCGGATCGACGGCATGCGCATGCCGGCGCGAAACACCCGCTCCTCGATGCGGCGGCGCGCCCATTGGACGAGCTGATCCACCAGCGTGAGCGACGAGGCGTCGTTCGGGGCGGGAATCTTGTCGAGCGCGTGGTCAGGCATGGGGTCAACGGCGGCGGGCATGGCGGGCTCCAACTGTACCGAACACTATCGGGACGATTGTACCGTTACTGTGCAGGAGCCCGGCGTTACATTTGATTGGAAACTCGCGCCCGGATACCGCGAGGACGCAGCAACCGGTTATGCTTACGGCCCCGGCGCATGTCGCATCCGCGTTTCGCCTCCATGGTCAGCCCGATGCCGCAGGCCTGCCTGCCTCACCGCAGAATCCGACTTTCTTCACCACCATGACTGCTCACTCGCTCCGACTCGACCACCTCGTCGTCTCTGCCCGCACGCTCGACGAGGGCTGCCAGTACGTCGCCGATACGCTCGGCGTGGCGCCGGCGGGCGGTGGCGCGCATCCGCTGATGCGCACCCACAACCGGCTGCTGAATCTGTGGGGCGGCGTGTATCTCGAGGTGATCGCAGTCGATCCGGACGCCGAGGCGCCCGCGAACGGTGTCGAAGCGCGCCCGCGTCTCTTCGCGCTCGACGCCCCGCAGACCGCGGCGCGGCTCGCCAGCGGGCCGTATCTGTCGCACTGGGTGGTGCGCGTCGAACGGCCCAAGGATCTGCCGCGCTGGCAGGCGCAATATCCGCAGCGCATCCCGCCGGTCGTGCCGATGAGCCGCGGCGCCTTCACGTGGGGGCTGTCCGTGCCGGATGATGGCGCCTTCCCCAGCTGGCAAGGCGCCGGCGACGGTATCCTGCCAACGCTGATCCAGTGGGACACGCCGGATCACCCGTCCGCTGTCCTGCCCGAAACCGAACTGGCATTGAAGTCGCTGAAGGCGGTTCACCCGCAGGCCGAAACGGTCATCGCGCAGTTGCGTTGGCTCGGCGCGGCGCACCTGATCGAGGTCCGCGCGCCGGACGAAGCTTCAGGCGCCGCGGAGCTGAGCGCGGAATTCGACACCCCCAGCGGGCTGCGTACGCTGAAGTAGTAACACGAGCGCCCGGGGCGCCTCAGTAGTAGTACCGAGGCGCAGCGCGCCTCAACAGCCGCGCGGAGTCGGCCGACTCGCGCGATAATTGAAGTTTTTGACGAATCTGATCCAGCACTAGCTGTCGAGGAAACCATGGACCAAAGCGACCTTCAAGCCCCCGTGTGGCAACTTTCCGAACGCGCACGCAAGCTCACCAGCTCGGCGATTCGCGAAATCCTGAAGGTCACCGAACGGCCGGAAGTCATTTCGTTCGCGGGCGGCCTGCCGTCCCCGGCCACCTTCCCCGCTGAACGGATGCGCGAAGCTTCGGACCGGATCCTGCGCGATTCGCCTGCGGCCGCACTGCAGTACAGCGCGACCGAAGGCTACCTGCCGCTGCGCGAATGGATCGCGGCACGCTACTCGGTGAACGGCGCGCAAATCCGCGCCTCCCAGGTGCTGATCACGACCGGCTCGCAACAGGCGCTCGATCTGCTCGGCAAGGTGCTGATCTGCCCGGACAGCCCGGTGCTGGTCGAAACGCCGACCTACCTGGGCGCGCTGCAGTCGTTCTCGATGTACGAGCCGCGCTACGTCCAGGTGGCAACCGACGACAACGGCCTGATCCCCGAGGCCCTCACCCCCGAGCTGACGGCCGGCGCGCGCCTGCTGTACGCACAGCCGAATTTCCAGAACCCGACCGGCCGGCGCCTGCCGATCGAACGTCGCCGCGCACTCGCCGAACTGGCGAAGACCGCTGCGTTCCCGGTCATCGAAGACGATCCGTACGGCGCGCTCGATTACGCGGGCGAACCGCTGCCCACCATGCTGTCGATGGCGCCGAACCACATCGTGCATCTCGGCTCGTTCTCGAAGGTGCTCGCGCCGGGTCTGCGCATCGGCTACGTGATTGCCCCTGAAGAACTACACTTCAAGCTGGTCCAGGCCAAGCAGGCCACCGACCTGCACACGCCGAGCTTCACGCAACGCATCGTGCACGAGGTCGTGAAAGACGGTTTTCTCGACACGCACGTGCCGACCATTCGCGCGCTGTACCGCGACCAGTGCGCGGCGATGCTGGCCGCGCTCGAACGCTTCATGCCGCAAGGCGTGAGCTGGAACCGTCCCGAAGGCGGCATGTTCGTGTGGGTCACCTTGCCTGCGCACATCAACAGCATGAAGCTGCTCGAAGAGGCAGTCGCACAGAATGTTGCGTTCGTGCCGGGTGGTCCGTTCTATGCCGACGAGGCTCAGCACAACACGCTGCGCCTGTCGTTCGTAACGGTGCCGCCTGCCAGGATCGACGAAGGCGTGGCGCGCCTCGCCGAGCTCATCCGCGCGCGCGTTTGACCCCGCTACGCCAGGACCTCTTCACCCTATTCACGAGGACATGCCATGACTCAAGCAAACGTGTATGACAAGCTGAAGGAACTGGGCATCGAACTGCCCGCCGCCGGCGCACCCGCCGCGGCTTACGTGATGAGCGCGCAAAGCGGCAACACGGTGTATCTGTCGGGCCACATTGCCAAGAAGGACGGCAAGGTGTGGGCCGGCAAGCTCGGCGCCAACCTCACCACCGAGGAAGGCAAGGTCGCCGCCCGTTCGATCGCCATCGATCTGCTGGCCACGCTGCACGCTCACGTGGGCGATCTGAATCGCGTCAAGCGCATCGTCAAACTGATGAGCCTCGTGAACTCGACGCTCGAGTTCACCGAGCAGCATCTCGTCACCAACGGCGCGTCCGAACTGGTCGCCGATGTGTTCGGCGAGCGCGGCAAACATGCACGCTCGGCGTTCGGCGTCGCGCAGATTCCGCTGGGCGCCTGCGTTGAGATCGAGATGATCGCGGAGGTCGAATAGTCCTTCTGGTTGTTGCGTTATTTGTTGCGTTAGCTGTCACGCGTCGTGCGGTGCTGAGTCGCCCACGGCGCGTTTTGTTTTGCTTCACAAATTATGACGCACCGCCTGTAGCTGGGACCCCGATCGCACAGTAGAATCGGCGCGTTGCACTACTGAATGGTTACCAGATCCGATGCCCGCTCAAACTGTCCGCTTCAAACAGGTCGACGTCTTCACTGCGGTACCGTTCAAGGGTAATCCGCTTGCCGTGGTGTTCGACGCCGACGGTCTCGACGACACCCAGATGCAGGGCATCGCCCGTTGGACGAATCTGTCCGAGACCACCTTCCTCGTCAAACCGACCGAGCCGGCTGCGGACTATCGCGTGCGCATCTTCACCACGCATGGCGAATTGCCGTTCGCGGGCCATCCTACCCTGGGCACCGCGCACGCTTTGCGCGAGAGCGGGTACCAACCCAAAGTCCCAGGCAAGCTGATCCAGCAATGCGGCGCCGGCCTCGTGGAACTGAGCGAGCAGCAAGACGGCGCGTGGGCCTTCGCCGCGCCGCCGTCACGCGTCACACCGTTGCCGGAAGAGCTGTACGGGACGCTCACCGCCGCGCTGCGCAGCGACGCTGTCGATTTCAGCGCGACACCCTGTGGCATGGATAACGGCGCGCCGTGGCTGACCGTGCGTGTCAATTCCGCGGCAGCTTGCCTCGCCATCCAGGCCGATGCCGCGCTACTCGCACGCGTGGTCGAAGCAGTGGGCGCGCATGGAATTGCCGTCTATGGTCCGCATGAAACCAACGGCCCCGCCACCTTCGAAGTGCGCTGCCTGATGGTGGGCGGCAACCTCGGCGTGGGAGAAGATCCGGTCACCGGCAGCGCAAACGCGGCACTCGCGCAACTTCTGAGCGCACAGCAGCGTCGGCCGGGGCTCTCGTACACGGTACGCCAGGGCACCGTGATCGGCCGGGCCGGTCAGGTATCCGTACGCTATGACGACACAGCCGGCAAGACATGGATAGGCGGATCGGCGGTCACGGTGGTGGACGGGACATTCCGACTCCCCTGATCGGCAGCATCGGGCCGCACCGCGCGCATTGCATGCAAAAAACACCCGCGCGGCGAACGCCCCATTAGACCAAGCTTGTCCACAAAACGCCTCGTCAGGACAACTCGATGTCGTACGGATGTAACGATGTTCGACTGCACTCACGTGCAGAGGCCGCCCTCGACCGATGAATCCCTCCAAAACGCGCGCCCCGCGTGGCTTTGGTCAGCGCTGCCCTACCCAGGGAAAACAGGCCCCACGCACACCTGAAGAGTCGCGCGTATACCCGCAGCGTCGGCTCTTCCTTAATCCAGTGGCATTCAGTAATATCGAAACGTATTAGATGGCCCACGGACGGTCTGGCACGACGCCACGCTCTCTCCTCCTGCGCAGCAGCCTCGGCACCCCGCTCACCATGCAGCCAATCTCGAAACCAGCGCAGTCCATGTACACGAAGCCGCTGCGCAACGGCACACGGGACTGCTCTTCCCGATGAGTCAGCACCGCTTCTTTGCTGCACGCGATGCACGGCACCGCCCGGACACGGTTGCGCCACGCCGCCGCGCGTTACTGGCGATTCCCGCGCTCGGCGTGCTGGTGCTGATCCTGCTATGGGCGGTGATTTTCGCGCGCCTGTCGGTCGAGAAAGACGCCACCTCGCGTGAGGCCATGGCCTCCGCCGCCATCCTCTCGGGCGCACTCGAACAGCATACGGTCAAGGCGATCCATCAGGTAGACCAGATCACGCGCTTTGTTAAATACGAGTTCGAGAAAACGCCGGACCATTTCGATCTCGCCAGCACGGTTGAAAAAGGCGTGGTGCAGAGCGACACGCTGGTGCAGGTGTCGATCATCGACGAACACGGTCTGCTTGTTTCAAACACGGCCGAGCAGAATCCGAAGCAGATCGACCTGTCCGACCGCGAGCACTTCAAGGTCCACGAGCACGAGAACGACGACAATCTCTACATCAGCAAGCCGGTGCTCGGCCGTGTCTCGGGACAATGGACGCTGCAGATGACGCGCCGGCTGAATCACCCGGACGGCTCGTTTGCCGGTGTCGTGGTGGTGTCGGAAGACCCGAGCTACTTCACGAGCGACTTCTATAACAACGCGGCGATCGGCCGCGACGGCGTGATCGCGGTGATCTCGGACAACGGCACCGTGCTCGCCCGCCGCACCGGCAACGCCGACTCCGCCAGCAGCAAGTTCTCCGCGAGCGGCTCGTACCCGAGCTCCGAGCATGTCTCGGGCACCTATGTCGATTCGATCGACAATGTCACGCGCATCTTCTCGTACCGGCATATCGACGGTTATCCGCTCGGCGTGCTGGTGGGCCTGTCGCAAGCCGAGGAGTTCGCCGACTACAACCACACGCGCAACGTCTACCTGTTGATGGCGGGCTTCATCTCGCTCGCCATGCTCAGCTTCTTCGCGGTGGCCACCGGCCTGATCGGCAAGCTGCTCGGCCGCGAGCGCGAGATGACACATCTGGTCGAGTACGACCTGCTGACCGGTCTGCGCAACCGCTACGCCACGCTGCAGAGCCTGCGCCACGACGTCGCCAATCCGGCGAACCTGGGGCGGCTCGCCATCCTCTTTATCGATCTGGATAACTTCAAGACCGTCAACGATACGCTCGGCCACAACGCCGGCGACATCGTCCTGCAGATGACGGCCACGCGGCTCGTCGATGCGGTCGGCGACGACGGCGCGCTCAGCCGCATCGGCGGTGACGAGTTCGTGGTGGTGATCAAGGGCGAAGAGGTCGAAAAGCGCGCCGTCGATCTCGCGGAAGCGGCGGCGGAAGTCTTCGCCAAACCGTTCGAAGTGCGCGGCAGTGCCTTCGTGCTGCATGCGAGCATTGGCATCGCGCTCTACTCCGTGCCGAACGAGAGCGAAATCGACCTGCTGAAGAAAGCCGACCTCGCCATGTACAGCGCGAAAGACGCCGGCAAGAACTGCTATCAGTTCTACTCGCCGCAACTCTCGCACCGCGCCGATCATCTGATGAAGTGGGAGCAGCAACTGCGTGTCGCGCTCGCCGAAGGTCAGCTGTTCCTCGCGTACCAGCCGAAGATCGATCTCACGCGCCGTTGCATCACCGGCTTTGAAGCACTGGTGCGCTGGAATCATCCGCAGCATGGCTTGATCCCGGCCAACGAGTTCATTCCGGTGGCCGAATCGACCGGCCTGATCGTGCCGATCGGCGACTTCGTGATCGAGACCGCGTGCCGTCAACTGGCGGTGTGGCAGCAGCAGGGCTACGACACGCTGTCGCTGGCGGTGAACATCTCGGCTGTGCAGTTCTGGCGCGGCGATCTCTACGAAACCATTTCGCAGGCGATCGAGGAAACCGGCATCTCCGCGCGCCGCCTCGAACTCGAGATCACCGAGACCGCGATGATGGAGTATCCCGAACTCGTTTCGGAAAAGGTCTTCGCGCTCAAGCGTCTCGGCGTGCGCATCGCACTGGACGACTTCGGTACCGGCTATTCATCGCTGTCCTACCTGAACCGCTTTTCGGTGGACACGCTGAAGGTGGATCGTTCGTTCGTGCAGGCGATTCCTGGCGATCGCAGCGTCTGCGTGATGGTCACCGCCATCGTGAATCTGGCGCGCTCGCTCGGGCTAACCGTGGTGGTCGAAGGCACCGAGACGGAAGAACAGATCGCCTGGCTCGCGGCGCTCGGTCATATCGAAGCGCAGGGTTTCCTGTTTTCCCGCCCCGTTCCGGTCGACGCCATTCCGGCGTTGCTCGAACGCTTCGGCGTATGCGGCATGGCCGAGCGGCGCGGTGCACGCGAACCGGCAGCGGACAGCGCCGGCGCCACCTCCAGCAGCGGACAATCCGCCTGAGCCTGCCAGCATGGCGGCGCGCAGGCGCAAAAAACCGAATATATTCAAGAGTACTGAAGCATCGCACGCGCCTTCCCGGCCACGCAGGGCGCGCATGACAACAACACGGCCTCCCAACTTCAGCATGTCCGGCGTGACCCGGCGTGCAGACCGTCATGTACATGTCGAGCAGCGAAAACGCGATTGCGCGAGGTGAGCGGGAACCGCTATGGACGCTGTTCCGGGTCGTGTGCGGCCTGTCGGCGCTGTCGTGGGGTGGTCTCGCGCTCATGGCGCAACTCGAAAACCACTATGTCGAACGCGAAGGCCGCTTGTCGCGGGTCGCCTTCTCCGATCTGATCGCGCTTGCGTGGATGGTACCTGGGCCAGTGGGTTGCAACGTCGCCGTGCAGGTCGGTCACGCGTTACGCGGACGTTCCGGGGCGTGGATCGCCGGCATCGCCAGTGTGCTGCCCTTCTTCATGCTGATGACGTTGTTCGCAATCTTTTACCGCACGCCCTTCGTACGCGCGGTGGCCTCGCAAACCCTCCTCAATCACTTCAGCGTCGTGCTCGGCACACTGATCGGCGTCACCTGGTACAAGCAGACCCGCGTGCTCGTGCGCAGCAGGCTGGAGTGGATCGCGGCGTTGCTCGGTTGTGCCACGCTCTTCTATGCACGCAGCCCCGCCGCCTATGTGGGGATGTTAGGCGTGGCGTTCGCGGTGGGCTGGTTCAATAGCCCGACGCGCAAGGAACGGCTCAAGGTTTCGATTGCGCGCAGCGATCTGCACCTGACGGCCGCGCTGTGCCTGCTGCTGACGCTGTTCGCCGTTCCATTGCCGCATCGCTATGAACTCGCGCTGCTATGGCCGCGGCTGGCGGGCGCCGGCATGACCCTGTTTGGCGGCGGCTTTTCCGCGCTGCCGGTGCTCAAGGCATTGTTCGTCGTGCCAGGCGTCGGCGTATCCGATAACGACTTCACGCTGGCATTCTCGCTCTCGCCGCTCTCGCCCGGGCCGCTCCTGAACGTGGTGCCGTTCTTCGGCTACCTCGTCGATGGCTGGCTTGGCGCGCTGATCGCGACACTCGCGCTGTTCGTGCCGTCAGGTTGCCTCGTGGTGATGGCTCAACGCAATCTGCATCAGTTAAAGGCCAATCCGCGTTTCGAGCACGGCATGCGGATTTTGCGCTCGATGACGACGGTGTTCCTCGCGGTCGCCGTGCTGCGCATTGCGCAACGCGTGCCGTTGCAGCCGCAATATCTGGTGACCGCGTTGTTCTCGTGCATGTGCTTCGCCAAGCTCAAGGTGCCGGTGTACATCGTCTACGCAACGGTGGCCGGCGTGTGCGGGCTGTGGCTGGCTTATGCCGCGATGGGGTAGGCGCTCGGCGGACTCAGCGTGCTCGACGCACTCAGCACGCTCAGCGCGCGTGCGTCGACGTGAAGCCGGTGAAGAACGCGCTTGCGTTCACCTCGAGCGTCTCGAGGTGATATCCGCCCTCCTGAACGATCACCGATGGTAAGTCCAACGCACCGATCGCCGTCCCCAGGCGGCCGAAACCTTCGGTCGTGACGGCCACCTTCGATTGCGGATCGTCCTTGTAGATATCGAAGCCGAGCGCCAGGACCAGCGCGTCCGGCTGGAACCGTTTCAGCACCTGCAATGCATCGTCGACCCGCGCGAAGAACAGCGCCTCGGACGAGCCATGCGGCATCGGAAAGTTGACGTTGAAGCCTTCGCCTGAGCCGCTGCCGCGCTCATCCTCGTAGCCCGCCACGACCGGATAGAAATTGGTCGGGTCGCCATGAATCGAGACATACAGGACGTCGTCGCGGCCGTAGAAGATTTCCTGCACGCCCTGGCCGTGATGCATATCGGTATCGAGAATCGCGACGCGTTGGAACTGCTTGCGCAGCGCCTCTGCGGCAATGGCCGCGTTATTCAGGTAGCAGAAACCGCCCGCCGCCGCAGTGCGCGCATGATGGCCGGGAGGGCGGCACAGCGCATAGCTTGCGCGCCCACCGGCGTTGATCACAGCGGCTGCGGCAAGCGCGCTTTGCGCCGACCAGTACGCGGCACGCCACGTATGCTCGCCGATCGGGCAACTTCCGTCGGCCTGATAACGGGCCGCCTGGGCAAGCACGCCGCGCAGCGGGTTCGGCTCGCGCACGTAGATGTTCGACATGACTTCGTCGCCCCAGTCGTCGGGCATTTGCTTCCAAGCGGTGTGCGCTCCTTCGAGAAAGCGCAGGTAGCTCGGATCGTGAACCGCCGAAAGAGCCGCCATGCCGAAATCGGCCGGCTCGCGCACGTCGAAGCCCAGTGACTTCACGGCAGCGACGAGGTGCCCCGCGCGCTCCGGCACTTCCTGCGCCGCACGCATTTGCCCGCGCGACAGATAACGACTCGGACGATGCAGCAGTTGCTCGGGATGGAAGAAAGTTTTCATGTTGACGCCCTGGTTGCCGGCTCGTGTTCCGAACCGTTCGCGGGCAGCGCTTCAGTCCAGCGGCGCGTTGGCTACAGCGCGATTCGCTGGCGAAGCGGCTCGTCAGACCGACGGCTCGAACGGCGGCGCGGATAGGAAAAACGCCGCATGAAAGCGGCGTTTCGATCAAGCGATGATGCAGCAGGTCAGGCGCTGCGGCAAGGGGTCTACAAACCGCCGGCCAGCACGGACACGCCAATTGTCACCACGCCCAGCACCAGATTGACGACCACCAGACGCCGCACGGTGCCGACCGCCCGCGCGCCATCCGGCCAGTTCTGCGCCTGCACGGCGCGGCGGATACGCGGAAACACCGCGAAGCGGATATGCCCAAAAATCAGCATCATTACGATGCCGAGCCCCGCCATGGCATGCAGTTGCCACGACGCGTGCGCGCCGCCGAACTGCGTCAGCATGAAGCCGCCCGACAGCAAAATGATGATGACCGAAGCCGCGACCCAGTTGAAGAAGTGCCCAAATACCGATTCCCATAGCGGCAGACGCAACTGCGGCGACAGGTCGGCGAGCGCCGGGCGCAAACAGAAATGCGCGAATACCATCCCGCCCACCCACACGGCCACACCCAGTAAATGCAAAAAGAGCGCGAGCTCGACGGCTTTGGTCATGTTGTTTCCTCTCTCGATGATGGGCGTGCCGCTTGTCGGCAAAAAGAGTGGACCCCTAAACGACGCTGTCCACGGCCTTGTGCAACGCGGCTAATGACCGCGTTCGACCGCACGTGATTCGTGCAGTTCCGCAGTTCATCGCTTTTCGCCTTCGCTTTATTTTTTTGCCGGCATACGCATTGGCGCGCCGGCCCCCGAATTGTGCTTCTTGCCGCGTGCGCTACCTGTGGTCGAAGCCACGCACGCGGTACCGGCTGCTTACTTCGCCACGGGCAATACCGGCCGCATTTCGAACACCTTCAGCTTCGTGTCCGGCGCACGGCCCTTGCGAGCGCGCTTGCCGATATGCGCTGCGAGCGCCGCACCGCTCAGCGTTTCTTCATACGCCTTGCCGCCACGACCGGTGCCGAGCAGCACCACACCCGCCTTGCCGATCGCCAACGCCTGAGTGAGCGGTTCCTTGTCGTCGAGCGCCATCAGTGTGACGCCGCGGCCGCCGCCCGAAAGCGTCTTCATCTCGTCGAGGCCGAACGCCAGCAAACGGCCGCCACCCGACAGACACGCGACGTGGGTCGCATCCGGCAGCATCGGCATCGGCACGAGCGGCGCCGCGCCCTCGTCGATGGTCATGAAGGACTTGCCGGCCTTCACGCGGCTCACCATGTCGCCGACCTTGGCGATAAAACCGAAGCCATTGCTCGATGCCAGCAGCAAGGCCTGATCCGCGGGCGCGGCATAGTAGTGCATCAGGTGGCTGCCCGACTCCAGCTCGATCAACGACGTGACCGGCACGCCGTCGCCGCGACCGCCCGGCAGCAGCGCCACCGCGACCGAATAGACGCGCCCGTTGCTGCCCCACGCAACCAGCGTGTCGGGCGTGCGGCACTGGAACGCCGCGTAAAGCCCGTCACTCGCCTTGAAGGTGAAGCCGGCCGGATCGAGCCCATGACCCTTCAGCGCCCGCACCCAACCTTTCTGCGACATCACCACCGTCACCGGCTCGTCGACCACACGGGCTTCGAACGTGGCACGCTTTTCCTGCTGGATCAGCGTGCGGCGCTCGTCGCCGTATTGCTTCGCGTCGCCTTCGATTTCCTTGATGAGCAGTCGTTTCATGGCCGATTCGCTGCCGAGCAGTTCTTCGAGCTTGGCCTTTTCGTCGCGCAGTTCCGCCAGTTCCTTCTCGATCTTGATTTTTTCCAGCCGCGCCAGCTGGCGCAGACGGATTTCAAGGATGTCTTCAGCCTGGCGATCCGACAGGCCAAAGGCCTTCATCAGCGCCGGCTTCGGCTCGTCGGATTCGCGGATGATGCGGATGACTTCGTCGATATTCAAAAAGACGATCATCCGGCCTTCGAGGATGTGAATCCGGTCGTTGACCTTGGAAAGACGATGTTGCGTACGACGCGTGACCGTGGCCTTGCGGAACGCGATCCATTCTTCGAGGATGTCGCGCAGGCTCTTCTGGCATGGCCGGCCGTCGCCGCCGACCATGACGAGATTGAGCGAGGCGTTCGACTCGAGGCTGGTGTGAGCGAGAAGCGTGTTGACAAATTCGGTCTGATCGATGCGGCTCGATTTCGGTTCGAACACGAGGCGCACCGGCGCATCGCGGCCCGATTCATCGCGCACCGCGTCGAGCAGCGCGAGCATGGTCTGCTTCGTCTGCAGCTGTTCGGGCGTGAGCGTCTTCTTGCCGAGCTTGATTTTCGGATTGGTCTGCTCTTCGATTTCCTCTAGCACCTTCTGCGCAGCCGTGTTCGGCGGCAGTTCGGTGATGACCAGTTGCCACTGGCCGCGCGCGAGGTCTTCGATCTTCCAGCGCGCGCGCACCTTCAGGGTGCCGCGACCGCTTTCGTATGCCGCCGCTATTTCCGCTTCGCTCGAAATGATCTGGCCGCCGCCCGGAAAATCCGGACCCGAGATGTGCTGCAACAACTCGGCGTGCTGGATCTTCTCGTTGCGGATCATCGCCACCGCCGCCGCGGCGACTTCGCGCAGGTTATGCGATGGGATTTCCGTGGCGAGACCCACCGCGATGCCCGAAGCGCCGTTCAGCAGCACAAACGGCAAACGCGCGGGCAGTTGCCGCGGTTCCTGTTCAGAGCCGTCGTAGTTGGCCATGAAGTCGACCGTTCCCTGGTCGATCTCATCCAGCAGCAGCTTGGCAATGGGCGTCAAACGTGCTTCGGTGTAGCGCATCGCCGCGGCGCCGTCGCCGTCGCGCGAACCGAAGTTACCCTGCCCGTCGATCAACGGGTAGCGCATCGAAAAGTCCTGCGCGAGACGCACCAGCGCGTCGTACGCCGACTGGTCGCCGTGCGGGTGATACTTACCGAGCACGTCGCCGACCACGCGCGCCGACTTGACCGGCTTCGCGTTGTCGGAGAGGCCCATGTCGTTCATCGCGAACAGGATGCGCCGCTGCACCGGCTTCTGGCCGTCGCAGACGTCCGGCAGCGCGCGGCCCTTGACGACGCTCACCGCGTAGTCGAGATAGGCGCGTTCGGCGTAATTGCCAAGCGTCAGCGAGTCGCCGGGAGCCGGCGCCACGGTGAAAAGATCAGGCGTGTTGTCGTCCATCTAGATTCCGATTCCGTATGTGGCGTGAAATGACACTGTGCGAGCAGGCCCAGAACGGGCGCTCAGCTCAGATATCCGCTTCCACTTCGTTACCCTTTTCTTCGAGCCAGCTGCGCCGCGAGGCCGCTTCGCCCTTGCCCATCAGCATGGTCATGCGTGCGACGGTGGCGTCGTAGTCGAGCTCGCCCAGTGCGACCGGCGACAGACGCCGCGTGTCCGGGTTCATGGTCGTGTCCCACAACTGCTCCGCGCTCATTTCACCAAGACCCTTGAAGCGGCTGATGGACCACTGCGTTTCGCGCACACCGTCCTTGCGCAGCTTGTCGAGGATCGCTTCGAGTTCGCCCTCGTCGAGCGCGTACAGCTTCTGCGCGGGCTTCTTGCCGCGTGCCGGAGCATCGACCCGGAACAGCGGCGGACGCGCCACGCACACATGACCCCGTTCGATCAGTTGCGGAAAATGCTTGAAGAACAGTGTCAGCAGCAATACCTGGATGTGCGAACCGTCAACGTCTGCATCCGAGAGAATGCAGATCTTGCCGTAGCGCAGGTTGGACAGATCGATGTGGTCGTCGGGACTGTGCGGATCGACCCCGATCGCCACCGAAATATCGTGCACTTCGTTGTTGGCGAAGAGCCGGTCACGCTCGGTTTCCCAGGTGTTCAGCACCTTGCCGCGCAGCGGCAGGATGGCCTGATACTCCTTGTCGCGGCCCATCTTGGCGGAGCCGCCGGCCGAATCGCCTTCGACGAGGAACAGTTCGTTGCGCGCGATATCCGTGGATTCGCAGTCGGTCAGCTTGCCCGGCAGGACGGCCACGCCCGAGCTCTTGCGCTTCTCCACTTTCTGACCGGCGCGCGTGCGGGCTTGCGCCTGCTTGATGACGAGGTCCGCGAGCTTCTTGCCATGCTCGACGTGCTGGTTGAGCCACAACTCGAGCGACGGGCGCGTGAACGACGACACCAGTTTCACGGCGTCACGGCTATTCAGACGCTCCTTGATCTGCCCTTGAAACTGCGGATCGAGCACTTTTGCCGACAGCACGAACGAGACGCGCGCAAATACGTCTTCCGCGAGCAGCTTGACGCCCTTCGGCTGCAGATTGTGCAGCTCGACAAAGCTCTTCACCGCCTGGAACAGACCGTCGCGCAGACCGGATTCGTGCGTGCCGCCTGCGGGCGTCGGAATCAGGTTGACGTAGGACTCGCGCGTGAGCGAACCCTCTTCGCTCCAGGCGACCACCCAGGCCGCGCCCTCGCCTTCCGCAAAGGTTTCTTCATTCGAGCGCGAGCTCTCGGCGTAACGTTCGCCTTCGAAGAGCGGAATCAGCAGGTCGCTGCCGTTCATGCCTTCGAGCAGATAGCCGCGCAGGCCGTCTTCATACTTCCAGGTTTGGCTCTCGCCGGTTTTCTCGTTGACGAGCGTGACTTCGACACCCGGCAACAGCACCGCCTTCGAACGCAGCAACCGCTGCAGTTCGCCGAGCGGCAGGTTCGGCGAATCGAAGTATTTCGGATTGGCCCACGCCGTGACGCGCGTGCCGGATTTCTTCTCGCCTTTGGCCGCCGGGCGCACTTGCAGCTGTCTGGCGACATCGCCGTTGGCAAAGCCCAGTTCGGCGACCTTGCCGTCGCGCCAGACGGTGACGTCGAGCTGCGAGGACAGCGCGTTGGTGACCGACACACCGACGCCGTGCAGACCGCCCGAGAACGTGTAGGCGCCGCCGGCAGCCTTGTCGAACTTGCCGCCCGCGTGCAGGCGGGTGAAGACGATTTCGACGACCGGCACGCCCTCTTCGGGATGCATGCCGAAGGGAATGCCCCGGCCGTCGTCTTCGACCGACACCGACTGGTCCGCGTGCAGCGTGACCGTGATCTGCCGGCCGTAGCCGCCGAGGGCTTCGTCCGACGCGTTGTCGATGACTTCCTGAATGATGTGCAGCGGATTCTCGGTGCGGGTGTACATGCCGGGCCGTTGCTTGACCGGCTCCAGGCCCTTCAACACCTTGATCGACGCTTCGCTATACGCAGCGTTTGGCTTTTTCGTAGACATGGTTGACTCGGGTCCGACGGTTCATCGTTGTCCACAGGTCCTGTTCATAGGCCTGTGGACAATGCGTTGAGTGTTCAAAAAAAGCGAAACGAAACAATGGGGTGGGTGGGGTGCCCGCGCGGCGGGCAAGCTTTTTTCTGGCCTGGCTTGCCTTCGGTACGCCCGACGTCCGCTCGATGCCGGTTCGCCAGCTTGAGCGCCGGCGGCGAACGCCGAAGGCAGCCTGTTCGCGGGGTATTTTACTGATTTCGATACGGGGGGCAATTTCCTGAATGTCCGATTGGCTGTTTGGTGGATGGCAAACCGGCCGATCGAGACGGGTTGCAACGGCCTTGAACAGCGCACATAGATAATCTGAATTCCCCCGAAGCCATTGCCGGAGCTGGAATGAGACCGTCTGAAGCGCTTAGCGCCCATCGCGCTGAAGTCAGGAAGATCGTTGCCGACAATCATGCCATCAATGTGCGCGTGTTCGGTTCCGCCGTTCGCGGAAGACCGGGACGATAGCGATCTCGATCTGCTCGTCGACCCAACACCCGAAACGACGTTACTAGATATCGCCCGTATTCAAAGCCGCCTGCAAAGGCTCCTTGGCGTTTCGGTTGACGTGCTCACACCCCAAGCACGTCCCGAGTCGTTCCGCGCCCGCGTCGTTGCCGAAGCGGTGCCCGTGTGAAAAAGAGCGATTTGCGGGTGATCGACTACATCGACCCCATGCTCAACGCCGTCGAGCATATCGGGCGTTACACACAGGGTATGACCGATTCAGCATTTCTGGTCGACGGGTTGGTCCAGGATGCGGTCATTCGAAATCTGGAAATCGTCGGCGAAGCGGCCCGCAACATCGAGCGTGATCACCCGGCATTCGCCGCTGCCCACCGACGTACCTTGGGAATGGAATGGGGGCGCACGGCCATTCAGACCGCGCCCTCACCCGCATCACTTCCGCTTGCTCTCCAGCTCGTCCCACCGTTCCATCGCCGCGAGCAGCTCTTCGTCGATCGCCGCGTAGCGTGCCGTCAGCCGCGTGCCTTCCGCCGCGTCTTTCGCGAAAATCGAGCCGTCTTCGAGCTGCGCGCCGATCGTCTTCTGCTCGGCTTCGAGCGCGGCGATCTGCGCCGGCAGCGCGTCTAGTTCGCGTTGATCCTTGAACGACAGCTTGGCCGCGCGCTGCGTAGTGCGCCCCGCCGCTGCACCGCTGTCTTTCGGCGCCCCTTCTTTGCTCGCGTCTTTCTGCGCGTCCTGCGCCATCTGCTGTGAACGGTCGCGCTGGATCTGCCAGTCTGTAAAGCCGCCGACGTACTCGCGCCACTTGCCGCCGCCTTCCGAGGCGATCACCGAAGTCGCGACGTTGTCCAGAAACGCCCGATCGTGGCTCACCAGCAGGACCGTACCGTCGTACTCCGTAAGCAGTTCTTCCAGCAGTTCTAGCGTCGGGATATCGAGGTCGTTGGTCGGTTCGTCGAGCACCAGCACGTTGGCCGGACGCGCGAACAGGCGTGCCAGAAGCAGGCGGTTACGCTCGCCACCCGAGAGCGACTTGACCGGCGAACGCGCGCGTTCCGGGGCAAACAGGAAGTCGCCGAGATAGCTCATCACGTGCTTCTTCTGGCCGTTGACTTCGACCCACTCGCTGCCCGGGCTGATCGTATCCGCGAGGCTCTTTTCCAGATCCAGTTGCGCGCGCATCTGGTCGAAATACGCCACCTGCAGGTTGGTGCCGATCCGCACCGTGCCCGAGTCCGGCGGCAACTCGCCGAGAATCATTTTCAGCAGCGTGGTCTTACCTGCGCCATTCGGGCCGACGAAGCCGATCTTGTCGCCGCGCATGACCGTAGCCGTGAACGTGTCGACCACCGTGCGCGAACCGTAGCGCTTGGTCACGTCCGTCAATTCGGCGACGATCTTGCCGGACTTCTCGCCTTGTCCGACGTCGAGCTTGACGTTGCCCTGCACGTTGCGACGCTCGGCGCGCTCGTTGCGCATCTGCACGAGCCGCGCAATCCGCCCGACACTACGCGTGCGGCGCGCTTCCACGCCCTTGCGAATCCACACTTCTTCCTGCGCAAGCAGTTTGTCGAACTTGGCCGCTTCCACCTGCTCGATTTCAAGCTGCTGCGCCTTGCGAGTCTGGTAAGCACTGAAATTGCCGGGGTACGACAGCAGACGCCCGCGATCCAGTTCGACGATGCGCGTGGCGACGCGGTCGAGAAACGCGCGATCGTGCGTAATGAACAGCAGGCCCGCGCGCAGCGAGACCAGCAGATCTTCAAGCCAGCGGATACCGTCGAAGTCGAGGTGGTTGGTGGGCTCGTCCAGCAACAGCACGTCTGGCTGCACGACGAGTGCCCGCGCCAGCGCCACGCGCTTTTGCATACCGCCCGAGAGCGAACCGACTCGCGCCTCGCCGTTCAGGCCGATCTGCTGCAGCGTGGTAGCCACGCGCGTGCTCCAGTTCCAGGCGTCCGAATGGTCCAGCGCCGATTGCAGTGTATTCATGCGCGACATCAGCGCGTCGTGCTCGGCGCCTTCCGGCTCGTCCGCCAGCTGATTGGCGACCACGTCGTATTCGTCCAGCAGCGAGCGGGCATGAGTGAGGCCGGCCGCGACCGCGTCGAATACCGTGTCGTCCGTATCGAACTCCGGCTCCTGTGGCACGTAGACCGAAGTCAGACCCTGCTGGCGCGTGACCAGGCCGTCGTCAGGCTTGCTCAGATCGGCAACGATCTTCAGCAGCGACGACTTGCCCGCGCCATTGCGACCGATCAGCCCAACGCGTTCCCCCGCTTCGAGAGAGAAATCCGCGTGATCGAGCAACGCGACGTGACCGAACGCCAGTTGCGCCCCGGTAATGGTGTAAAGCGACATGGAGATTTGGAGGAGAAGACAGCAATGAGCCGGAACCGCTCATTGTACCGGGCGCGCGAGCGGATGGCCGGATGCCGGAAGATATAGGCAAATTGGCAGGTGCGCGATTGGAAGGCGGTCTCGCGGGCAATGGCGCAGTGGCGCGGCGAACGCAGGACGCCCGTCGGTGGCAGTGGCCGTGGCAGTGCCACAGCTGGTGCCGGTGCCCCGCACTGCAACTTCGCTGCCAATCAGCGCTTTGTCAAATTCCGGTAATATTGCGGGTCGCCGCGCGCCCCAAAAAGGGGCAGACTGCGCGGATTTTGAAGTGAACCGAACAAAGAGTGTGTCGTGAGCGAAGTCATTGTTGAGTACAAAAGCTGGGTCTGCCTGATTTGCGGCTGGATTTACAACGAAGAAGAAGGTCTGCCGGAAGACGGCATTGCTGCGGGTACGCGCTTCGCCGATATCCCGGAAGACTGGCGCTGCCCGTTGTGCGACGTGGGTAAGGCGGAATTCGCCGTCGTGGAGTTTTAAAACAGCCTCGCGGATGCCGACGCGCGCTGCTTCCGCAGCGCCCACCAACCTGCAACCGAACCTTGGACTTACAAGCTCGCACTTTCCTTGATCGCCTGCTCGATGATCGAAAGTCCCCTGTCGATCTCCGCCTCGGCGATCGTCAGCGGAGGCGCGAGGCGGAACACGTCGCCCATCCCCGGCAACTGAACAATATTCATGTGCAAGCCGAGCTCGAGGCAGCGCCGCGTGATGGCGGCCGAAAGCGCCGGCGCCGCGGATTTCGTCGCCCGGTCGCCGACGATTTCAACCCCGAGCATCAAACCGCGCCCACGCACGTCGCCGATAGATTCGAAGCGGCTTTGCAGCGTCTCCAGGCCCTCGCGCAAACGCTGGCCGATTTTGCCGGCACGTTCGACCAGGCCGTCCCGCTCGATGATCTCGATGACTTTGAGGCCGACGGCGGCTGGCATCGGATCCGAAACGTGCGTCGTATAGAAGAGAAACCCCCGTTCGTGCGCCTGCCGCTCGATGTCCTGCGTCGTCAGTACAGCGGCCAGCGGAAGCCCCGCGCCAAGCGTTTTGGACAAGGTCAGGAGATCGGGCACCACGCCGTCGCGCTCACACGCGAACATCGTTCCGGTGCGGCCCATGCCGGTTTGAGCTTCGTCCACGATCAATAGCATGCCGCGCTCGACGCACTTCGCCTGCAGGGCGCGCATATACCCTTGCGGCAGTTCGATCAGGCCACCCGAACTCAGGATCGGCTCGGCGATGAACGCGGCGAGACTGCCGCAAGACTGCCGGTCGATGAGATCGAACGCGTAGTCGAGTTCCGCGGCCCAGTCATAAACCCCGTTGCGTTCGAAGCGCGGCCGGTACGGATACGGCGCCGGAATCGCAAAAGATCCCACGGCGGCGGGGCCGTAGCCCTTGCGACCCGCGCTATAGGTAGCCGACGCCGCGCCGCCCGTCATGCCGTGCCATGATTGCGCAAAACTGACGACCTCGTGCCGGCCGGTGACGAGCCTGGCCATCTTGATTGCCGCTTCATTGGCTTCGCCACCGGTGCTCAGCAACAAGGAACGCTCGAGTCCCGCAGGGGCGATGCCTGCGAGGCGGGTCGCGAGGTCCACGACCGGGCGTGAGAGCATGCCGCTGAAAAGGTGGGTGAGATTGCGCGCACTCTCCGCGATGACTTCGGCGATTTCCGGATGCGAATGGCCGAGTACGGCGCTCATCTGTCCAGAGGTAAAGTCGAGGATCGCGCGGCCGGATGAATCGTAGACGTTGCTGCCGCTAGCCCGTTCAATGATGACGGGCGAGAATGTGCCACCGTAGCGGATCAGGTGCTGCTCGGCGTTTGACCAGAAATCCCGATCGGTTTGTGCTGACATGACTTGTGTCCAGGGTGAGGGTGGGCGTGCTGAAGATCAATGTAGGCGATCTGCGCCGTCGAGCAGAAACGAATAGTTGTGATGCCTCCCATTCGAAGAGTTGATGACCCCATGTTGCAGCTGGATTTCGATTTGCTCAGGACGTTCGTCGCGATTGCGGACACCGGTTCGCTCACGCGCGCGGCGGCGGAAGTGGGCCGCACCCAATCCGCGATCAGCATGCAATTGAAGAGGATCGAAGAGATCGTCGACGGTACGGTTCTGGTGCGGACCGCCCGCGGCGTGGAACTGACGTCACGCGGGAATCGACTCCTTGCGCACGCCCGCAGGTTGGTGCGGGCACACGACGAAGCGTTGCTCGACGTGACCGATCGTGGGCTCACCGGCTCGGTTCGGCTCGGCTGTCCGGAGGACTATTGCACCGGATTTCTGCCCGTCGTGTTGCGGGCGATCGCCGCGCAGCATCCGCGCGTCGCGCTGGAGGTCGTCTGCGCGCCAACGCCGCTGCTCGAGAAAATGCTCGATGCGCGGCGGGTCGACGTGGCGCTCGTCTCGCTTGCGCCGGAGGGGAACGTGGAACAGGTGATTCGCTGGGAAGATCTGGTGTGGATCGCCTCGCAAGATTTCTATCCGCCAAGCGAGGGTCCTCTGCAGATTGCGCTGTCGGTTCCTGAGACGCTGGATCATCAGGCTGCCCGGCGCGCGCTCGAAGCGGCCAACGTCAGCTATCGCGTGGCGTACGAGAGCGTCAGCAAGGACGGGTTGCTCGCTATCGTGCGGGCGGGGATTGCCGTCGCCGTGGTGACGCGCGGCGCCGTTCCCGCGGACTTGCGGATCATGCCGGTTGGGGAGCCGCTTCCGCCGCTTCCGCGCGTGGGGATTGCGGTGGCTTCGTATTCGGGAGCGGTCGATTCACTCGTTGTCGACAGTGTGAAGGCGCTGATGATTCGCACGTTGAAAACGATGTCGCCGGTTTTGTCGTGAGGTGATTCGGCTGGGTACGTGGAGAGCGATTTGCACATTGCCTTGCACGTCAAAACGCTGGGAGGGTTCTTGCGGTCGCTACCGCTTCCGTGGCGTTGATGCGGTCGCATGTTGCGCCGTGAAATACTTGGCCGCTTCCCGTAACGTCCGGTCTTTGACGCTCATCTGGTTTTGAACGGTTTTGCTATACTCTGCCCTCGCTGACGCGCTCCAATTCGCGAGCGGCTGACTGCCGACAGGATTCAGGTCGTCGCTTCTCGCCTCTCCAGGAGTGCGGGAATGCCAGATCCGGCGTCGCGGCTATAGGGTCATCCTGTAGCGAGAGTACGGCCGGGACGGCGGTAAACTAGCGTTGACAAGGTGCCACGGCGCTTCACTTAGGATGAAGCGGAAAAAGCCGGAAACGCCTTTGGGTCAAGGTTGAGGGACTGATTGAAATAGTGTCCGCCTGGCCCGTTGCAAGCTCTATCTCCCCGTAGTTCAATGGATAGAACAAGTGCCTCCTAAGCGCTAGATACAGGTTCGATTCCTGTCGGGGAGACGCCTACAGAGGCCGGTATCGGTCGACAAGCCCCGCCCCGTAAGGCTCCCAAGGTTTCCATGGGGTCCGTAGTGTACCAACCATCGTACCTACGGATGTACCAACCATGGCTCTCGTTCGCATCTCCCACACCATGTCCGTCAAGCTAACCCACCTGTGGCCCAGGTCCCCCACGGGTCCCTACTGGTTCAAGCGCAAGGTTCCAAAGGCGCTGGTCTCCGCTGTCGGTAAGACGTGGATTCAGTTCTCACTGGGGACCAGGGACCTGAGGGTTGCTTCACGGTTGATCACCGATCATGTCACCGAGCAAGACCGGCAATGGGCCGCGCTACTGGCTGGTCACAGCAAGCTGCTCAACCCTGCCCCGGGGGATGTAGACGCACAGGCTAACCAGCTACTGCGCCAGCACGGCATAGACCCCAAGGACCCTGCAGGGGCTGCGGAGGGCGCACGGTCGGCGCTCGAGAGTGTGCTGGATGCCCACCTACCGGACTACCTGCGAGAGGCCACGGAGGCCACGCCCCAGGAGCTAGACAGGCACCTGTCACCGGTCCACCGCGTAGCGCTCCAGGTCCTACAGGGCCGCAAGCCTTTCACCCTCACCAAGTGCATGGACGATTACATCGCTGCTCGACCATCAACCGAGAAGGATGCGCGGCTGGTGTTTGGCTATCTGCTCGCTTACCTTGGTGGTGACCGGGACATACGGAAGGTGCGCCGGTCTGACGTCAATGGCTTCGTGGCCTGGCTGCTCCAAGGGGGCCACGGGGCTGCGGGGCGCAAGGTGAGTACTACCACGGTAGGCCGGTATCTGGTTCCACTCCGTGCCGCCTATGCTCGGGCCATCAAGGAAGAGGAGTTCGGTGTGGGGAATGTGTTTGCGGGCGTGGAGGTTCCAGACCACGGGGCTGACGTCACGGAGCGGGAGTCCTTCACCGTCGATCAATACCGGCACCTCTACGCGGCGCTTGATCAATGGTCGGAGACTAAGGGCCTTGACCCGCTGCGCTGTGTCCTAACACTGGTCACTGAGACGGGCGCTAGGCTGGCTGAAGTGGTTGGCCTCGCTGCTGCTGACCTTGACCTTGCTGGCGCTATCCCGTCTATGACCATCCAGGCTCACCCGTGGCGGTCCCTGAAGACCCCAGGTAGCGCCAGGCAAGTCCCCTTGTCACCGAGGGCCGTGGAGGCTGCTAAGGTGGCGCTAGGGCTGCGCAAGGGGGCCTTGGAGTTATTCCCCGATCACGCCAGCAAGGTTGATTCAGTGAGCGCTACGCTGGTGAAGTGGGTTAGAACCCGTGAGGGGCTCCAGGGCTCCAAGCTCGGCAACCATAGCCTGCGCCATGGCATGAAAGACCGGCTGCGGGCTGTCGAATGTCCCGATTCGATCCAGGACGCGGTACTAGGCCATGTGACTCCGGGAGTGGGTGCTAGCTACGGTCAGGGATACCCGCTCAGTGTGATCGCGGAATGGGTCAGGAAAGCCCTTTCGGTGGTCTGAGTGCTTTGGTGGGGGTGACGGTCAGGTGACAATGCCGTTTAGAGGTCGTACCGCGTAGCGCCACAGGCTCCGTGAGGGCTTGCCTATACCCACGCCTAGGTAGGCCCTCGCCAGCCCGTCCTAGCTCTACCTGCAGACTTTGGGGAATGATCATTATCGATCACTCACACACCACCGAGGGACCAAAGGGACCCAGTGGACCCAAAGGACCTAAGGAGCCTTAGGGTAGTACATAAGATATACATAACTTATACCTTAGTACCTCCTTAGTACCTAAGAACCTAAGGTACTACTCCGTAGGAAAATAGCGGGGAAGGTCTCCCAAGTCAACAGGTCTGCCCAAATAGCTGAACCCCAATACCAGTAACCGATACAGCTATCATTGACGGTCAATCTAGAGTGGTCTACCTAAATCGGTCTATCGCTGGTCTAAAACAGTCAGGTATCCCAGGTATCCCAGTGGGTCCTATGCTGCCAGTTTGGCTTCGACCTGAGAGGCGATTGACGCCACATATGCGGGGTCGTTTTGGAGGCGCACAGGGACCACGGTCTTAGGGTGCCGCGTCGTGTGCTTCCATGTGTTGGCAAAGGTTGCGCGGGCTGCTCGGCCTCGCTCGATGTCCTTCTGTTTGATGCATACGGCGCACCCTGTGGTGCTCACGTAGTGCTCGGTTTCTTTGCTGCACTTTGCGCAGTGTGCCAAGAATCGGGCCGCGCCTTGCACCTTGGCCTCTTGGGCCATTGCTCGCTTGCTCATACCGTTCGGCCCAGTAGGATTCTGCGGTGTGTGTTGAGGGCGTAATCCCAGGATTCTGGCGAGTACTCCCCTGCTGCTTGAATGTCCCGTTTCACCATGCGCAGATAAAGGAGGTCTCTCGGGTGTACGCCCGTGGTCTCCGCTATGTCCGCGTCGGTGCAATCGGGGAGGTCTGCGACCGCCAGCCATGCGTGTGCTAACTGGTCGGCTGTGCTACGGCTTCGTGCTGGCTTTGCCATTATCGATACTCCGTTGATGTGTAAATGCCTCACCGAGGTCCTACTGTGTGGCTAGGATGGCTCGGCGGGGGTGTGGTAAGGGGTGAGTGTGGGTGGGGTGCGCCAACGGGTTCTAGCGCCACTGACACACCCGGGTACTGAAAGGCGATAGCCTGACGGCTACTGCTTACTTGCCGTAGGAAACCAAGGGCTGCAGGAAGTCCTTTGCATACTGTGCATGCTCGGGCGTGCTAGCACCCTTGACCACAGCATCCAACACCGCCTGCTTGGTCTCAGGGCTGGCGATACCGCCCAACTGGTGAGCGACCATGGCAAGCTGCGGCGTGGGTGCATTCTGGACGGCCGTATCGACCATCTTCTGATTGCGACTCACGGTTGCGCTGTAGCTCGCCGGGTTGCGGATCACCGCTGGTGCCGGGGCTGCTGCACCCATGGCTTCCGACAGTGCTGGCGAGCCTGAGTAGGCCGCTGCTGGTGCTGCCGTTTGGCCGATAACGCCCTGCTCCTTGAGGCCTCGGAGCCCGTTGGTCAGGCCATAGAACTGAGTCGGGTCCTGGACGCCACCGCTAGCCCGCATCTCGTTTGCAATCGGTCCCAAAGTCGGGTGATTGGCCAAGATTCGGAGGCCCTGATTAGCGTCTGCACTGGTCAGGTTCAAGCCTGATTGACCACCTTGGAGGAGGGTCTGGAACCCGCCACCAACCGGCATGCGAGTAGCTGCACGCAAGGTGTTGACCTGGGCCACTTGCGCCGCTGCCTGCTGTGCGGCCACTGCCTGCGCTGCTCGCTGTGCGGCACCTTGGGCCAAGGGGCTCTGCGCTGCCGTAGCCCGTGCTGCCTGTGATGCTGCCTGAGCTTGCTGGAACGCATTCAAACCCTGGGCCGTACCTGCTTGGAACTGTTGGGCCGCTTGCTGCCGTGCTGCCTGGGCTGCGATCTGGCCTTGCTGTACCGTAGCCTGTGCGGCCTGGGTCGTGGCTTGCGCCTGACGTGCTACCTGTGCTGCCTGGGCTTGCTGGGCCAACTGAGCCAAGGCCGTGGGTGCCTGGGCCCCTTGCTGGTCGAGGAAAGCACCAGCGTTCTGTGCTTGCTTCAGGGCCACCGTGGTCCCATCGACCGCACCACTACCACCCATAAGCTTGCGGATAGCGGGCTTGATGATGTAGCCCAAGGGGATACCATGACCTACGGTGGACCCAACACCATGGGCGATCACACGCGCTGGCGCTTTCCGTCAATGCGGCCGTATGCTTTCTTTGGGATCGCGTGGTCAATTGCAAAGCCTTCGGGGCGCTCGCTGTACAGTTGGCGCAGTGCGTCCCGCTCCACCACATACCATCCGTGCATGGTGCCGCCTGTGGCCTTGCGCCAGTCTGCCGCTCCACGCTTTTCGCCCTGGTGGTGTTGGGCTACTTCGCTGGTGGACCACTGGCGGCTGTACGCGTTGTGTGCTTCGCGCCCCTTGGGCGTTGCTCGCCATTGCTGGTGGTTATCGGCGTTGCACGCTACACACCGGGCGCTGCTCGATTGGTGCGGGCCTTCGCCGTGCTTCGTACAGACTGCCGTGAACTGGGTCAGACCTTGGGCCTTGGCGTCTGCTGCTGCTTGCTTCTTCGTGATTGCTTTGATGTTGGACATGGTGATTGTGTGAGTAGTGATTGTAGGTCGTCCCCTGTGCCTCTGACGGGCTCGTGGGACATGGTTGATGGGTGTGTATGTGTTTGATGCGCCAGCGGCTTGTAGCTACGCCTGCAGAGTTACTGTGCAGCGTTACCCGCCTGCTGTTCTGAGTCAGGGACTGGTACGGGGCCATTAGCCCACGGGTCCACTGCCTTGGCGTGCTGTGCTTCCTCGGTCTTGGCTTGGGCCAGGTAGCCTAGGGCCCGCTGGTGGGCTGCTTGCTGCTCTGCTGACGCTGCCGGTGCGCCAGCCTGGTACGCTTCCGACCGCTGTGCTGCTGCATAGTCATAGGCGGCTGACGCATGCTCTGCCCTGTACGCGGCCTCGTTGTGATTGAGTACCACCAGCCATAGACCACCGAGGAGGGCCACGGCCACGGTAACGACCGCGATGGTCTTCAGGGCCAAGCGCCAGCAAGCTACTATGACCATCAGGATTAGAAAGGCGAAGAGGATATGCATGGGGTGGTTCTCTGTAAGGCAGCAGCCTTTCGGGCTTCTGTGGCGTCAGGTGGTGAAGTGCAGAAGTTTACGCTGCTTGATTGTCGGTATACAAGCTGCTCTATGCCCGCTTGGCGGCTACTGCTGCGAGATACTGGGCGATGGGGTCTACGACTGGTGAGGCTAGCGCGACCGCTACCATGGTCTCAGCCATAGCGGCCTGTGCCTTGGCTGCTTTGCGCCTGGCCTTGGCTGCTCGCATGGACTCAGCGATGCACTGACGACAGTTGCCGTTACCGTGGGTGCTGTGGTGCGACTCGGGGCCGTGCTTCGGGCATGTGTGGAGGAACGTCTTGAGACCAGCGGCGCGGGCTGCTTGCTGCTTGGCTGCTTTGGTGCCTGGCTTGGCCCGGTTGCGTGGATAGGCGATCTTGAGGTCTGAGGGGTGCTTGGATTTCATGGTGAGTGGGTATCGATGGGTGTTCGGCTAAAAGGGTTCCCAGCGGCCAGTAGGGGCGCTAGGACTGTGTGTGTGGGTGTTCGGCTGTGCAAAGCCCCACTCCCATGATGTGGGGTGAGGCGTGATGTGCTACTGGGATGTAAAAGGACCCTGCTCGGACTGAGAGACACAAGCAAGGCGTAGCGCACCATGTCCAAGGCGCTACTGAAACTGTGAGGAGCGTAGAAGCTCGCTACTGGGGGTGAGGCGTGATAGTGGCGATACTGATTGCAGGGCGTACTGTGCGGCTACAACGGGCTGGTGGGTAGGGGCTGGTGCATGGGTAGCCTGAACCATCGCCATCGGCTCTAATCCCTACCTGCAAGGGGGTCCCTCGGGCTTGGAGCGCTGGTTGCCATGCCTTCTACACGGTGGTTACCAAGCCACCCTGCGCTACTCCTCGGGGCGCTAGGCCTCGCCGTGCCTGAGGGACCCTTGGGACCTAAGGAACCCAATGAAGACTGAAGTGAAAACCGGTAACAATACCTATCAACACCTAGCTAGGTCTTAAGTACATCCTTAGGACCCTAAGGCCCCCTTTATCCCCCAAGCTGGTCTATCGATAGGACGGGGTAATTCAATCTGGTCTAGAGCGATAGCTCGCTTGATCAAGTAGCGGTCTATCTATGGTAGACGTTGAGTGGGAGCCGTTGAATCCAAAGGGATTCCTTGGGCCGAGGCGCTGCTGCGCACCGCTTGGCCTTCTATGGCAGACGTTTGTCTGATCCCCTTGACTCGAAAGGGATTCCTTGGGGGCCATGGGGCTTGCTCTTCTAGGGTACGTCATAAATCAGGCCAATCGATCTGTCGAAAGCGATAGCGCGGGTTCGGGCTTCTCGTCGATAGTACGGCCTAAATGCGGGGCTCGTCTCTTCGATAGCAGTAGGTAAATGCGGGGGCTCTTCTTCGATAGTGCAACCTAATTCGAAACCCATGCCTGGTCTGACTACTATCAATCGGTCTAAGCCGATAGTGCCGTGTGTGTGTGGTCCTACAGTGTCCAAGCTGGCGCAGAGGTCTTCAGACCGATGGTCTTCAAGGCCGTGGGCCATGGGCGCTGCTCTTCGATAGTGTCAGGTAAATCACTGGCACTGCTCCTCTATGGTGTCGAGCTATCCGCGAGCGTTGAATACAAAGGACTTCAGCAGACGCTACAGACCGGGGGCCGCGTGGGTCCCTTCGTCGTACCGGTAGAGTAATAAACAGCGGTCTCTTTCGTAGGTGTTGACTATTAAAATCATAGGCGCTACTGACCCGCGCTCTATCAGTACGTAGAAACTGTAGGTGCTTGATTCGATGGGAACTCAGCGACCGCTACAGACTGAGGCCGCGAACGCCCCTCTATTAGTGTAAGAACGGCGTAGCTCACTGACAGGTCAGAGACCTTGGGGCGTCTCTTCGATAGCAGTAGGTAATTCACTCTGGCCTTGCTCTATCAGTAGGCAAAAACTGTAGGTGCTTGATTCTGTGGCTGTTCAGCGACCACTACAGACCAGGGCCATAGGCGCTCGTCTATTAGTAGGCATCCGGCGTAGACCGCTGACGTGTCAGGGACCTTAGGGCGCGGTCTTCTACAGTAGTCATAACCCGGGTGGCCCTAACAGGGAAGACGCAGTCTGACGACTTTGGGGAAAAGATTTTCTCCTCACCAGCACCCCCTCTGTTCTATAGGAAGGTTTTGATGGCAAGCCTTGATTCTAAACAGGAATCAAAAAGGGCATGGGTTAAGTGTGATACTGCTCACAATCCACCCACTCTCGAGTGATGCTTTGCTGGTGCCTAGCCGGTTGTGAGTGGAAGTGTGTTTCCGGGTCCTAGCGCCAAGTAGCGGCAAGCCACCCAGCTACGCTGCCTCTCAGCATGGGGCCTTGGGCGCTCAGGTCTTCTATAGGAAGCAAGTTGGGAATGTCGTTGATTACACAGCAAGTAAACAGGCGCTACAGAAGCCTTCAAGAGCGCTGGTCTGCACAGGGCCTTGGGGCCTTGGGCGCTGCTGCGCACCGCTTGGGTCCTCAATAGGCAGCATTGAGTGGCGAGCGTTGATTTCAAAGCAATTCAGCAAGCACTACATACCCTTGGGCCGCTGGGTCTCTTATAGGACGCATTTTGACGCTACCTATCACCGATACAAATCCGATAGCACCAGCTATGGGCCTTCCCTCTATGAGTGTATGAACGGCGTAGGCCCCGCACAGCAAGGCGCACAGCGATAGGTGAGAGTGAGGGCAATTCTCTACTCACTGCAAGCGTGGCTACAACGGGCTGGCGATCCTTGGGTAGGCCCTCGTATACCCGAGGCCTCAGGAACGCCATGGCGCTACGCTGTAGCCCCTGCAATCGCTATTGTGGTGAGGGGCGTAGGGGTCCAAGGGGCTTGGGGCTCGAGATTCTTTGCAAAAGATACAATCTTCCAACCCAGGGCAACCATTTTTTCCATCGTATGCGATCTATCTCACATGGTGGAATGTCCCTGAGGCGCTGGTGAGGCTTAACTGTATCGTATGCGATCTATTTCACATGGTGGGATAGCCCTAAGGCCCCACAGACTCTTGTAACACTTACGCGCCATGCTCCTGCACCGGGTACTTATTGCAATCGCATACGATCGATCTCGGTATTAGAGCCGCAAAGCGGCGACGTGGCCTTGCCACTAGATCGGCCATCTAGTGTGACCCCAGGCCCCGCTTGGCTTTCCGTACTGCCCACTTGACCGCCCTGTGGGCGACGTAGAGGAGGATTGCTTGACCGAGGATGTAGCCGATTGTGGTTGTGCCGTTCATGTTCGTTACTCGCTGTGTGTGTGTGTGGTGTGCCGCTTCTCAGACCATGGTGTATTCGACATCGACCCACGACTCACGATCACACCGCCGCGCTGCCCTAGCTCGGATGCGTGCCGCTATGGGGTCCCGTTCCAGCGTGGCCTGTAGCTCTGCCCGCTCGGTGGCGTAGGCGCTCAGGCGCTCTACGGTGATCGTGGTGGTTCTGTAGGCGCGGCTTGTGAAGCTCGGTTCAATGCGGTCCATGCTCGCTACTTGGTGGTGGTGGTGGTGATCGGTGAGGCCCCTAGGCTACCAGGGACCCCGAGGGTTTACAACGCCCGCTTACGCTGCTACTCGGGGGAATTGACGGCGGGCGCGGCTAACGGTGGCTTCTGAGACCCCAAGGGCCTCTGCTGCCTTAGCGATGCTGCCAAGCTCCCACGACCGGGCTGCAATGGCTTGTGCATCGTGTTGGACCGGACGACCGAGGGACGTTGCGCCCTTCTGAGTCTTGCCCGTGGTTGCAATGTCGATCTTGGCCTTAGCGCGGCCTGCGTCCGTGCGTTCGATAATCCGGTTGCGTTCCATCTGCGCCAACTGCGCCAGCAAGGTCAGGACCAACACACCGGCATCACCCACGATAGGACCGAGGCCGTGTACGTCCACAATCACGCCCTTAGCCATGAGGTCCCGTACGGTCGTTTGCACGTCGATAGAGTCGCGGCCAAGGCGGTCTACGGCGTACACACACAGCGTGTCACCTTCACGGAGGTAGCTGGCGCATGCTTGGAACCCCGGGCGCTCAAGGGCCGCTACCGTCCCGCTCACTCCGTGGTCGCTGAATTCCTTGTCAAACGATCCACCCAGCGTGTGGCGTTGGGATTCGATGGACTGGTCACGGGTCGAGACGCGGAAGTAAGCGATACGGGCCATGGTGTTTCTCCTGCGGGGTTGTCATAAGTTAGAGCGGATTGTGACAGGTCTATCAGAACTCGTCAATAGGACTTATGACAGTATCTGCAGGGTAGCCGACAGGGGCTGTCAGTACTTACCACTTCTGACAGTAGCTGCAAGGGTGTGCGCCGCACTTAGCACGGGGGGCCCCCGACCGTCAAGCACGGCGGTGCTGTATCGGAATTACTACAGTGTGATCGATCGGCATGCACTCCCGCTTTACTTGCTCGGTGCGTTCGTGCTAGCAGATCGCGTTGGATTTTCAAAACGATAGACGAATCCGCTGGGGGGAAAGACCGGTACTTAAACACCCGGCACACCCACTTCGCAAATTGAGGACTAAAGCGACCGGTGGTTGTCGTTGTTGAGACTTCGTCAGTGGGGGAGCCCCGCCCCAATTTTCTAAGGACCCGAAAGCTGATTGTCAGTTTCCAGAATTCCCCTAGAGCCCTGCAGCGGAAGGGGGGGTGCCTTGCTGGAAACCCCTGACCCCCCTGGGGGCCGCCCTGTGTTTCCTCAAGTGATGTGCCCCTATTAATATGACGCTGGCAGGGTCGGGCGCTGGCCGGTGTACCAACGGGCGACCCCTGACTGTACCAACGGGCCGATGTGAGTCCTTAGACCCTCAGACCTTGACCAGGGCTGTAGGCCTTGATACGCTTGGGCTTCAGGGCTACGGACCACCACGGGCCTGAGGAGCAAAACAGGGACCAACATTCCTGTCGGGGGGACCAGACAACCCAGGTTCAGGAACTGATCTCCCAACGTCCACCCCGCACCTCGTCGATTGCCCGACACGCGTCCCATACTGTCCTCCCTCGCTTCACATCCCCGCACAGCCACCGCCCCGCACACCAGCCGAGGCAAACCACTGCCCCGATCTTTCACCCGCCTCAGCCTCTCCGCACCTCCGCACCTCCGCACCTCGTGCTAAATTCCACCTCGCCTTCGCGCACGCGTCACTAAAACAGACGGATAAAAGCAATGGAGCGGTTTTTCATGACGCGCGGCAGCGCCGTGACGTACTTGCTGGAGCAACGTCGCGCGTGGTTTGCAAAGATCTCAGCCACAGCAACTGGCGATATAGAAACGGAGTCGCACGAACTGCAGTTGCTCGACCGCCTGATCCTCGACGTCCGCGCGGGCCGGGTTCATACCTTCGAGCTGACCCACCCCAAAGCCCTCGCCATCTTCGTCACCGGCTAACGCGCCGCCAAGGTCCGCTTTAACCACTCCGCAACCGCATCCAGCGTTTCCACGCCCTGTGCAAACCGTGCAACCTGGCTCGGTGTCACCGGGAAGTTATGCCCCATATCCGGTGCATGCAGATGAGTCACCGCCACGCCCGCCGCTGTCAACTTGGCGGCGTACGCGATTCCCTCGTCGCGCAATACATCGTAGTGAGCGGTGGTGACCAGCGTTGGCGGCAAGGCAGGCACGTCATGCAGCCGCAGAGGCGAGACGCTCGGATCGTCCGCCGAAACGCCCGGCGCATACAGTTCCCAGAACCAGCGCATCAGATCCGCTTCGAGTCCGTAGCCGGTTGCATTCTCCGCGTACGACGCATGCTCCGCACCCGGATGATCCGTCACGGGATAAAGCAGCAACAGCGCACCCAATGCACGCGCCTTCGCGGGCGCATCGGCACAAAGCCGATTCGCGGTCACCGCAGCCAGATTCGCGCCGGCACTATCCCCACCCAGCGCAAGCCGCGCTACATCGCCGCCGAACGCCTGCGCGTGCTCAAGCGCCCAGGCAAAAGCCGCCAGCGTATCGTCCAATGCCTCCGGATAAGGATGTTCCGGCGCGAGCCGATACTCGACCGAGACGATCATCACGCCGGCCGCCTCGCACAGCAAACGGCAGAACGGATCGACCGTCGCCACTGCGCCGATCACCCACCCGCCCCCATGCGTGTACACCAGCACCGGCCAAGGCGTCGCTCCATCGCCCTTGGGCAAATAAACCCGCCCCCCCAGACCCGCGGCAATCTCGACATCATGCGTCTCGACACCATTGGGCAAGCCGGCAATCGACGCACGGCTTTCCAGCGCACGCATCATTGCGCTGCGTGCGGTATGCACCCGTTCCTCATTCGTCGTAGCCGCAGGCAACGCGCCCGTGGTCACCGCCTGCTCATCCAGGAAACGACGTACCGCTGCGTCAAACGGCTTACGTTCTGTCATAGGGAATCCGGCGCCATGCGGCGGTTGATTGAAGTGGGTGAAAAAATACCGCAAAAGCTGATCGATTGCTGCTGCACGCGCAGTCAACGAGCCATTTCGCCGCACAAGCAAACAGGCCCGCATCTCCATCGAGATGCGGGCCTGTTTTCTTATCGACTACCGTCAATCCACAGACACCCTAAATCCTCTGCAGCCGCGCTAGCCGGAATTCATTAATGCGCGTTATAGACCGGCGGCGAATAGGTGCTGATCGTCGTTTCGGTGCGCTGTCCCGTCTGGGCCGAACCATTCGCGCTCGAACCATAACCCGTCGTATCGGCCTGTGCGCTGGCGTTTTGTGCGGCCACGCGCGCTTCGGCAGCCTGGATGTTCGCCGGATAGTCGTAGTCGTCAGCCGTTGCCGGGTTGTAGCCGGCCTTCTCGAGCTGGATCAGTTCGCTGCGAACCTGAGCGCGTGTCAACGGTTGATTCGTCTGAGCAAACGAAACCACCGGAGCGGCCAGAACAACAGCAAGCGCAACTGCCTTGATGAGCGATTTCATGGTGACACCTCCAAAGATTGTTTTGTACAGCGCTACAAACTTGAATGTCTGCAGCCAGTAAGAACAGTCTAAGGGGCTTGAATGCTGGGGTGAAGACCGCGGTTGCGAATTCACTGTTGCGGCAAATCTCACAATTGCCGACATGCCTAGATGCCGCCCAACTCGCAGCGCATAAATTGACGCCACAATGCCGCCGTATTCGCCTGATTGACCCGCAAGGCGCACGCGTATTCTTCAATTCATGCGGCGCCGAGGCCGCGTGAGATCAGACGGATTCCTATTTAATGAAAACGGCAACCCGTCATCGCCACGCAGCCGTCAAACCGCCCCATTCATCAGATGTAATCGACAACAGCTGGACCGGCTGAAAAGATTCACGGGGACACAAATGAACACGTTTATCGACGAAGGCATCACGCATATCGCTCGTATGATGCGGACCGCCTTGTACGGAGACCTCGCCGGCTCCTATTTGCCGCCCGCTTACTGGCGCCAGCGTCTTTATCAGATTCTCGATACCACGCACCTCTCGAATGCGCAGCTTCGCACCGTCGATAGCCTGCTGCTGGAACTGGACAAGTTCGACCTCTGCGCCAAGGCGCCCTCATCGCGGCAGCCCCAACTTCAACTGGTCCAGTAACGGAGCGCAGGCATCGCGAATACGGGCCACCAGCCCGCACCGCAGATAGACGAAAGCGCGTCTGCGTTACACCTTCATTACCGTAGGCCACCCAAGACGCGCCGCCCGCCGCAGCCCCGCTTCCACCACCCGGCGATGGAACGGCGCGATCAGCGTTATGTATGTGCGCCCCAGTCGGTTATGACAATGCACGACCGTCGAGACCACCAGATAAGGGTGCGCTCCCGTCGCAAGTGCTCTCGTCTCGCGCATGACCGACACGCGGAAGTCGAGATGCTTGTCGTCCTCGCCCAGAATGATTTCGTGCGCCCGGCGCTCGTAAATCCTGAAGATATTGACGCGCTCATCGCCCGCCGGTTTGGGCGAGCTTCGCAACTGTCTCGCAGTCTTGATGCCGAAGCTGGCAACCAGAGCATCGCGCATCGACATTAGCCATGCGACCCAGGAAGGTTGATGGGCAAACATGAATCGCGCCAGCAACTCGGGATCGGCACTCGCGTCCTCGGGTAAGCGGATCGCGTAGGCATCCGCCAGATACGGCGCCTCGTACATCTGCGCCACACGTGAAGCGTCTGGCACCGGCACCGGCATAACCGCCCACTCTCCTGTTTGCATGGCTCGCGACATGACTACCCGCGCCTCACTGCAGCCACTTGCGCACATCCTGCTCCCACGCAGGCTGTCCGCACGAGGAAGGATTCTCCGGTCCCAACACGGTTATGTAGCCGCGTGTCTTCATGCACGCTTCGTACGCCCGCACTTTCACGCAGCGTCCCTGCCCCGCGCTTTGAGCCGTGGCCTTGCAATCGGCAATGGAGTGGTCCATCGGTCCAAAATCCAGATCGTCGGCTCGCGACGTCACAGGCGCATCGGCCCCGCTGACGGAAAACTCAACCGGACCGCCCTGGGTACATGCCGTGAGTGACACAGCAGCCGCCATGACGCCAGCCAACAGAAGTGAACCGTGGAATTTCATCGTCCCGTCTCCCTTTGTCGTGACCGGCCCATGATACGCCGAGCGTCAGCGTCGACACAGCGGTGCCGGTCAGGGTCTTTTCGGCGATAATCGCCGCCATCCGCCGGCCCCCATGCATCCTATGAGCAAGACAGCGAACCCGCAGCGACAACTCGACACCCTGCTTCGCGAGGCGGTAGCCCTGCAGCAAAACGGTGCCTTCGCCGAGGCCGAGGACCTTTACCGCGAGATTCTCAAGCTACGGCCAAAGCACTTCGACGCCATGCAGTTGCTCGGCGCATTGACGCTGCAGTCGAACCGTATCGAGGAAGGCATCGAACTGCTGAAAAAGGCGGTCGCGATCAACGGCATGCAAGCGCCGCTCCACTCCAATCTCGCGTTCGCCTACAACGCGCTGCGGCGCTTCAAGGAAGGGCTCGCCAGTGCGAATCGCGCGCTCGCGCTGCAAGCCGATTTCGTGGATGCCTTGAACAATCGCGGCAATGCACTCGCCGGTCTGGATGCGCCCGCTGACGCGCTGGTCAGCTTTGAGCGCGCCCTGACGTTACGCCCGGCGTTCGCGCAGGCATGGAACAACCGCGCCTGCGTGCTGCGCGATCTCGGCCGCGCGGCGGACGCGCTCGCGAGCTGCGATCAGGCCATCGCCTTGCAAGCGAACTACGCGGAGGCATGGAGCAATCGCGCGAACGCATTGAGCGATCTCAACCGCCCGCAAGATGCGCAACAGAGCTACCAGCGCGCGCTCGAACTTGCACCCGCGTTCGCGGATGCCTGGAACAATCTCGGTCTGACGCTCGTCGACCTGAATCAGCACGAAGAGGCGCTGCAGCATTACGAGCGTGCTATCGCGTTGAGCCCCGCATTCGCCGAGGCGCACTGGAACGCATCCCTGTGCCTGTTGCAACTGCGCCGGTTCGAGGAAGGCTGGCAAAAGTATGAGTGGCGCTGGCAGCGTAACCGGATCAAGGCCAGCCAGCGGGTCTTCGCGCAGCCGTTGTGGCTGGGCGATTTCTCCATCGCCGGCAAGACCATCCTGCTGCACGCGGAACAGGGTCTCGGCGACACGCTGCAGTTCTGCCGCTACGCCGCGCGGGTGTCGGGCCTGGGCGCCCGGGTCATCCTCGAAGTCCCGTCTGAACTGATGCGGCTACTGACGAACCTCGACGGCGTGGCGCAATTGATCGAGCAGGGCCAGCCGTTGCCGCCCTTCGATTGCCATTGTCCGTTGCTTAGCCTGCCGCTCGCGTTCAAGACGGAGCTTGCGAGCATTCCCGCCACCACACCTTACCTTTTCGCCGACGCGCAAGCGTCCCAGCGTTGGGCCGAACGCCTGGCAAACAGCGGGGAAGACAGCACGCTGAAAGTCGGACTGGTCTGGGCGGGCGGAAGCCGGCCGCATGTAGCAGAACTCAGAAAAAACGACGCGCGACGTTCAATTGCGCTCGACGCGCTGCGACCGATCCTGGAGATACCGCATGTGCGTTTCTACAGTTTGCAGAAAGGTCCGGCGGCGCAGCAATTGGCGCAGACGCCTGAACTCGGCGCGCGGCTCGTCGACTACACGGATGAACTCACCGACTTCGCCGACACCGCAGCGCTGGTGGCGAACCTCGACCTGGTCATTTCAGTGGATACCGCCGTGGCCCATCTTGCCGGTGCACTCGGCAAGCCGGTGTGGATTCTGAATCGCCTCGACACATGCTGGCGCTGGATGCTCGAGCGCGCGGACAGTCCGTGGTATTCGAGCGCGCAGTTGTTTCGCCAGCCCGTGTTGGGCGACTGGGCCAGCGCGATCGAGTCGGCGCGCGCGGCACTTGCCACGCGCGCCGAAAGCGCTAAATCCCCGACGCATCGGACCTCATAGCGAGGCCCGCCGCAGCACCGCTACGCGCGCATCAGATGCGCTTGGGGCTGTCGAGACCGCGCACCACGGCCGGACGCGCGACGAACGCATCCAGCACCCGCTTGACGTTCGGGAAATCCGCGATCCCCACCAGATCGGCCGCTTCATAGAAGCCGACCAGATTGCGCACCCACGGGAAGGTCGCCATATCGGCGATGGTGTAGGCGTCGCCCATGATCCAGGCACGCCCGGTCAGCCGCTGCTCCAGCACGCCGAGCAAGCGCTTCGATTCCGCGACGTAACGGTCGCGCGGACGCTTGTCTTCATATTCCTTGCCGGCGAATTTGTGGAAGAACCCCAGTTGACCGAACATCGGGCCCACGCCGCCCATCTGGAACATCAGCCACTGGATCGTTTCGTAGCGGCCGGCGGCATCCTGCGGAATGAACTGGCCGGTCTTGTCCGCCAGATAGATCAGGATCGCGCCGGATTCGAACAGCGCCAGCGGCTTCCCATCGGGACCGTTCGGATCGATGATGGCCGGAATCTTGTTGTTCGGGTTCAGCGACATGAATTCGGGCGTCATCTGATCGTTCGTGTCGAAGCGCACCAGATGCGGTTCATAGGCAAGACCGGTCTCTTCGAGCATCACCGAAACCTTGACGCCGTTCGGCGTGGGCAGTGAATAGAGTTGCAGGCGCTCGGGATGCTGGGCTGGCCACCTGGCTGTAATCGGGAAAGCGGAAAGATCGGTCATAAGGGCTCTTTGAACAAAATGGGCGGACGCGGCAAAAAAGTTGCCTCCTGGCCTCCTTGCCTTCTCGAGGCAACCGGGCGAAGCAACCGGGTCCGGCGAACAAGGCGACCAATATAAACGGTGTTGGCAAACTTTTCTTGCCGCGAGACAAACCCGCCCTGCACCGCTCGCGCCATGCGACCAACCGGCCATCCTCGGGTCACACCGCGCAAAAAAAGGCGCCGAAGCGCCTTTTTCGTCAAACCGGCCGCCCGTTACGGCGCGTTCCGCTTGGCGTTGTCCTTGGCCTCTTCCTTGCCGTCACCATAAGCCTTGCGGACTTGACCCGCCGCTTGCTGAACGTCGCCCTTCAGTTCCTGGCCCTTGTTACCCGTGGCTTTGCCAACCGCCTCGTTAACCTTGCCCTTGACCTGTTCTCCGACGCCCTTCACCTGGTCCTTATTCATGTTCGGCTCCTTGCGTTTGCAATGCCGGCGCGAATTTGCGCCAGTACTTTTGCTCAGCAACGGGTGTGCCCGGCTTCGGAACGCCGCGTGAATCCAAGGCAAAAAATTATTAGAACGGACCCTAAAGTCAATATTTTGACCGCCGTTAATGTGGCATGGACCCCATTCTGACAGCGCCAAACAAAGCCTTGCTGGCCACGCTCATCGATCAGGACATTGCGCACATTCGCCGCGTGATGGAGCCGTCGCTGCTCGGCGACCTGGGTGGCGCGATCCTGCCCGCGCCCTACTGGCGCAAGCGTCTGCACACCTTGCTCGACGCGGAGCATCTGACCCACGCGCAACTGTGCGCCGTCGACGGCCTGCTGCTGAAACTGGATCAGTTCGAACCGGCGGACCTTCTCCCCGAGTGGAAAACCATGCCGCCCGGCGCCCACGACAGCCGCGCTGCGCCAACGCAGCGCGTCAGCTAACGGCCCGGGCCGCCTTCCCTGCTGACTCCCCCTTCTTACCGGCAACGCAACGGGTAAAAAAAGCCGCGGACCTATGCCGCGGCTCCAACACACCGTAACGCGGAGATCAGCGTCACGGGTTCGAGCCTAACGGCCTTCAACGCTCGCGCAATCTGTCTGATCGGGAATAAATCTTCGTTGACCTTAACCCGGTGGATGCCTTGACATCGAGGGCGTGTTCACGCTCGCCGGTCAGCCGCCCTCCAAACAGAACGCTTGCCAGACGGACCTATCGCCCGCTTGTGCTAGCGGGGTACGAGGGCGTTTTTTTGCCCGTCGGAAGCGGGATTCCTGGAAAAAAGGGACAACTCCAGGTCATAATGTCCGCAAAAATCCCCAGCAAGGACTGCTAGTGACCCAGGCCCCACCGCTCGAGCTGCTAAAACAGGCGCGCACCCGCTTTACCCAACGAGAAATCGCCGCTCACGTCGGCAAAGACATCAAGACCGTGCGCCGCTGGGAAAAGGGCGAGACACCGTGCCCGTCCATGCTCGAACCCGCGCTGCGCGACCTGCTACATGCGGGTGCCGCCGGCAAGCACGGCACCGCGCAGGGCGAGGCCAACTTTCGCTTCATCGACCTGTTCGCCGGGATCGGCGGCATCCGCATGGGCTTCGAAGCGCAAGGCGGCGCGTGTGTCTTCACGAGCGAGTGGAACGACTTCTCGAAGAAAACCTACCTGGAAAACTACGGCGCGGATCACACGTTCATCGGCGATATCGTGTCGTTTCCCGCCAGCGACGTGCCGGAACACGATGTCCTGCTAGGCGGCTTTCCTTGCCAGCCGTTTTCCATCGCCGGGGTCAGCAAGAAAAACGCCATGGGCCGGCCGCATGGGTTCGAATGCTCCACTCAGGGGACGCTGTTTTTCGACGTCGCCCGCATCATCGCGGCCAAGCGTCCGGCCGCGTTTCTGCTGGAAAACGTGAAGAACCTGCTGTCGCACGACAAGGGCCGCACCTTCGAAGTCATCCTGCAGACGCTGCGCGAAGAACTTGGCTACGAAGTGCATTACCGCATCGTCGACGGCCAGCATTTCACGCCGCAACACCGCGAGCGGATCATCATCGTCGGCTTTCGCGGCAAGACCGCGTTTTCCTGGGACGACCTGCGCTTGCCCAGCGTCGGCCCGTGCCTTGGCTCGATCCTGCATCGCACCGACGGCAGCGAGCCCGTGCTGCCGTGGGACCACGACCGTTTCTTCGACCACGCGAAAAAGCGGGTGCAACCGAAATACACGCTGACGCCGAACCTGTGGACCTATCTGCAGAACTACGCGGAGAAGCATCGGGCGGCGGGTAATGGCTTCGGTTTCGGCATGGCGTATCCGGACAGCGTGACGCGCACCTTGTCGGCGCGCTATCACAAGGACGGTTCGGAGATCCTCGTCGCCCAAGGCAAACGGCTGCGCCCTCGCCGTCTGACGCCGCGTGAATGTGCCCGGCTGATGGGCTTTCCCGACACGTTTCGGATTCCGGTGAGCGACACCCAGGCCTACCGGCAATTCGGCAACAGCGTCGTGATGCCGGTCATGCAGGAAGTCGCCCGCATCATGCTGCCGCATGTGCAGGCACTGCTCGCGCCGGTCCCAGAGGCGCGGGTGCGCTTCGGCTGATGGTCGACATCGTCGACGCCGCCACCCGCAGCCGGATGATGTCCGGCATTCGCGGGCGCAATACCAAACCTGAGCTGCTGATTCGCAGCCTGCTGCATCGGCAGGGGTTTCGCTTTCGTCTGGACGCCCGCGATCTGCCGGGGCGTCCCGATATCGTCCTGCCGCGCTATCGCGCCGTGGTGTTCGTCCATGGCTGCTTCTGGCACGGACATGATTGCCCGCTCTTCAAATGGCCGCAGACCCGCCCCGACTTCTGGCGCGACAAGATAGGCCGCAACCGCAGCAACGACGAGAAATCGCGCGCCGCCCTGATGGCCGCCGGATGGCGCGTGGCCGTGGTGTGGGAATGCGCATTGCGGGGCGCCAATCGGGATCTCAACGGTGTGCTGGAGCGGCTGGCCGACTGGCTGCACAGCGACACAACCGAGTTCGAAGAGCGCGGCTGAGTCCTGCATTTCACCCACCCCGATCACGCAGTGCGAATCCGTCGAGCATGGCCGGGTTCGAGCAAACGAACGAGCCGCCGGTGATACACTCGATTGGCTCATCCGGGTCTGTTCGCTTCGGTGCGGATGGCGCAAACATCGCCCCGTCGCTGCAATCGGAAGCACCGCCGGAAGGCACGCTCTCAACGAACTCGATTCAACGATCCATACCAGTCTGTACGAACTGAAATCGTCCCGCGAAGCGACTCATACCCATCACGACAAGCACGCCAAGATGCACGCACGAGCCTCCGGCAACGACGCTTCCAACCCTCAGGGCGCACCCACCGGCGACCGCCCTACCGCCCCCGAAGCCGAACTGGGGCTGCCCCTGCCGCAACGCTACTGGGCTATCGTCGTGGTGGCGCTCGGCATTACGCTCGCCGTCCTCGACAGCGCGATCGCCAATGTCGCCCTACCGACCATCGCCCGCGATCTGCACGCGAGCGCGGCCGCTTCGATCTGGGTGGTCAACGCGTATCAGCTCGCGGTCACCATCTCGCTGCTGCCGCTGGCGTCGCTCGGCGATCGCATCGGCTACCGGCGTGTCTATCTGAGCGGCCTGATTCTCTTCACCGTCGCCTCGCTCGGCTGCGCGCTCGCCACCTCGCTGCCGACGCTCGCCCTCGCCCGCGTGATCCAGGGCTTCGGCGCAGCGGGCATCATGAGCGTGAATACCGCGCTGGTGCGCATGATCTATCCGCCCAAGCAACTCGGCCGCGGCGTCGCGATCAACGCCATGGTGGTGGCGGTATCGTCCGCGGTGGGACCGACGGTCGCCTCCGGCGTCCTCGCCATCGCGCCCTGGCCGTGGCTGTTCGCGATCAACGTGCCGATCGGCATTGCGGCCATTCTCAGCGGCTTCAGGGCGCTGCCGGTCAATGCGGGTCACAAGGCCCCCTACGATTACCTGAGCGCGGTGATGAACGCGTTTGTGTTCGGTCTGCTGATCTTCGCCGTGGATGGCCTGGGCCACGGCGAAGCATGGGGCTACAGCGCCCTTGAAGCGCTCGGCGCGGTGTTGATCGGCTACTTCTTCGTGCGCCGGCAACTGACCCAGCCCGCTCCGCTCCTGCCGATCGATCTCATGCGCATTCCGATATTCGCGCTGTCGATCGGCACCTCGGTCTGCTCGTTCGCCGCCCAGATGCTGGCGTTCGTCTCCTTGCCGTTCATGCTGCAGGACACGCTCGGTTTGTCGCAGGTGCAAACCGGCTTGCTGATGACGCCGTGGCCGCTCGTCATCGTGGTCGCGGCGCCGCTCTCGGGGGTGCTGTCGGATCGTTTATCGGCGGGCTGGCTCGGGGGTATCGGACTCGTTGCGCTGACCGCCGGCCTGTTGCTGCTCGCCACGCTCGGCGCCCATCCCGAACCGTTGCAGATTGCGTGGCGCATGGCGCTGTGCGGCGCGGGCTTCGGGATTTTCCAGTCGCCGAACAACCGCACCATGCTTGCCGCGGCGCCGCGCGAACGCAGCGGCGGCGCGAGCGGCATGCTCGGTACCGCGCGGCTGACCGGGCAAACGCTCGGCGCCGCGCTGGTCGCCTTGATCTTTGGGGTGGCACCGCAGCATGGGCCGGTCATTGCGCTTTATGTCGGCGCGTGTTTTTCGGCGGTGGCGTCCGTCATCAGCACCTTGCGCGTGATGCATCGCACCAGCCCGGCTCCCGCCTGACGTCGTCATTTTTGCAGTACTTTTGCAGTAACAGGCCGCACTCGCGATTCGCGATGCGGTCTAAGGCAGTACCCGCGCCGCAGCTTTGCGTATTGCGCGACAGCGGGCGTCCCTGCACTTCCCTGCATGGCTTCTGAACGATGCCGAGGGGGTTCCCCATGTCACTTATCGTCGCTGGACGTTTCACGACCTTTCCCGCTGCCGAAGCCGCTGCGCAACAGCTCTTCGACCGTGGCTTCATCGAAGAAGACGTCACGCTCTTCTTCGTCAATCCGCCGGGCCAGCACTCGCGCCATGCGCACGATCACAGCGTGCAGATGACCGCCGCACCGCCAATCCATGCAGCAAGCGGCCACGGCGCGACTATCGGTGCCGTAGCGGGCGCGGCTGCCGGTGTCGCGATCTTCATGGCGTTTGCGGCATCGCTGCCCGTTGTGATCATCGCGGCCGGGGTCGGCGCGTATCTCGGTCTGCGCATCGGCCCGTCCCTGCAGGCACGCAGCGCGCATGCCGGACACCATGAGCGGGTTCATCGCGAGTTCCGCAACTCAGGGGTACTGGTGGCCGTGCATGTCAGCAACGACAATCAGTTCGACGCCGCCGCGATCCTGCGCGAAGCCGGCGCCTCCGACCTCGAACGTGCGTCGGGGCATTGGCAGCAAGGCCGTTGGGCGGACTTCGATCCGACCACGACTCCGGTGCCGCTTGGCGATCTGAGCCAGCAACACGCGTAGCGCCGGCGCCGGTCCGCGCGCGACGTGAGCAGCACGTCGGGCGGCGAATTGCCAGCCATGGCGTTGATGTGCGTGCAAAAACGACGGCCCTTTGGGCCGCCGTGAGGCGCGTTTTTGCGCAATAAGGCTTGCCGGCGAACTACGTTGAACCCGCGCGCGGCTCGCCGCATTTCGACTTCGACGTGACAGCACAAGCGAGGCGGCTTCCGCGTACTTCTGCGAGACGCCTCGCTCTTGCCTAGTCCTTCAATTTGCCGTCACGTCGGCGAGCTTTACCGCTTTGGCCGTCACCGACGACGCCGTGGCGACATTGCGCAGATCCGCGAGGAACGTATCGCGCCACACCGACAGGTTGTTTTCGCGCATCGGCGCCATCATGTCCGCGTGACGCGCCTGGCGTTCGGCGAGCGGCATCGACAGCGCGCGTTCCAGCGCCTCGGCCATCTGCGACAGATCGAACGGGTTCACCACCAACGCGCCCGGCAATTGCTCGGCCGCGCCGGCGAACTGCGACAGCACCAGCACGCCCGGATCGGCCGGATCCTGCGATGCCACGTACTCCTTCGCAACCAGATTCATGCCGTCGCGCAGCGGCGTCACGTAGCCCACATGCGATTGCCGGAACAGCGCCATCAGCAGATTGCGTTCGTACTTACGATTCAGGTACTGGATCGGCGTCCAGTCAAGCTGTGCGAAGCGGCCATTGATACGCCCGGCTTCACCTTCGAGGGTCTGACGAATCCGCTGATAGGTTTGCACGTCCGAGCGCGTCGGCGGTGCGATCTGCACCAGCGAGACGCGGCCATGCCAACCGGGCGCACTGAGCAACAGCCGCTCGAAGGCCTGGAAGCGCTCGACCAGTCCCTTCGAATAATCGAGACGGTCGACGCTCATGATCAGCTTGCGCCCGCGCATACCGTCACGCAGGCTGCGCACCGGCTTGCGGTCGGTAAACTGCTCCGCGGCCCTGGCAATCGCGTCCGGATAAATTCCGATCGGATAAGCCCCTACCTTGAGGAAGCGGTTATAGGCGTGCACCATGCCGTCTTCGCTCGATGTGCCATGCTGGCCGCGCTCGATATAGTCGACAAACGACTGACGGTCCGCTTCGGTCTGAAAGCCGACCACGTCGTAGCTGCACATCGCCTTCACGAGTTCTTCGTGTGGCGGCACGCTACGCAACACTTCCGGCACGGGAAACGGAATGTGCAGGAAAAAGCCGATCGGGTTCTTGACCCCGAGTTCGCGCAGACACTTCGCGAACGGCAGCAGGTGATAGTCATGCACCCAGATGATGTCATCGGGCTTGACCATTTCCTTCAACTGCTTCGCCAGCGTCTGGTTCACGCGCAAATATCCCGCGTACTCCTGACGATCGAAGCGCGACAGGTCGTTACGGTAGTGAAAAGTCGGCCATAGCGTCGCGTTCGAAAAGCCGCGGTAGTACTGATCGTAGTCGCGCTTGGTGAGACCCACCGTCGCGTACGTCACGTTGCCCTGCTTTTCGATCACCGGCGCCGATGGCTCTGCCACCGTCTCGCCGCTCCAGCCGAACCATACGCCACCGGTTTCCTTGAGGGCGTCCAGCACACCGATTGCAAGACCACCTGCTGCGGGGCGGCCTTCCTGCGTCGGCGCGACACGATTCGATACCACGATCAATCTGCTCATTAGTGCTCCACCTCATTCAGTTGTTCGTCGCATGCGGGGATGTGCTGAAATCGAGCACGCAAGTCGCGTGCCGTTATCTCAAAACGGGCGGGACAGAAATGTATGTAAATGTGACAAGCGGGCACAAATGCGCCTGCCGCAGGCCTCGCGCCCAAGCAATCTTCCGCGTGTGACTACACTGGCGAAATCCGTCAGGCGTCCTGTTCAGAGCCGAGGTCGCGCTGGTATTCAAGGCCTTCCGGGCGCACGCCGCCCTGGTTGTGCTCACCGTCCGGCGGGGCATCGGGAGCGATGCGGTTCTGTCCTGCCGGATCGGGCCCCACAGGCGGGCCGCCCGCTGGCGCCGCAGCTCCGCTGCCGGGGCGCGAATCGCGCTTCGAATGGCGCGCGGAGCGCCGCAATGCCGGGTGTCTCATGTCGATGCCTCCTGGGGAAGCCCGCCGTCCTGATGGACGACCTGAACATAGTCTAGGGCTCGCCGCAGTAATTTGCCGGTAAAAGCGTCGACCGCTTTGTAACAAGTACAGCAAAGCGGGCGAAGCTCAGCGCGTGGCGGCCATTGCCTTGCTGCATCGGCTGAAAACTGGCGTCAATGCACGATGCGACGAACCCTGCCGCGATAGATATGCGGCGTTTCGTTGGGTTGCTGCGGGGGATCGCCGATCGGCGGCGCGGTCGGTTCGATGGGCTCGTGCGAGGGTTCCGGCACGGTGTCCGGTTCGGCGGGATTGGGCGGGTCGGTCGGCTCGGGACGATGAGCCTCGAGCGCGGGTGCGGGAGCGTGGAGCGGCATAACGATGTCCTTGTGTGCGTTTGACTCAATCACAGCAAGGCTTATGCCGAGGTGCACGCGCCCCGCAGCAGATCATGGCGCCGGCCGCTCAGGCGCCGGCGTCGCCCAACGCCCGCGATTCATCCGGCACGTCGCCGTCGTCAGCTCGGCTTGCGTCATTGCCGTACTCGACCAGGCGGTTATACAGCGTCTTCAGACTGATGCCGAGAATCTCGGCTGCCCGCGTTTTCACGCCGCCGCATTGCTCCAGCGTGGCAAGAATCAACTGGCGATCCGCCTCGGCCAGCGAAGTGCCAAACGGAATCGTGATCGCGGTGCCGGCTGCGGGTTTCGAGAGCGTGATCTGCAATGGCACGGTAGCCGTGCTGTCGGAATCCGCTCCGGACATGATGTGCGCGCGCTGCACGTAATTCTTCAACTCACGCACGTTGCCGGGCCACGGATACGACAGCAGCATCTCCTTCACCGCGGCGGGGAAATGCTTGCGCGTGCTATGCCGCTCGTTGAGGTCGTCGAGGAACGCTTGCGCCAGCAGGTCCACATCCTTGCCGCGCTCGCGCAGCGGCGGCAGGCTGATCGGAAACACATTCAGGCGATGGTACAGGTCGAGGCGCAGTTTGCCTTCCAGCACCGCCTGCTCCGGATCGCGATTGGTTGCCGCAATCAGGCGCACGTCCGTTTCGATTTCCTTGGTCGTGCCGACCCGCATGAACATGCCCGTTTCCAGCACGCGCAGCAATTTGACCTGCAGTTCGATCGGCATCTCGGTGATTTCGTCGAGGAATAGCGTGCCGCCGTTGGCCCGTTCGAAATAACCCTTGTGCTGACGGTCCGCGCCCGTGAACGAGCCGCGCTCGTGGCCGAACATCTCCGATTCGATCAAGTTCGGCGAGATCGCGCCGCAGTTCACCGCCAGAAACGCGTGCTTGCGACGCAGGCTCAACTGATGCACCGTCTGCGCGGCCACTTCCTTGCCGGTACCGGACTCGCCCACCAGCATCACCGAGGCGGCGGTGGGCGCCACGCGGCTAATCTGGTCGTAGACCTCCTGCATGACCGGCGAATTGCCGAGCATCAGACCGAAACGCCCCATGCGGCGCAGTTCGCCGCGCAACGTGCCGATTTCGGCCTTGAGGTCACCGGGACGCGGCAGGCGCGACAGAATCGCCTTCACGCGCTGCATGTTGATCGGCTTCACGAGGTAATCCGTCGCGCCCATTTTCAGCGCGTTGACCGCCGACTCCACCGTGGCGTGGCCGGTAATCACGATCACCTCGACGCCCGAACGCGGATCGAGATCTTCGAACAGGTCGACCCCACTGCCGTCCGGCAGCTTCAGGTCTGTAAATACGACATCCGGCATCTGCCGGACCAACTGGATGCGCGCTTCGCGCAAATCGCCCGCAGTGGCCGTAGTGAGGCCGTCTTCCCCAATGATGGCAGCAAGCGCCTCGCGGGTACCGGCGTCGTCATCGACAATCAATACGTGTGGCATCGCGTCTGGAAAGCCCGAAAGTTCTGGTTGTGGATAGCATGCGCAAAACCTTATTTGGCATGAATTTGCAACAATACTCGCGTTACGCCGGATTAATCTGGGCTATTGTTGTATGAAAACCCATTATACGGCTTTATGAAGGCAAACTGAATGCCTATACACCCTCTGGCGCCCTAATTGCGCCGCCCGCCGCGGTTCAGTCATGGGCGGTCGCAATCGGTGTCCTGCGAGCGCTCAGCTATGGGGAAACGGCCAGGCCTCGCCGAGGCCGTTCGGATGATTCGCGCCGTTCACGGCGACCGAAGGCGTCCCGCCCACGCCGGCTGGCGGCGCGCTTGCCACGGTCGGGGTGACCTGCGTAACGGGTGTGACCGCCCCGCCTTCATCCTCCCAGCGATTCAGTTCACGGTTCAAGCTGGCTTGCGAGGCCCGGTGCTTCTGCGCCCAACGCAACGCCAGCAAACCGCCTACCGCAACCAGTGCGCCGAAAATACCAATCTTGGGCCGTGCCATAGTGCATCCTCCGTATCGTCATTCGGTGACTCGCGGCTGCTTCGGGCTACTGATGCCACGCGCAGCCAGCCAGACTGGTTGCCTGCGATCTCGCACAGCGCCTACGCCGCGCCTAACGCGCCGCCAGCACGCCGAGCAGAAATCCGGCGCTCGCGGCGATGCCGATCGCGCGCCACGGGTTGTGACGGACGTAGCGCTCGGTATTCACCGCCGCCACGCGGTAGCGTCGCTGGGCCGCATCCTGCGCATCGCCGAGCGCGTTCTGCAGCGAGTCAACATGGGTACTCAGGCGTTCGCGCAGTGCGTCGACACCTTCGCCCGGCACATTGGCTGCAAGCCGTACGATTTCCTCCGAATCGGTCAGCAGGACGCGCAGGTCCTCGACGATCTTCTGCCGTCCCAGTTCAAGTTGTTGCGTGGTCTGAGTCATATGTTGCTCCTCGCTATTGGCAGTCGCGTGATGCGTCCAATGGCATCGCACCTCACGCGCTGCACTTCGAAAAAGTTATAGCCTTGCAAACGGCGTACCCGATAATTCAGATACTCGGGATGAGGTCTCGATTGGCCCATTCGCCAGGGTGACAAAGGTGCCGGTTTGACGCATCGCGATGCAGTCAATCTTGCCGATTCACACGGTTTTGCCGCGCTCCGTCACGGCGCGTAGACGCCTTCATCCGTCATGCTGGTTGGACCACTCCGGCGCGTAATCGTTGACACGACACGCCCATCGTTCAGGGCTGGTTATGCGTGGATTGCCGCGCCGCGCAACGGATGGTTAAATTGCTTTTTGTGAGATAGTGATCTATTGCGCCCTCGCGCGGTGCCACTCGCTGGACCGGCCCGCGCGGCACCACCGAATTCATTTGCACAGGACAACCTGGTTATGGCGTCAATCGATCTGGACTCGCCCACGGTGACGGCTGGCGGTAACGCAGCCGGACAGGGCAAGTCGCGCGTGACGGACGGCGTCGCGGGACTGAAGTCATATGGTCTGCTGTATGGGTCGTCGCCCGTGATGCTGGATTTATACGATCAAATCGAACGCGTTGCGGCCACCGACGCCACCGCGCTCGTCATTGGCGAATCCGGCACCGGCAAGGAGCTGATCGCCCGCACGATTCACGATCACAGCGCGCGCAAGGATGCGCCCTTTATCGCCGTCAATTGCGGCGCGATTCCGGATGAGCTGATCGAAGCCGAGCTGTTCGGCCATGAAAAAGGCAGCTTTACGGGCGCGGTGCAGGGTCGCATCGGCTACTTCGAGCATGCCAACGGCGGCACGCTTTTTCTCGACGAAATCACCGAAATGGCACCGGTGCGTCAGGTGAAACTGCTGCGCGCGCTGGAGACGGGCACGTTCTTCCGGGTCGGCGGCAACGAGCTGATCAGGAGCGACGTGCGCGTGATTGCCGCCACCAACCGCGACCCTGCGGTGGCCGTCAAGGAAAACGGGCTGCGCGAAGACCTGATGTACCGTCTCGCGGTATTTCCGCTGCGCGCCCCGCCGCTGCGCGAACGCGACAGTGATCGCGAACTGCTGGCGCAGCATTTCCTCGCTGCCCTGAACATCCAGGAGAGCACCAGTAAATCTTTCAGCAAACGATCCATCGAGACGCTGCGCACGTGGTCGTGGCCGGGCAACGTGCGTGAGCTGAAAAACGCGGTTTACCGCGCCTTCATCCTCGCGGAGAAATCCGTGGAGCTGCCCCACCCGCATCTCGCCTCACGCGTGAAAAAGGCGGTCACCCAGGGCGACGCCATGAGCGTGTGGATCGGCACGCCGCTTGCTGATGCGCAAAAGCAGATCATCCTAGGCACGCTCAAGTATTGCGGCGGCGACAAGCGCCGTGCGGCAAAGGCCCTTGGCGTGAGCCTGAAGACGCTCTACAACCGGCTCAGCACCTACGGCACCGAAGACGCGCCAGAGGAAGGCGAGCCCTGAGGCCCGCATCGTCCCCGCCGATGCGGCGCTCCATTCTGGTTCCGTGCGGGCTTGACCGCCGCACCGCCGGCTCTGGACGCTGTCATGCAGGCCTCCCCGATCGACACCGCGACGCGCGCTGAGCCAAGCCAGAAAAGGCCGTGCGTCGCATCATCTTTTGCAATTGCTTGCATTTTCGCTATCCCAATTGCGAAACGCATCCTGCAAAATGCTGCAGCGTCGCAGACGACGCCTCGTCAGCCCAGCGTGCCGCGACCGGCCAGCACGAACGGCAGAGACAGGAGCACAGGCAGGGAAATGCAAAAACAAAACAGTCATGCGCGCTGGGCTCGACGGGCTCCGCGCGCGCGTATCGCATCGTTCGTCACACTCGCGGTTCTGATGACGGCCAACCTGAGCGGCTGCAGTTCGCTCTACTCGGAAACTGCCACCGCTGGCGCGGGTATCGCGGGTGCCGCGGTTGCCGGTCAGGTCACGCGTAATGCTGCGGTTGCCACCGGTATCGGCCTGGGGGTCGTCGCCGCGGCCGGGGCCGGCGTGCAGTACACGGAACGCGTGGTCCACCGCAATACCCAGGACGGTATCGCCAAGGTGGCCGGCCCGCTCGACGTCGGCGCCGTGGCGCCGTGGAGCGTGACCCATACGGTGCCGATCGAAGACGACGAACACGGCCGCGTCACGGTGAGCCGCACCATCAGCGCGGGCGCGCTCGACTGCAAGGAGATCGTCTTCTCGGTCGACGTGGACGCCACGAAAGATAAACCGGCCAGCAGCGCGTTCTACGTCGCCTCGGTCTGCCGCGACGGCACCGCGTGGAAATGGGCCTCCGCCGAACCCGCTACCGGACGTTGGGGTGCGCTGCAATGAAGCCGCACCTGACAGCGTCCGCGAGCGACCCACGACGGTCTGCCCGACGCATTGGTTTCCCGCTCAGCCTGCGGCTCGTGCTGGCGGGCGCGCTATGCGTCGGCGCCAGCCTGCTGACCAGCGGCTGTTCGTCGGTGGGTGCGGCCAGCGGCGCGGCGGCGGGCGTCGCCACGGGTCTCGTCACGGCCAACCCGGCGGTCGGCATCGGCGTCGGCATTGCCGTGCAGGCGGTCACCGACGAAGCCGTGAAGCGCTATATGCGCACCATGCACACCGATCAGCAGAATGAAATCGCCGAACTGGCGGGCAGCATGCCGGTGGGCGACACCAAACCGTGGAGCGTGAAGCACAAGCTGCCGATCGAAAACGGTCACGGCGACGTACGGGTGACGCGCGCATTCACCTCGGCGCTCGCCATCTGCAAGGAATTCGTGTTCTCGGTAGCGGACGGCGACAAGCCCGGCGCGCATGCAGACTGGTACACCGCCAGCGCGTGCCTGCAGGACAACGGCTGGCGATGGGCGTCCGCCGAACCGGCCGTGGAAAGGTGGGGCAACCTGCAATAAAACAGCAGGGGCGGCCGATCCGGTTCGTGCCGCCCTGTTTTCAACCGCTCTGTCAGACCCAGCCAGTTAGCCAGTCAATCAGGACTCGACGTCCTCGAGACTGAAAATTTCGGTCTGGTCGTTATACGAGAAGATCTCGCCATAACGACCCCAGTTGATGACCGCGTCGAGCGTCTCTTCCGCGGCGCTATCCGACAGGAAATCTTCCAGTTCCTGTTCGAAACGCACACGCGGTGCACGGTGGCCCGGACGCTCGTTGAGCACCTTCTTGATCCGCGCCGCAAGCGGCACGTGACGCAGCAGATGTTCGGCGAACATCATCTTCCGCTCCTGGGTGCCGAACTCGGAAAACACACGTGCCGGCGGCGTGAGGAAAATGTCGCCTTCGCGCACATCCGCAAAGCCCAGATGCTGCAGCACTTCCGCGACCGGGAACAGATCGTCCACCTCCAGATGCAATGAACGGGCAATTTCCGGCATGTCGGCACGGCCGTGATACGGCGCGGCCGCCAGCGTTTCGATCAGACCGGCCATCAGGTTGGTCGACACATGCGGCAG